>JAHFVC010000300.1 GCA_023264765.1 Mycobacterium sp. | reverse complement strand
GGGCGCGCCGGGTGTCCCGGGTGCGCCGGCCCCCGCGCCCGCGCCGCCCGGCTCCAAAGCCGATCTGGCCCAGCGCATCTCCGATGAGAAGCAGCTACGCCAGAGCACCGACCAGAGCATTCAGCTGCTGGCCCTGCAGTTCCAGGCCACTCGCTGCAATGACGAGGACGTGCTGGCCGGCAACGACGACCCCAACCTGCCGTTGGTGACCTGCTCCACCGACCACACCACGGTGTATCTGCTGGACAAGTCGATCATGAGTGGTGAGCAGATCGAGAGTGCCAGTTCGGGTCTGGATCAGCAGCGCGGCGACTACGTCGTCGACGTGCAGTTCAAGCCCGAGGGCGCCAAGATCTGGGCGGACTTCACCGCCGCGAACGTCGGCACCCAGACCGCGTTCACGCTCGACTCCCAGGTGGTCAGCGCCCCCGAGATCCAGGAGGCGATCCCCGGCGGACGCACCCAGATCACCGGTCGTTTCACCCAGGATTCGGGTCGCGAACTGGCCAACGTCCTCAAGTACGGTTCGCTGCCGCTGTCGTTCGAGTCTTCGGAGGCCGAAACCGTCTCCGCCACACTCGGTCTGACGTCGTTGCGGGCCGGCCTCATCGCCGGTGCCGTCGGTCTGGCGCTGGTGCTGGCGTACGCCCTGTTGTATTACCGGGTGCTCGGATTGCTGACAGCCCTGTCGCTCATCGCTTCTGGCGCAATGGTTTTCGCGCTACTGGTGCTGTTGGGTAGATACATCAACTACACCCTGGACCTGGCCGGTATCGCCGGTCTGATCATCGGTATCGGCACCACCGCCGACTCTTTCGTGGTGTTCTTCGAACGCATCAAGGACGAGATCCGTGAAGGCCGGTCCTACCGATCGGCGGTCCCGCGTGGTTGGGCCCGTGCCCGCAAGACCATCCTGTCGGGCAACGCGGTGACGTTCCTGGCCGCAGCTGTGCTCTACGTGCTGGCCGTCGGGCAGGTGAAGGGCTTCGCCTTCACCCTGGGTCTGACGACCATCCTGGACGTGCTGGTGGTGTTCCTGGTCACGTGGCCGCTGGTGTACCTGACGACCAAATCGGCGACGCTGTCCAAGCCGGCATTCAACGGCCTCGGCGCGGTGCAGCAGATCGCTCGTGAGCGGCGCGCCGCGCACACCACGGGACGGGGATGAACACAATGTCGGCCAAACACAGCACTGACACCACCGACATCGAGGACTCCGGGGCCGTCGAGGCACCGGCGCTCGATGCGACCGAGTCCTCGACCTTGCCGCACCACAGTTTCTTCGTCCGGCTCTACACCGGTACCGGTGCCTTCGAGGTCATCGGTAAACGCAAGATGTGGTTCATCATCAGCGGTGTCATCGTCGCGGTGGCGCTCGGCGCGATACTGCTTCGCGGCTTCACCTTCGGCATCGACTTCGAGGGCGGCACCAAGGTGTCCATGCCCGTCGACGGCGTCAAGGCGCAGGCCACCGCCGAACAGGTCGAGACGGTGTTCAACCAGGCCCTCGGCAAGGCCCCCGAAACGGTGGTGATCGTCGGCAACGGCGCGGCCGCCACCGTGCAGATCCGCACCGAGACGCTGAGCAACACCGATACCGAGAAGCTGCGTGTCGCGTTGTTCGACGCCTTCGAGCCCAAGGGTTCCGACGGCAAGGCGAGCAAGCAGGCCATCAGCGACTCTGCCGTGTCCTCGACATGGGGTGGCCAGATCACCAAGAAGGCGCTCATCGCTTTGGTGGTGTTCCTGGTGATCGTCTCGATCTACATCACGGTGCGCTACGAGCGATATATGGCCATCGCGGCCCTGGCCGCCATGTTCTTCGACATCATCGTGACCGCCGGGGTGTATGCCCTGGTCGGTTTCGAGGTCACCCCGGCCACCGTCATCGGCCTGCTCACCATTCTCGGCTTCTCCATCTATGACACCGTCATCGTGTTCGACAAGGTCGAGGAGAACACCCACGGCTTCGAGCACACCACCCGGCGCACCTTCGCCGAGCAGGCCAACCTCGCGGTGAACCAGACGTTCATGCGGTCGATCAACACCAGCCTCATCTCACTGCTGCCGATCCTCGCGCTGATCGTGGTCGCGGTCTGGTTGCTGGGTGTGGGCACCCTGAAGGACCTGGCGCTGGTGCAGCTGGTCGGCATCATCGTCGGTACCTACTCGTCGATCTACTTCGCCACCCCGCTGTTGGTGACGATGCGTGAGCGCACCGAACTGGTGCGCACGCACACCAAGCGGGTGCTGCGCCGGCGCACCAACGCGGCCAAGGTGGGCGCGGCCTCCGAGGGTGGGACAGCAACCGAGATCGAGGACTCTGTCGAGACGACGACCGTCAGCACCCCGGCTCCGGACAAGCCCGTTCCCGGCGCGCGTCCGGCCCGGCCGAACCGACCGTCGGGCAAGCGGCGTCGCTAGTGCGCGGGCGGGCGATCGCACGGGCCGGTGCGGCGATTGCCGTGCTGGCGATGGGGCTGTCGGCCTGCTCCACCGGAGCTGACCACGTCATCGACTACGCCGTCGACGGGCGCTTGGTCAGCTACAACACCAACACCGTCGCGGGTGCCGCATCCGGTGGGCCGCAGGCGTTCGCGCGGGTGCAGACGGGCTTCACCTACCGGGGCCCCGACGGCCAGATCATCGGCGACCGCGACTACGGCAGCGTCGCAGTCGTCGGCCGGTCACCGCTGGTGCTGGACTACGAGATCAGCGCCAATGCCGTGTATTCCGATGGCAAGCCGATCACCTGCGATGACATGGTGCTGGCCTGGGCGGCGCAATCGGGGCGCAATCCAGGTTTCGACGCGGCCAGCACGGCCGGATACCGCGATGTCGCCACGGTCGACTGCACACCGGGTGCGAAGAAAGCCAGGGTCACGTTCGCTCAGGACCGCGGCGTTGTCGACTACGGGCAGCTGTTCGGTGCGACCTCGCTGATGCCCTCGCATGTGATCGCAGACGAACTCGGTCTCGGTGACGGCGCGGTGACCACGGCCCTGCAGACCGGGGATGCCCCGGCCATCGACCGCATCGCGAAGACGTGGAACACCCTGTGGAACCTCGGGCCCGACATCGACGCCAAGAAGTTCCCGTCGTCGGGGCCCTACAAGATCGACTCGGTGACCAAGGACGGCGCCGTCGTGCTCATCGCGAACGACAAGTGGTGGGGCGCAAAGCCCGTCGCGCAGCGGGTGACGGTGTGGCCAAGGGGAGCAGACATCCAGGAGCGGGTGAACCGCGGCACGTTCGACGTGGTCGACATCTCGACCGGATCGTCGGGCACGCTGAACCTGCCCGCTGGATACACCCGCACCGATACGCCGTCCGCAGGCATCGAGCAGTTGATCTTCTCGGCGCAGGGGCCGTTGGCGGCTCCGCCGGCGCGGCGTGCCCTCGCGCTGTGCACACCGCGGGACACCATCGCCCGCAACGCCGAGGTGCCGATTGCCAACGCGCGGCTCAGCACGACGGCCGACGACGCGCTGTCCGCCGCCGAAAGTGCCGGCGAAGCAGGGCAGTTCAGTGTGGCCAACGTGGATGCCGCCCGCGCCGCGCTGGACAACCAGCCGTTGTCGGTGCGGATCGGCTACCAGACCCCCAACGCGCGGATCGCCGCGACGGTCGGCGCGATCGCGCAGTCCTGCGCGGCGGCCGGTATCACCGTCACCGACGAATCCGGCGACTCGGTGGGTCCGCAGAGCTTGCGGGACAACAGCATCGACGTCCTCATCGGCAGCACCGGTGGTGCGGTCGGCAGCGGCTCCACCGGATCCTCGGCGCTGGATGCCTACGATCTGCGCTTCGGCAACGGCAACAACCTGTCCGGCTACGCCAACGAGCGCATAGACGGGATCATCGACGCGCTCGCGGTGACCGCGGATCCCAAGGAGCTGAGCAGGCTGCTGACCGACGCCGGACCCATCCTGTGGGGCGATATTCCGACCCTGCCGCTGTACCGTCAGCAGCGCACATTGGTGACCTCCAAACGGGTGACGGCGGTACAGGCCAATCCGACCCGCTGGGGTGCGGGATGGAACATGGACAGATGGGTGCTCGAGGGATGAATCGTGTCTGATGCCGCCGCGGTGATCGCGGAACTGACCCGCAACGTGGCCGACTTCCCGCAACCGGGGGTGCAGTTCAAGGACCTCACCCCGGTGCTCGCCGACGCACGCGGTCTGGCGACCGTCACCGATGCGCTGGCCGAGGCGGCAGACGGCGCCGACCTGATCGCCGGGATCGACGCCCGGGGTTTCCTCCTGGGCGCCGCCGTGGCGCTGAAGCTCGGTACCGGTGTGCTGGCGGTGCGCAAGGGCGGCAAACTCCCGCCGCCGGTGCACGCCGAGCGCTACGAGCTGGAGTACGGGTCGGCGACACTCGAGATCCCGGCCGACGGCATCGAGATGGCCGGGCGCCGGGTCCTCGTCATCGACGACGTGCTGGCCACCGGAGGCACGCTGGCCGCGGCCGCGCGGCTGCTGGAGCGCAGCGGTGCCCACGTCATCGGGGCGGGCGTCGTGCTCGAACTGACGGCGCTGGACGGGCGGGCCGCCGTGCAACCGTTGAGGGTCACCAGCCTGACCACGGTGTGAACGGTGTGGGGGATATCCTCTAACTCGAGGAGGTGATCGTGCCCGACGAACCCATAACCGGCCAGGTCGTCGCGTCCGCGCCGCAACCGGGTGACACCGCGGCACTGGACACCTCGAAGATCAGCGCCTCGCGCCGCGTCCGGGCCCGCCTGGCCCGTCGCATGACCGCGCAGCGCAGCCTGGTGAACCCGGTGCTGGAGCCGCTGGTGGCGGTGCACCGCGAGTTCCACCCGAAGGCCGACCTGGCGGTGCTGCAGCGGGCCTACGATGTGGCCGAGTTGCGCCACGCCGATCAGCTGCGCCGGTCCGGCGATCCGTACATCACCCACCCGCTGGCCGTCGCGAACATCCTGGCCGAACTCGGTATGGACACCACCACGCTGGTGGCGGCGCTGCTGCACGACACCGTCGAGGACACCGGTTACTCGCTGGAGGCGCTGACCACTGATTTCGGTAGCGAGGTCGGCCATCTGGTCGACGGCGTGACCAAGCTGGACAAGGTCGCACTGGGCACCGCGGCCGAGGGCGAGACCATCCGCAAGATGATCATCGCCATGGCCCGCGACCCCCGGGTGCTGGTGATCAAGGTCGCCGACCGGCTGCACAACATGCGCACCATGCGCTTCCTGCCGCCGGAGAAGCAGGCCCGCAAGGCTCGCGAGACGCTGGAAGTCATTGCACCCCTTGCTCATCGGCTGGGTATGGCGACGGTCAAGTGGGAACTCGAAGATCTGTCCTTCGCCATTCTGCACCCGAAGCGCTACGAGGAGATCGTGCGGTTGGTGGCCGACCGGGCGCCGTCGCGGGACACCTATCTGGCCAAGGTGCGCGCCGAGATCGGCACCGCGTTGTCGGCCATGAAGATCAGCGCCAAGGTCGAGGGTCGCCCCAAGCACTACTGGTCGATCTATCAGAAGATGATCGTCAAGGGCCGCGACTTCGACGACATCCACGACCTGGTGGGCGTGCGTATCCTGTGCGACGACATGCGCGACTGCTATGCGGCGGTCGGCGTGGTGCACTCGCTGTGGCAACCGATGGCGGGCCGGTTCAAGGACTACATCGCCCAGCCGCGATACGGGGTCTACCAGTCGCTGCACACCACGGTGGTGGGACCGGAAGGCAAGCCGCTGGAGGTGCAGATTCGCACCAACGAGATGCACGACACCGCCGAGTTCGGTATCGCGGCGCACTGGAGGTACAAGGAAGCCAAGGGCCGCAACGGTTTACCGGCCGGACACACCGCTGCCGAGATCGACGAGATGGCGTGGATGCGTCAACTTCTGGACTGGCAGCGGGAGGCCGCGGACCCGGGGGAGTTCCTGGAGTCGCTGCGTTACGACCTCGCGGTCCAGGAGATCTTCGTGTTCACCCCGAAGGGTGATGTGGTCACGCTGCCGACCGGTTCGACGCCGGTGGACTTCGCCTATGCCGTGCACACCGAGGTCGGGCACCGGTGTATCGGTGCGCGGGTCAACGGGCGCCTGGTGGCACTGGAGCGCAAACTCGAAAACGGGGACCAGGTCGAGGTTTTCACCTCCAAGGCAACCACGGCGGGACCGTCACGGGACTGGCAGACGTTCGTGGTATCCCCGCGGGCAAAGGCCAAGATCCGGCAGTGGTTCGCCAAGGAGCGCCGCGAGGAGGCACTGGAGGCCGGCAAGGACGCGATCGCCCGCGAGGTGCGCCGGGGCGGACTTCCGTTGCAGCGCTTGCTCAACGCCGAGTCGATGGCGGCGCTGGCCCGCGAGTTGCACTACACCGACGTCTCGATGCTTTACACCGCCGTCGGCGAGGGGCACATCTCGGCCCGGCACGTCGTGCAGCGGCTGCTCGCCCAACTCGGCGGTGACGACGAGGCCGAGGACGAGATCGCCGAGCGGTCCACGCCGGCCACCATGCCGGTGCGGCAACGCACCAGCGACGACGTCGGCGTCTCGGTGCCGGGGGCGGTCGGGGTGCTGACCAAACTCGCCAAATGTTGTACCCCGGTGCCGGGGGATAACATCCTCGGATTCGTCACCCGCGGCGGCGGGGTCAGCGTGCACCGCACCGACTGCACCAACGCGACCTCACTGCAGGAACAGTCCGAACGGATCATCGAAGTGCACTGGGCGCCGTCCCCGTCGTCGGTGTTCCTGGTGGCCATCCAGGTCGAGGCGTTGGACCGGCATCGGTTGCTGTCCGACGTGACCCGGGTGCTGGCCGACGAGAAGGTGAACATCCTGTCCGCGTCGGTGACGACGTCCAACGACCGGGTGGCGATCAGCCGGTTCACCTTCGAGATGGGTGACCCCAAACACCTGGGTCACGTGCTGAACGTGGTGCGCAACGTCGAAGGCGTGTACGACGTCTACCGGGTGACGTCCGCGGCGTGAGCTGACCGGCGACTGGTCAGCGCCCCCACACCCGCGGCGCCCAGGCAGGCGAGCGCCACCGCCGCGGCGAACCACGGGAAGACCGTGTGCAGCTCCCAACGGGTGGCCGCCCACCCGGCGATGATGGTGGGCACCGCCATCGCCGTGTAGGCCAGCAGATAGAACGCCGACATCGTCTCGCCCCGACGGTCGGCGGGGACCACGTCGGACAGATGGCGTAGAGAGCCGCCGAACCCGAGGCCGAACGTCGCGCCCAGCAGCGCGGCGGCCGCGAAGACCAGCCACTGGTTTCCGGTGGCGAGCACGGGGATGGTGATGATGAGCGCGACCGCCATCCCGATGTCGCCGTAGATGGCGGCCTTGTGCGCCGGCACGCGAGCCGACCACAGTTGGGCGAGGGCGGCCGCGAACGCCGTGGTGCCCACGACGACACCGCCGAACACGATGTTGTGCACATGGGTCTGCTGCGCGGCCAACGACGGATAGAGCGACAACAGGACGCCGAGCACCGACCACGACGCGGCCGCGCCCAGGGCGGCGAACCAGAAGTCACTGCGGATGTGCGCGGGCACCGACGGCCGCGCGATCCGGATCGGGCCGCGGGTGCGGGCCAGATGCGGTTCGCGCAGCGCGATGACCCCGACGCCGACGACCGCCACGATGGCGGCCACCACCGCGTACGGCGTGCGCATCGGATGGGGCGCGTACTGCGCCAGCATCGAGGACCCGACGATGGCCACCGTCATACCGATGTTGAAGGCGACGCCGGACAGCTGACCGGACCGCACCCGGTGCTGGGGCCGCAGATCCAGCAGCGCTGCGGCGCCGGCAACGACGATGGAGCCCACGGCGGCGCCGTGGATGACCCGTGCCAGCAGCAGCATGGCCATGCTGTCGGCGACGAGGAAGACGCCGAGCCCGACGATCAAGGCCACCAGCGCGCCCAGCAGGACGGGCTTGCGGCCGATGGCATCGGAGATGCGCCCCGACACCAGTACCGCGCCCAGGGCGGCGAGCGCGTAGACGGCGAAGATGACGGTGGTTGCCAACGGGGTGAGGTGCCAGACCTCTTCGTACATCCCGTAGAGCGGGGCGGGAACGCCGGACACCCCGAGTGCGACACCGCTGAGCACCAGCAGCAGGGTGTAGGCCCCCCGCTGTACTTCCACCGGGGTGACTGCCTCAGCCGTCACGATGCCTCCTCGACATTGGGTGTGTGCACACGTCATCGTGCAACAACGGCATCGCCGTGAATCATCTCAGGATGCCGGGTGAGCGGACTCACAGGTCTGCCATACTGCGACGATGCGCGTAGCCGTAGCGGTACTTGTCGCCTCGCTGGCCGTCCTGCTCTCCGGCTGTGGATCGACGATCAAGCCTGAGGGCGCCGCCGAGCAGGTGGTCAAGGTGGTGTCCAAGACCGGCTTCAAGCCGACTGATGTGAAGTGC
>JAHFVC010000041.1 GCA_023264765.1 Mycobacterium sp. | reverse complement strand
CCTATCCGTATTTCGAGGCGCTGCGCAGCGGCTGCCCGGTGCATCAGAACGGCCCGCACGGCGTCACCATGGTGACCGGCTGGGACGAGGCCGTCCAGGTCTACAACGACGCCGACACCTTCTCGTCGGTCACCTCGGTCACCGGTCCATTCCCCGGTTTCCCGGTCCCGCTGGAAGGCCTGGGCAAGGACGAGGTCACCGCACTCATCGAGAAGCACCGCGACGAGTTGCCGTTCAGCGACCAGCTACCGACGCTGGATCCGCCCACCCACACCGATCATCGCGCGCTGTTGATGCGCCTGATCACCCCCAAGCGCCTCAAGGAGAACGAGGACGCGATGTGGAAGCTCGCCGACGAGGTGCTCGACACCTACCTCGAGGGCGACCAGGGCGAGTTCATCAAAGGGTTCGCCGGGCCGTTCACCCTGTTGGTGATCGCCGATCTGATGGGCATCCCGGCCGAGGACCGCGACTCGTTCGTCAAGGGCATCGCCCACAACTCCGGCGGTGGCGTCGGCGGAACCAGCGAGGAGTCGTTATCGCACAGCCCGCTGGAATTCCTCTACAACCTGTTCGCCGACTACGTGGTGGACCGCCGCGCCAACCCGCGCGACGACGTGCTGACCGGGATGGCCGAGGCCACCTTCCCGGACGGTTCGATCCCCGACCCGGGCGACGTCGCGCGGGTGGCCGCCAATGTGTTCTCGGCGGGCCAGGAGACCACCGTCCGGCTGTTGGGCACCGCGCTCAAGGTCATCGCCGAGCAGCCCGAGGTCCAGGCCGCGTTGCGCGCAGACCGCAGCCTCATCTCGAATTTCATCGAAGAGGCGCTACGCATCGAAAGCCCTGTCAAGGGTGACTTCCGGCTGTCCCGGTGCCCAGTGACCGTGGGGGAGACCGAGCTGGGCTCCGGAACCACCGTCATGGTCCTCAACGGGGCCGCCAACCGCGACCCGCGCCGGTTCGAGGATCCCGACACGTTCGACCCGGCGCGCAAGAACGCCCGGCAGCATCTCGCTTTCGGCCGTGGCATCCACAGCTGCCCGGGCGCCCCGCTTGCCCGCGCGGAGACCAAGGTGGCGCTGGAGCGGCTGCTGGACCGCACCACCGACATCCGGATTGCCGAGGACAAGCACGGTTCGCCGGACAACCGCCAGTACAAATACATCCCGACGTTCATCCTGCGCGGGCTGATCGACCTGCATCTCGAGTTCGACAAGTGAAGGTAATCGTCGACGAGGACCGGTGCCGTGGGCACGGGATGTGTCTGACGGCCTGCCCTGAGGTGTTCACCCTGGCCGACGGCGGGTACGCCGAGGTGCTCCTCGACGAGGTGCCCGACGAATACGCCTCCGGCGTGCGGGATGCCGTCGAATGGTGTCCCGAGCAAGCAATCAGCATCACAGAAGGAGATTAGAAGTGTGGCAAAAGGTTACGTCCTGCTGACCGAGACGATCATCGCCCCGGCCGGGATGGCTGAGTATGCGAAGGCCGCAGGGCCGGCCATGGCCGGCGCCACCATCCTGGTGGTCGACCAGAAGCCGACCGTGGTCGAGGGCACCTGGGAGTGCACGCAGACGGTGCTGCTGGAATTCGAATCCGTGCAGGCCGCAAATGACTGGTACTTCTCGGACGCCTACCAGGCCGCCGTCAAGCTGCGTCAGGCTGCCGCGACATGCAATGCGGTGATCCTCAACGGCTTCGGTCGCTAACGCCTGCGCATCCGGCGCCCGATCAGCTTGGCGAACTCCGTCGTCGAACGACGCACCGACTCGAACTCCAACGACACGAGCAGGGTGTCCACCATCGCGAACGGAAGCGTGGTGGCCACCGCGCCCCGGCCGTACTCGATATGCCACGAACCGGGGTGGATGGTGAGACCGCGAGCGTGACCGCGCTGCAGGCAGGTGCCTGCTCCGGGAAGCAGTGCGGGTAGCGGGGCGGTGTCGTCGGCCTCCAGGTCGTAGGAGTCGATCTGGCCGGCGAGCAGGAACTTGTGGATGTCGACGTGCTTATAGCGCCCCGAAAAGCCCTGTGTGCCAGTCGGCGAACCGAAGATCACGACGTATTCACGTGGGCTGAAGTACAGGAAGCGGACCTTGCCGAGAATGCCGCCCGCCTTGCTGCCCACCCAGCGACCGGGCGCCGGGTCGATCAGATCCGGATATGCCTGCGCCAGCAGCTCGACGGCGCGGGGCACGGGCTCACCATCACCGGCCGCTCGTCCGGCGATGTCGAGCAGGACGGCCGGGTCGATCTTGTAGGTCATCGGCCGAACTCCATGGGCAGACTGGTCGGCCCGCTGAGGCCGAGCAGCGGTTTCCATGGCGTCGCACCGGTCACGCGCGGGTTGTGCAGCCGGCGGGCCAGGATCGCCAGCGCTTCGGCCAGCTCCAAGCGGGCCAGGTTTGCGCCGAGGCAGTAGTGCGCGCCACCGCCGAAGGTCAGAATCGGGGGCGGCGCGACCCTGGTGATGTCGAAGCGCTCCGGCTCGTCATACACCGTGGCGTCCCGATTGGCCGCATAGGTGTTGACGATGATGAATGTTCCTGCCGGGAAGGTATATTCGCCGATGGTCACATCGTCGAGAGCGCTCCGTACGGTACTGCACATAGACGGTGAATGGCGCATCGTTTCTTCGACGGCGCGCATCGCCAAATCCGGTGTGTTCCGCAGCAGTTCCCACTGGGCGGGGTGATCGCACAGGACTTGCATCGAGGCGCCCAGCTGACTGCGGGTGGTGTCGGTCCCGGCGGTCAGGATGCTGAAAGCCAGCATGCGCAGCTCGCTCGCATCCAGCCGGTCTCCGCCCTCTTCGATGCGGATCAGGTCTGACAACAGATCGTCGGTCAGGCGTCTGCGCCGGTCGGCCACCATCTCGTCGATGTAGTCGTCGAACTCGCCCCACGCCTTCAGGATGACGGGTTCTTCCGCGGCGAGGTCACAATCGAAGCTGACTATCTTGAAGATGTCTTCGGCCCAATTCGAGAATTGTTGCCAGTCCTCGCGAGGGGCGCCGAGTAGCGCGCAGATGATGGGAATCGGGTAGGGACGCGCGATCTCGTCGACGAACTCGCACCGCCCGGTTGGCTCGACCTGGTCGATCAGTTCGTTGATCACGGCATGGATCGCATCGTGCATGCGTGCGGTCGCCCGTGGGGTGAAGGCACGCGACACCAGGCTGCGCAGCCGCCGGTGCTCCTCACCGTCCATGTTCAAGATGCTGCGGGTCACCCTGTCCCACAGCGGCCCTGACGTGATGCCATGTGCGGACAGATGAATGCCCTGTGGGATACCGAACCGGGGATCGCGCAGGACGGTGCGCGCGAACTCGTAGCTAAGGATCTCCGGACCGATGGGCCCCAGCGCGACAGGGGCGCTCGCCTGCGCGGCGCGGAACTGAGGATAGATCTGCGTCGGCGTGTCGGTGAACCCGTAGTCCAGAGTCGGGAGGCCGGCGTCGAACACACTCGGCTTGGTAGTGTCGACGGTCACGATGTCTCCCTTGCGTTGATCCGGATCGGCAGTGTCGGCAGCGTGCAGGTCGCCGACGGCCAGGTGATCTCAGGAACGAAGCCGGGTGCCAACTCGAAAGCTGTTATCCGGGAGAGCCATTCGGTAATCACCAGGTTGAGCTCCATCCGGGCGAGATGCGACCCGAGGCAACGGTGCGGTCCGCCGCCGAAACCCCAGTGTTTGTGCAGCTTTCCATCGAGTGCGATGTCGTCACCGGACTGCGCGTCGCTTCCGTCCCGGTTGATGGCGCCCAGGCACAGGCGTACCTGGGCACCCGCGGGCAAGGTCACTCCCGCCACGGTGGTCGGCCGCGTGGTGACCCGGCCGACCACCGGGGCGGGCGGCTCCAGTCGAAGGATCTCCTCGACGAACGCCGGTACCTGATCCGGGTTCCCGCGCAAGGTGGATTGCATTTCCGGCTGTGTGGCCAGTGTCAGCATTGCGGCGCCGATCGCCGATGTGACCGTGTCCAGACCGGCGAGGACGAACACCAGAGACAGGCCCACCGCTTCGTCGTCGGTCAACGGCTCACCGCTGTGCAACAGTTCGGACAGCATGCCGGCCCGCGGGTGGAGCCGCTGATTCTTCACGACCTCGGTGAGATAGGCGAACGTTTCGACTGCCGGCGCCAGGTCCTCCTGGGCGACTTCGGTGTCCAGGCTGATCGCGATGACGGCGTCCTTCCACGCGATCAACTTGCGGCGATCCTCCAACGGTAGGCCGAACAGGGTCAGGAACACCTGCGATGGGTAGGGAGTGGCGAGGTCGGCCATGACCTCGCATTTGGGCTGGGAAGCGATCTGCTCGACGATGTCGATCGCCTGGGCCTGCAGCGAGGGGAGTACGGCGCTGAGCGCCTGCGGATTGAAGAACGGCTGCAGCAGCCTGCGGTACCGGGTGTGCTCAGGAGGGTCGAATGCAAGTGGTACCAGGGGAACCGGGCTGATCATGTCGTCATAGGTGCGCCGCGACGAGAAGACCTCGGGGTCGCGCAATGCGGCCAGCACGTCCTCGCGACGGGTGAGGTAATACCAGCCCTCGCCCTGCACCACCGGTCCGAGTTCGCGCAACGCGGTCCAGCCCAGCCCGCGGTCGTGAGCCATAGGCAGGTCGGCGTAGCGGACCTCCGGGAGTTCGGTCACCTGGTCGCTCATGGCACGTTGGTGGAGAGCAGGGTGAGCGGAAGGCCGAGCACCGACAGGTCGATCTCCTCCAGATAGGAACCGTCGCCGGAAAAGCCCTGCCGGAAACGCGTTGTCGAGCCGTAGCGCTGGGTGACCGTCTCGGCGGCCTTGGCATCCGGCAACCGGATCACGACGGTGTACACACCATCGCCGTGCCGGTCGAGGAATTGGTTCACCGAGGTCGCCACGGCTGTGGCCGCCCCGGGAATCGGGCTGATCAGCTCGATTCCGCGGTCCCAGTCGAGGTGGACGTGAATGCCTAGTTCGGTGAGTTCGGTGTCGTTGAAGGTGAATCCTAGCTCGGTGAACAACGCTGCCATCCGCGCGCGCCGCTCTGCTGCCACGGCGAACACGACGTGATGGAGCTGTGTGGTCATGTTCGCACCAACCCGCGCGGCCGGATCAGACCGAGATCGAGGTGGTTGACCCACCCCGTCGCCGCCTCGCACACGTCGGGGATCGCATTGATGGCGCCCATGGCGGTCCAGGCGTAGCCGGGGTGCGCCATGGATCCGTCCGGTTGTTCCACACCTTGCAGTGTCAGTTCGGTGGGTGGGTCGCCGTCGATCACGATGTGGTAGCGCGTCTTTCCGTAGCTCCACTGCGGATCCAACTTCTCCGGGTCTGCCGTCACGTACACGGCGTGGAACACGATGAGCGGCCTGCCGTCGACCCATGCGGTCCATTCATGGCGTTGTGCGGCAACGGTGCCCTTCGGGATCACGCCATCGGGGTGCGGGATGTCCTCGGCGGCGATGGCGGCTTCGATGTCAGCGGCGGTGACCTTCTCGATGCTCACCCCAAGCCCGTCGGCAATCATGTGCATGGATTGCGCGAAGAATGGGAGCCCGAGGCCCAGAATGGTCGGCTCGGTGAGGAATGCGTCCTTGTCCTTGCCGAATCCCATCCAGTCGATGTGGTCGACGGGTGCGTCTTTGAGTACGTGCACGACCTCGTGCACCGAGATCTTGTCGATGCGGCTCATCACCCGGGCAAGCGTCAGCGGCAGGATGTCGCCGGCGTAGCCAGGATGGATACCGCCGCCGTGGAACGAGGTGCCGCCGTCGGCGCACGCGGCGCGGATCTGTTCGCCCGGTTCACGGAAGTCCGGTGACGGGTGGAAGAACCCGCTGGTGGTCACGACGTTCTTGCCGGAGCGCAGCAATCGGCAGACCGTGTCGACGTCCATGATCACCGGGGTGTAAAAGACACAGTCGGCGTCCAGGGCGATGATCGCGTCCGTGTCATCGGTGGCGATGACACCTGTCGCCGCGATGCCGGCGATGTCGCCGGCATCCTTACCGACCTTCTCGGGGGAGTGCACCAGCACGCCGACGAGATCGAACACCGGGCTCTCGGCGAAGTGCCGGACACCGACTTGGCCCACGTCGCCGGTCATCCACTGGATGACGCGGTAGATCTTTTCTGGCATCGCAATTCCTTCAGTGTGTGGCGAGCACGCCGCGCGGAAGCAGCAGCGGCAGATCGGTGTACGTGGCAATCCCGGGCGCAGCGGCGACGACGGCGGGAATGGCGGTGATCGCCGGCATGGCGGTGATGGTGAGGCCGAGCATGATGAAGTCGTCGAGCGTCTCGGCCGTGAAATCGGCTGGCGGTTCGAAACTCAACGTGCTCCTGATGGTGGGTCGGCCCTCGACGGTGACGGTATAGCCGAAGGCCGTGTCCCAAGTTGGTTCCAGTGCTTGGCCTTTGGTCCAGACTCCGCGGATCTCGATGACTTCGCGGTCGGCGAGGACGCCCGTCCACCGGACGTCGATCCCGGCGACACAGCCCGCGGCGATGGTCCAGTCACCAGGCAGCGCAAGATCTTCGGTGGTCTGTGCGTACGTCGCCGTGCAGTGCACCGCGTCGAGTTCGGTGCCGAGGGCGTCGGCGACCAGCAGCACCGCCTCGCGGAAGATCCCGGAGCCGTCCTCGGTGATCTCCGGGAGGCCGGGATGGTCGATGGGATAGCCAAAGCCCATGAGGATCTCGGTGGCCGGGGAGTTGTAGATCGTGGTGTCGAAAGACTCGAGAATGCTGATTCGGTCCACACGATCGGATAACCCTGCGGTGACGACGGCGAAGAGCTGGATGAATCCCGGGTTGATCCCGCTGCCGAAGATCGTCGAGCCACCGTGCTCGCATGCGGCGACGATACGGTCGCGGTCCGCGCCGAGGGTGTGCCCGTTGATGAACTCCGACGTGGTGACCACGTTGATGCCGGTATCCAGGATGCACACCAATTCATCGGTATTGGCGAACATCGGGTTGTAGACGACGCAGTCCGGGCGCAGTGCGAGCAGAGCGTCGACGTCGTCGGTGGCCGTGACACCGAGGGGGCCGATACCGCAGAGTTCACCGACGTCGCGGCCTACCTTGTCCGGCGACCAGGCGTAGCAGCCGACCAATTCCAGGTCGGCGTTCGCGGTCACGGCGTGAACCGATTTGGTACCGACATTTCCCGTCGTCCATTGCACGATACGGAAGGTCATGCCGCCGACCGGGCGCCCGAATCGAAAACTACGGGGATACTCCGGAATCCGCGGGTGACCGAGTTGCCATGGAACGCCGGTGCGGCGCCAGGAGCCAGGGTGTATCCGGGCATCCGCGCCAGTACCTGTTCGAGCGCCACCTGGAATTCCAGCCGGGCAAGGTTCGAGCCGAGGCAACGATGTACGCCCGCGCCGAAACCGAGGTGCCGGTTGTCATGCCGGTCCAGGACGCACTTGTCGGCATCGGGGAACTGATCCGGATCTCGATTGGCCGACGCGTAGTTGACCTCGACCGATTCGCCGGGGCAGAAGGTGCGTCCACTGAGTTCCACCTCCCGGCGGACGGTGCGGGGGATGCCGTGGATGGACCCGGCGAAGCGGATGAATTCCTCGACAGCCCGCGGGACCATTTCGGGTTCGGCGATCAGCCGGTCACGTTCCTCCGGATGCACGGCAAGGTAGTACAACGCGAACGACATTGCGCTGGCGGTGGTTTCCAGTCCGGCCTGCACCAGCAACATGGCGTTGGCGACCACGTCGTTGAACGGCAGTCTCTCACCGTCTATTTCGGCCGAGAGCAACACGTCGATCATGTCGTCGCGTGCCGGCTGCTCGACCCGCGCCGACACGGCGTCGTGCAGGTGTTGGTAGAGCCCGCCCCAGGCGGCCATTCGGTCCTGCTCGGTAGCGCCGTTGAGTGCGGTGTCGGTCAGTTCGACACACAGCGGGACGTCGTCGGTCGGCATACCGAGCAGATATCTGAAGAAGACGATTCCGGGTTGCCGCCACGCCACCTGGGCCAGGTCGCCCTCCCCGGACTCGATGAAATCGTCGATCAGCCGGTTGGTTTCCGCCTTGATCTGTGGCCGGAGTGCCTTCATCCGGGCCGGCGAGAAGTACGGGTTGAGGACCTTGCGGAACTTCTGCTGTCGGGGCGGGTCCAGGGTGATCACCAGATCGCCTACGAGCTGCTCGGCTCCCTCCGGTGACGGGTTGCTGGAGAAGTTCTCCCAGTCCTGCAGGATCCGGTAGCACTCGCCGTAGCGGGTGGCTACCCACGCGCCGCCCTCGGTGGCGCTGAGGAACGGCGTGTCGGTATGGGCGAACGGTCCGTGTTCGCGCATCACGGCGTAGACGTCGTAGAGGAAATCGGGGTCGTTGAAGTCGGGGTGGCGCAAATCCCAGTTGCGCGCGTGGAATTCCGGAGACTCGGGCATCTACCGTCCCTGATGTTCAGCGGCCTGACGGGCGACCCGCTCATCGTGGATGCGCACCAGCTCGCGGAAACCGATCCGGTGGTACTTCGGTATCGGCTGAATACCCCACACGTCCTGGGCGGTGTCCTTGCCTTCTGCGCCCTCCGGCGGCCCGAACGCGGGGTAGGGCACCTTGCATTCCAGGGTGTCGTCGGAGTAGCGCACCTTGAGTAGCTCGCTGCAGATCTGGGTCAGGCTCAGGGTGGGGTAGCCGTAGTAGATCGCCATGAACGGCAGTGTGAAGGCGCCTTCGATCACCAGCGCGATGAGGCAGACCAGGACGGCACGCTTGATCCATTTGTGCATGCGTGCGTAATAGGGGGTGGTGCCGGGCGGCAGATCCTCATGGGTCTTCTCGTCGGTTGCTTCGGGTGTGGTCGTCATCGTTGTGCTCCTTGAACCTGTTCAGTCGGAGAAGATCTCGCGGTTGACCGTGTGCAGATACGGGATCGCGAGGAAGGGGGTGATGTAGAAGATGTCGTAGAGCCACCAGCCGATGACCGGGAACACGACGCCGGCGAAGCGGACGTCGGCGAACATCGTCATGTTGAACACGTAGACACACCAGATCAGCACGCCCATCCAGCAGGTGATGACCATCCACTGGTGGCCCCAACGCTTCATCTGCAGAAAGCCGATGGCAGCGGCGCAGCGCATCGCGAAGACCGTGACGATCATTCCGAAGACCATCGACTTCTCACCGGGTCCTGCGGCGCCGCCGACCCACAGCTCGTTGTAGTGCCAGAAGTAGCCGGCGTCGAACATGTTGCCCCAACCGATCATCAGCACCCGGTTGATCAACGTGTGATTGGCGATCAGGTCCAGAGCCCAGCCCAGGCTGTTGAGCATGCCGTCGATCAGAGTCAGATAGCCGATCAGAGTCACGATCATCGGGCGCACCGACAGACCGGACCGCAATGCCTGGCGCTGCAACCACACCCCGCGCATGAAAATGGGGAAGCCGATCAGCCCTGGCGCCCACATGCCCATCAGGGCGGCGCCGACGATCATCCACTTGTCGGCCCTGCGCTGCGCCAGCCGGGACTCGTCGTGATGTTCGTCGAAGCCGACGGTGGGCTGCGCGAGCGTCACAGATCCCACCACCCGCGGGCGAACGACATGTAGAGCTGGATCGCGAACATCGTCAGCAGATAGCCGTAGATGACGAGCTGCAGGACGATGAGCGCTTTCTTGCGATTCTTCTCTTTCTGATCCACCACTTCGGTTTCCCTTCCTAGAGTGTGCTGTTCGATTCGTCGGACAGGCCCGCCGCGGCGACCTCACGCAGGCCGTCGGTGATGGCGCCGTCACTCGACAGCGGGGCCAGGATGCATGCCTCGGCGGCTTCCAGTTCTCCTGCGCCGGCAGCGATCAGCTGTGCTGCGGTGACGAGCACCCGCGTGGACGGCGGCTCGAAGTGAAATGCCTGATCCGCGGTGCGGATCGCCGTGGCGCAGTGCACCAGTCGAGTGGCCGTGGCCAGGCCGACCTGCGACTCCGCCACGACCACCTCGGCCTCGCGGGCGGGGGGCAGGTAGTGCATCGGCAAGGTGACGAACCGTTGCCGGAACGACGGTTTGAGCTCTTTGAGTGAGCTGCGGTAGGCCGGATTGTAGGAGCAGACCAGCATGAACTCGTCCGGTGCGCGGACCACCTCGTCGGCCCGATCCAGGTACAGCATGCGCCGGTGATCGGTGAGTGAGTGCAGGATGGCCAGCGAGTCGTGTCTGGCCTCGACGACCTCGTCGAGGTAGCAGATGGCCCCGGCTTTGACTGCCCGGGTGAGTGGGCCGTCCGTCCACACCACATCGCCGCCTGTCACCATGAACCGCCCCACGAGATCGGAGCTGGTGAGATCGTCGTGGCAACTGATGGTGACCACCGGCCTGCGCAGCAGCAGTCCCATGTGCTCGACCAGCCGCGTCTTGCCGCAGCCGGTCGGGCCGGTGAGCATCACCGGTAGGCGTCGCTGGTAGGCCTGCTCGAACAGCCGGACCTCGTTGCCGTTGGCGTAGTAGACATCTGATGTCATACCGGTTCCTCGTTGAAAGTCATGCTGCGACCAGCTCTCGGTGAACATGGGCGAGGACGCGTGGCAGCTCCTCGATCCGGCGGATGCGTTGGGATCGGCGCGGTCCGAATATCTCGGGCAGTGGATCCACCCGGACCGGGCCGATCCCGATGTAGTACATGGCTACCCCGGCGTCACCGGCCTCCTCCACGGCGTGGGCGGCATCGGCCCATGCGTAGCGCCCTTCGTACCCCTCGTCGGAGATCAGGCCGTCACCAATGACGATCAGCAGCCTGCGTTCGGAGGGCTGGGCCAGTAGCCGGCTCGTCAGATGCCGCAGTGGTGCACCGAGTCTGGTGTAACCGCCGGTGGACAGGCCCAGGGCTCCCGGGGGGACGAACCGCCGCTCCGGGAAGTCCTTGAGGCAGGTGACCTCGACGCGGTGGCGGGTGTTGCCCGTGAAGACGAAGATGCCGTGCCGTTCGCGCGCCGACGTCATGGCGCGCGAGAGTGCGTCCGCGCAAGACAATTCGAGCTTGAAGATCGTGCCGCCGTGAACGCCCAACGACGAACTGCCGTCCAGCAACAGAGCGGTGGTGACGTCACGGCTACTCGGCAGCAGTTCGCGGAAGATACGCGGTTCGCGCGCCTCCCCGGTGGTGAGGTCGATGTAGTGGTCGACGTACTGCTCGATATCGAGATCCGAACCGTCTTCGAGCCGGTTGCGCATCGAGCGATGGGTGTTTTCCTCGAACCATTTTCGCACGTCGACATTCACCGAAGCCGGCCGCCGCGAGCCGTCGGTGTGCGCGCGTTCGACGACCGCGACGTGATCGGCCATGAACTTCTCCGTCCAGGCGTTCCACTCCGGATAGGGGATGCCCGGGCGGTGATGCGGCGTGAGGTCGAGGTCGTTGTCCTGGGGGCGGCTCGGTGGTGGCAGATTGGAGTTGCGCACACCACCCTCGCCGCCGACCGGTACCGAATACGGTCGGGGTAGTCGTTTCTCGGAGATGGTCCACGGCATGCGGCCGAAGGTCCGGCGCAACTTGTCGGTGAGGCTCTGCGGCAGGGTGTAGGCGATCGGCAGGCTGCCGTACAACGGATCGACGGGCCCGTACTGCTGGGTGCGCGCCAGTGCGACGGCCCGGTTCAGCATCTCTGCGGCGTCCATGTCGGCGTCCGCCGGTGTCAGATCAGGAACGACGCGGCGCAGTTCGGCAACCAGACCCGGCCAGTGCGCGGCGATCCAGCCGAACGCCACGCCCGCCTCGACCACGGTCAGGGCACGCAGTTCGGGAGCCGACAGTTCGTTGAGGCGGTAGCCCAGCAGCCGGTCTTTCGACGGTGAACACTGCAGCGCCACACCGCATGTCAGTGTCCGGCGGGACCAGGAGCGGCGCGGGGCAGGGTAGGGCACATGGACGAAATCGAGCTGTGAACTCAGCCCGAAGCTGCGATGCTGCCCGGTGATCAGGCGGGCCCCCAGACGGCGTTCACCGCTGAGCGCCACGGCGGTCAGGGCGCAACTGCGCTCGGTCGCCATGGCGTGCGCTTCGGAGAGGTCGGAGTTCATCAGGTCAGAACGTGCCGATGTTGGAGAACATCCAGTACCAGAACCAGATGACCAAACCGGTTCCACCCCATGCTGCGACGTATCGCAGAATCTCGAAAACCCAATCCACGTCAGGACCTTCTCTCTTGTCGCGTCGATATCTCTGTCATCGGACTTCCAGTCCGCGCAGGGCCGTCGTCACCAGTCCGGTGAGCATTCCGTCGCGTGCCGGGGTGTTGGAGGTGGTGGTGAGCACTCCGTAGATCCCGAGCAGGAAGAACGTGGCGCTGTAGAAGGCATCGACCTCCGGGGGGACCTTGCCGTCGTCGCGGGCCCGTTCGATCTCGCGGACCAGCAGCACGATGAGCGGGTGATCGGTCCATTCTTCGGAGGTCGGTCGGGTCGGCGAAAAGTGCAGTGCGAGAAATTCTTTGAACAGGGAAGGCCCGAGGCGCTTCTCCAGCCCGGCGACAAGGCGCACCACCTCATTCAGGGTGGCGGCGAGGTCGTGTTCACCGGCGAGGTAGCGGGACAGCTCGTTGGCCATCCGGGCTTCCTCTCGACCTTCCAGCTCCAGCAGTACGTGCTCCTTGCTGGGGAAGTGGAAGAAAAACGTGCCGTGCGCCACGCCCGCGGCGGCGACGATGGCGCCCACGTCGGCCCCGGCCATGCCGGACGAGGTGAATTCAGCGATGGCCGCGCCGAGGATCCGTTCGCGCGTCTGCAGGCGACGCATCTCCCGCGTCGACTGTTTGACCGGTGGTGTCACGGTGTGCCCTCCTGCCCGACAAATTGATATGAGTCAGTGAATTCGGTCATGACTCAGTCCGAGAAGATCTCGCGGTTGACCGAATGCAGGTACGGGATGGCGAGGAACGGGGTGATGTAGAAGATGTCGTAGAGCCACCACCCCACCACTGGCAGCACCACGCCGGCGAAGCGGACGTCGGCGAACATCGTCATGTTGAACACGTAGACACACCAGATCAGCACGCCCATCCAGCAGGTGATGACCATCCACTGGTGGCCCCAGCGCTTCATCTGCAGAAAGCCGATCCCGGCAGCGATACGCATGGTGAAGACCGTCAGGATCATGCCGACTTCCATGGCCTTCTCGCCCGGACCCGCCGCCCCACCTATCCACAGCTCGTTGTAATGCCAGAAGTAGCCGGCGTCGAACATGTTTCCCCAGCCGTTCAACAGAACTCGCGCCAGGAGCGTGTGATTGGCGAAGGTGTCGAGGGCCCAGCCCACCGTATTGATCGCCGCGTCGATGATGACCAGATAGCCGATCAGGGTCACCAGCATGGGGCGCACCGTCAACCCGTCGCGCTGAGCCTTGCGAAGCAGCCAGACGCCGCGTAGGAAAAGTGGCAATCCGAAGATCCCGAGCGCGGCGGTGCCGATCAGCAGGCTGCCTGATGTCAGCCACTTGTCCGCCCGGCTTTGCGCCAGTCGCGAGGCTTCGACGTGCTCGTCGAGCCCGGTCGTCGACGTCCCGGCTCGTGGCGGCAGCCCTCCACGGTGGCCACGATTGAGCGTCGGAAGGTTCACAAAAGCTGACTATAGTCAATCAAATGGAGGAGTCAACACCAAGTTTGGTGGCGCACCTTGATGCCGGTTCCGTTCGCGCGGTGGTGATCTAAAGTGCTGTGCACAAACAAATTTCGGCGCGATCCGAATTCCCACGAGTGCGCGCCGGGCGGCGTAGATGCCGTTCCCGCGTCGGCTGATCGCGCAATAGCCTGGAAATCATTGACTTAGGTCAGAGTTGGCCGTTAGATGATGACCACCTCGAAGGGGAGGAGTCAGATGGCATTGGAGCAGTTCAATCTGGACGGTCAGGTCGCGATCGTGACCGGCGCCGGAAAGGGCGTCGGGCAGGGTATCGCCCGGGTGTTGGCCGAGGCGGGCGCCTGTGTCGTCGGCACGGCGCGAACCGAATCGGACATCGTGGCGACCATCGATGGGATCGAGCAGGCCGGTGGCAAGGGCCTGGCAGTCGTCGCCGACGCCACCAGCCGTCCCGACGGCGAACGGGTGGTCAACGCCGCCATCGAGACATTCGGCAGGATCGACATCCTGATCAACAATGTCGGCGGCTCGACGTATGCCCGTTTCCTCGACATCACCGACGAGGACTTCCGGCACACCTTCGACTGGTGTGTCACATCGGCTTTCATCATGAGTCAGCTGGCCGCGCCACATATGCTGGAGGCCGGGCGGGGTTCGATCGTCAACATCTCGTCGGGTTCGGCGAGGTTCGGCATCCGTGCCCTGACGGCGTACTGCGTGGCGAAGGGCGGACTCGAGGCACTGACCCGGGCCATGGCGCAGGAGCTGGCACCCAAGATCCGGGTGAACGCCATCGCCCTCGGTTCGTTCGCCACCGATGGTCTGCAGGGCAGCTTGGACATGATGCCGGGGTCGCGGGAGAAGATGGAGGAGACCACACCGTTGCACCGCCTCGGTGATGTGGAGGATCTCGGTCGACTGTGCGTCTATCTCGCCACCCGTGACTGCTACGCCACCAACGCGACGTTCCATGTCGACGGTGGCATCGACTCGAACAACTCACCTCTGCCGATCCCCGACTACTGAGCACGAAGGGCAGCCCACCATGCGCAGAGTGGTCCAATTTTCCACCGGAAATGTCGGCAGGCACTCGTTGCAGGCGATCATCGGCAGGCCCGACCTCGAGCTTGTCGGCGTGCACGCCGCGAGCAAGGACAAGATCGGCCGTGACGCCGCAGACTTGTGTGGCCTGACGGACCCGACCGGGATCGTCGCCACCGACGACATCGACGCGCTGATAGCGCTGCGTCCCGATTGCGTGGTGTACACGGCACTGGGGGAGACGCGACCGATGGAAGCCCTCGAGCAGATGACGAGACTGTTGGCTGCCGGTATCAACGTGGTCGGCACTTCGATGATCTGGCTGGTGACGCCGCGCCAGGCCGACGATTGGTTGCGGCTCCCACTGGAACAGGCGTGCGCATCGGGCAATTCGTCGCTGTATGTCAACGGCATCGATCCCGGGTTCTCCGGCGACACCGCGGTGCACGCAGCGCTGAGTCTCGTGACCCGGGCCCGGTCGATCAGCGTCAAGGAGGTCTTCGACTACGGGAACTACGATGACTTCGAATACACCGGCACCGCAATGGGTTTCGGTAGCACTCCGGAAGACGGCCCGCCGATGGCGTTTCTGCCAGGTGTCGTCGCATCGATGTTCGGAGGCTTGATCCGGAATCTCGCCCTACACCTCGATGTGAAACTGGACGAGGTTCGTGACCGGTTCGAGCCCTGGTACACCGACGAGCGCATCGAATGCACGATGACCACGGTCGAGCCCGGTCAGTTGGCGGCGGTGCGGTTCGCCGCCGAAGGCGTGATCGCCGGAGCCCCCGTCATCACCGTCGAGCACACAACCAGGCTCACCGCGGCCGCTGCGCCGGATTGGGAGTATCCACCGGAAGGGCAGATCGGTGTGCACAAGGTGATCGTCGAGGGAGAGCCGCGCATCGAGACGAGCACTCATCTGTCCCACCCGGTTTTCGATGTCACCGATGCCGGATGTATCTCCACCGCCGCGCGCGTCGTCAACGTCATCGACTGGGTCTGCTCAGCTCCGAGTGGATTGATCTCCGTCGAGGACATCCCACCCACCGCGATGATCCGCGGCCTGATGTGGTGATGCCGAACAGATCACGAGGGTATGAGAGGGCCGACCGGCGTCGTGGTGGGGGCGTGCACCAGCAGTTCGGCGAGCTCGCGGGGCCGGCTCAGGAACGGTGAGTGCGAGGCGTCGATGGACAACTGCTCGACGCCGAGCCTGCGGGCCACGGTGTCGGCCAGCCAGCGCGGCATCGACCGATCCTGTTCGCACACGATGAAACTGCGGGGCAGGTCGGCGGCCCAGAAGGCGGGCACCGACACCGGTGTCACGGTGGTGTCGCCGAAGCGTTCGGGTCCGAGCCGGCTGAACGCCCAACGGGCGGTCGGCTCGTCGCAGTCGTGGTAGAAGTACTTCCACGCACCGTCGAAGTCGGCGAACGTCATGGCGCCGTCGTCGTCGAAACTCAAGTAGCTCAACATCTCTCCGACGTCGCCGCCGAATTCGCCATCCTCGGAGTCGCGCATCGCCATCGCCTCCGGGTAGGTGCGTCCCTCGCGGGGCAGCGCCGCGGCCAGGTAGACGATGTGGCTCACCAGATCCGGTGCGGCATCGGCGGCCAGCGTGGCGTCGAAGCCGCCCCCGGAGTGACCGACCAGGACGTCGCCGGGTTGCATGACGGCAAGAACGGCTTCGCGCCGGTTGGCCAGGGTTGATTCCTGATCGACCAGGGCGCCGTGACCGGGCAGGTCGACGGCGACGCCGCCGTGGCCGAGGTCGACCAGTTGGGCGATCACTCGATCCCAACACCAGGCAGCGTGAAACCCGCCGTGCACGAAGACAAAACGCACGCTCAGTCGACGATCGCGATGGCTTGACGGGGGCACTGCCGGACGGCCTCACGCACCTGGTCCTCATTGGACGGGGTGAGTTCGTCGGACAACACGTGCAGGTAGTCCTGGTCGTCGAGGTCGAACACCTCGGGGATGACCCCCATGCAGACGCCGTTACTCTCGCACAGCCCGAAGTCGACCTCGATGCGACTCATTCGATCACCTCGCAGGCTCGGTCATCGAATGAACATCCATGATTCGCTCCGCACGCGTCGCTCATTTCAGCACCTTCACCGGAACCCGGGCATAGCCCGCCACATTTTGCATCCGTACCCGCTCCAGGCCGTCGAAGTCGACCTCGTAGCGCGGCATGAAATCGAGCAGCTTCTCCAGCGCGATGACGCTCTCCATGCGAGCCAGCGCCGCGCCCAGGCAGCTGTGGATCCCATACCCGAGGCCGAGGTTCTGCGCCTCGGTACGGTCGCGTTCGATATCGAACGTGTCGGCATCGGTGAAGGCGTCGGTATCGCGGTTGGCGGCGGCGCTGATGAGGAACACCGGTTTGCCCGCCGGGATGACCCCGCTGGGCACCTGGGCATCCTTGAGTGTGTAGCGCACGTTGTACTGCACGGGGCCCTCGTAACGCAGTAGCTCCTCTACGGCGGCCGGGACAAGGTCGCGATTGTCGAGTAGCTTCTGCCACTGGTCCGGGTTCTTGGCGAACAACACCACCGCGGTACCGATCAGCTTGGTGACCGTCTCGGCGCCCGCGCCGCCGAGCAGCGTGGCGAACCCGGTGATCTCGATGTCGTCGAGCTTGTGCAATTGGCCGTCCTCGCGCAGGATCTCCGCGGCGACGAGTCGGCTGATCATGTCGTCTTGCGGGTTCTCCCGGCGCTTCTGCACCAGCCCGTAGTAGTAGACGCCGGTGTCGATGTTCGCCTGCACCCCGGCCTCGGAGGTGCCGATCTGCCCGGGCTCGCGGGACAGGCTGGTATCGATCCAGTGCCGCACCATTTGTCGGAAATCCGGTTCGACACCGGCCATCCGGGTGATCACCTCGACCGGGAACGGGCCCGAGAAGTCCTGCACGACGTCGAACTCATCCGAGTCGATCAGATTCAGGTAGCGGTCGACCTGCTCGACGATGGTGTCCCTCTGAGCCTGTACGGCACGCGGGGTGAAGGCCTTGTTGAGAAGGCTGCGCATATGCCGGTGATCCGGCGGATCCATGAAGATGATGGACTTCTGCGGGGGGACCGGACTCTGAACCATGGCCAGGTCGCACCCGCGGGACGACGAGAAGGCGTCGTGGTTCTTGAGTGCCGCGGCCACGTCTTCGTGCCGGGTGAGTGCGTAGAAATCCTGATCGGCGTTGTAGTAAAGCGGCGCCTCGGTGCGCATGCGCCGATAGATCTCGAAGGGGTTGTTGAAGTACTCCTCGGAGAATGGATCAAAAACGAGTTCGGCGGTCGTCATCGCTGGTCCTCCTTCGGGGTGGAGCTCTCACCCCAAAACATTACGGAACTCTATAAAACTGTAACGCTAACAGTAAAGCCCCCAGGGCGCGCCGGAATGCCCGATTTCACTGTCGCTCAATCCGGCACGACGGCGTTGACCACCGGTTCCAGCACGCCGAGACCGAAACCGAGTTCGGCGAGCGTTCGGTGCACCACCGCGACATCCTTGCCGAGGAACTCGCTCACGGCGCCGATGAATCGCTGCGTGGAACCGGCCCGTTCGATCATGCCCAGCGCCCGGCTCGCGCCGCTGCCGTGCGCCAGCGCGCTCAGCAGCGCGGATTCCTCGATCGAGAGTCGCGAGCCCATCTGCACGGCTTCGGCGATCAGCCCGATCTGCGCGGCGAACGTGGTGTTGTTCACCAGCTTCATGCCTTGTCCTGCGCCCAGCGGGCCCATGTGCAGGACCGGGTCGGCGTAGCTGTCCAGCACCGGCCTGACCCGGGCCACCACGTCGTCGGCCCCGCCCGCGAACACCGTGACATGACCGGCGGCGATATCGTGCGGACCGCCACTCACCGGGGCGTCCACCACTCCGATATGGGGGGACCGCTCGGCGATACCTTGCGCCGTACGCGGGCTGCCGGTGGTGTGGATGACCAGCGTGGCACCGGCCGGCATGGCGGCCGGCAGTGGACCCGCACACACCTCGCGAACCTGATCGTCGGTGAACACGCAC
The DNA here is from genome assembly GCA_023264765.1 of Mycobacterium sp. GTDB lineage: Bacteria > Actinomycetota > Actinomycetes > Mycobacteriales > Mycobacteriaceae > Mycobacterium. The sequence continues at coordinate 7,107 of JAHFVC010000041.1, read as the reverse complement.
AACACCACCACGTCGGCAGCGGCGACACCGGTGGCATCCTCGGCGACGGCCGCACCGAGCTGCAGAATGTCCGCATGCTTCTCCGGGGTGCGGGCCAGCACGGCGACCTGATGGCCGGCCCCGACCAGACGGCCCACCATCGGTGCGCCCATCCGGCCCGCACCGATGAAGCCGACGCGCATCAGTACCTGATCTTCTTCGCGCAAGCGCTCATCAGCGCGGGTGGGACATGATGGCCAGCGCGGTATCGGCCGCCGTGAACACCGAACCCTGTGTGGCCGAGGCCTCTTCGGCGAGCGCGGTGGCATGCCTGCAGTCCTTCTGCAACAGGGCGCCCGCGATCGGGGCCAGGCGGTCCAGCGTCCCGCCGAACGCCGCGATACTGCCCATCGCCTTGCTGTTGGCCGAACCGCGGCTGATCACCTCGCACAGCCGCTCACGCGGCACGCCAAGGGCCTCGCCGAGTTCCAGCGTGCTCATGGCCGCACCGAGATTGGCGCTGAACAGCAGGTTGTTCAGGATCTTGGCGACCTGCCCGCTGCCTAGGGGGCCGAGGTGCACGATCGGATCGGCGTAGGTGGCGAACACCGGGCGTGCCTTCTCCACGTCAGCCTCGTCGCCGCCGACCATGACCAGCAGTTGCCCGGCCTCCACGGCGGGAGCGCCGCCGCTGACCGGGGCGTCGATCACCGAAACACCTTGCGCTGCAGCCTTGTCGGCGATCTCGCGGCAGGTGTCGGGGTGGATGGTGGAGTGGATGGCGACGATGCCGCCGGGCGCCAGACCTTCCAGCACGCCATGCTCTCCGAAGAGCACCTGGCGCACGTCGTCGTCACCGACGACACACAGGCACACCAGATCGCTGGCCGCACCGAGTTCGGCCGGCGTGCCTGCGGTCTTGGCCGCGGTGTCCGCGTAGGGCTCCAGGGAAGCCGCCCGGCGCGCCCACAGTGTGGTCTCGTACCCGCCTTCGACGATCCGGCGGGCCATCGGCCCACCCTGGCTGCCCAATCCGATGAATCCGACCCGCATCAACCCGCCTCCGCTTCGACATCGCTCGACACACACTGCCCGGCGAATGCCAACACCCGCCGGTGATACTCGGCCGCTGACAGCCCGACACTGAGATTGTGTCCGCTGTCGGCCATTTCGTTGATTTCCACGCTGGGCGCTGCCGCGAAGAGGGCCGCGATCGACGCGAGCGCCTCCGGCCCGGACTCCCACACGCTCTCGTGGTCGGCGGCGCTGAACTGCACCGGGACGCGCACGTCCGCGGCCAGCTCGCCGAATACCCCACGCGCCCATCCAGCGGTCACCGCGCCCTCGTAGCGCACTCCGGGGGCGGACAACGCAGAACTCGGTATGCCGTCGGGATACAACGTTGCCGGCTCCCAGAGCAGCTCACGCAGTCCGGTCGGGGTTCCGGCGAGCGTGGCGTTGCTCAGCATGGTCTTCGCGGCGGGGTGGTACCGCAACCCCGTGCCTGCCAAGGAGATACCGACGACCCGTTCATGGTCGGCCATCCGCAGCGCGAGTTCGCAACCCAGCGAATGGCCCAGCAGGAAAACCTGCCCCGTAGGCGCGATCTTGTCTATCGCGTCCCACGCCAGCGCAACCCGGTTCGCGGGGAGGTCCATGGTGTCCTGGTACAGCGCGGAGGCGCCGTAGCCCGGCCGGTCCAGTGCGATGGCGGTGAAACCCTGCGCCGCGGCGTGGCGCAACAGCGACAGCTCCGGCCGGCCCGGGCAGTCGAAATAGACCGATGACGTTGCCCCGCCGTGGATCGCGACGATGACCGCACGGGGCTCGGGGACCGCCGCGACGAGGGCCGTCATCGGCACCGTGCCGGCCATCACCATGCGCCGCTGGACGCTAGTCATCGGTCCGCAGCAGCAGCACGCCACTCGGTGTCAGGCCGCCGCTGCTGGCCACCGCCACCTTCGCGCCGGCGACCTGGCGCGCGCCCGCTTCGCCGCGCAGCTGGGTGACCGCCTCGTGGATCAGGCCCATCCCGTGGGTGCGCCCGTGCGAGAGCTGTCCGCCGTGGGTGTTCAACGGGATGACGCCATCGCGTGCAATGGCCTTGCCGCCATCCAGGAAGTCCTTGGCCTCGCCGATCCCGCAGAAGCCCAGCGCCTCCAACCAGGAGAGACAGTTGAAGCTGAAACCGTCGTACAGCTCCGCGACGTCCACATCGTCGGGCCGCAACGATGTCCGGCTCCACAGGTGCGCGGATTGCCCGAGCACCTGTGGCTCGTGGGTGAGGGTGGTCTGGTCCCAGTCGAGGCGTTCGATGATCTGGGTGCCGACGGCCTCCACCCGCACCGGCTTCTTCGGCAGGTCCTTGGCGGCGTCGACAGCTGACACGATCACCGCGACGGCACCGTCGCAGGGCACGTCGCAGTCGTAGAGCCCGAACGGCGTGGTGATCATCCGAGCGGACAGGTAGTCGTCCATCGTCATGGGGTCGCGGTAGATGGCGGTGGGGTTCAGTGCGGCGTTCGCCCGCTGGTTCAGCGCGATCCAGCCGAGCGTCTCACGGGTGGTGCCGTACCGGTGGAAATGCCGGGAGGCATTCTGCGCCAGCGTGTGGGCCGCCGAGACGCCGCCGAACGGCTGCTGCCAACTGGTGGTGCGCGCGCCACCGGGCGGCGACATCCGGCCTTCCTTCATCAGCTGCTGGAAGGTGGCCTCCCACAGGGTGCGGAAGCACAGCACGTGCCGGGCCATCCCGGTGGCGACGGCCATCATCGCCGCTATCACCGAACCGCCGGGCCCGAAGGTGTCCATCCCGCCGTTGATCCAGGTGGGGCGAAGTCCGAGGGCTCCTTCCAGTGCGGAGACACCGCCCTCGCCCATGCCCGCGATGTCCAGGCCGGGGTAGGTGGACAGGCCGTCGATGTCGTCGAAGGTCAGGCCCGCGTCGGCGACCGCCGCCTTGCATGCCTCGATGGTGAGCGACAGCGGGGGGACCATCAGCCGCCGGCCCATCTTCGATGCGCCGATCCCGGTGATGGCCGAATGGTCCTCGAACTTCGCGCTGGTGAGCATCGGACGGACGTACTTGCCGAAATCCGTTGGTGCGATCTCGTCTTCGGGCATCGCAGCGGGTGTCGTCTGATCAGCCGCGGGCGTGAACACCGGTAGGTAGACGTCGTCGTACTGCTGGAAGCGCACTTCGACCGGTTGGCCCAGTTCCAGCTTCTCGGGATCGCAGTCGACGATGTTGGTGGTCAGCCGCACCCGCGGATCCTCGGCGATGGCCACTTCGGCGATCACGTAGGGCGGCGGTAGGTCGGGGAAGCCGAAACGGTGGTTGATGCTGACGCCGGCCAACGTGGCCCGGCCGGAGACCGCGCGCACGCCGAGATCCTGGCTGCGACAGTAACGGCAGATCGGTGCGGGCGGATGGATGAGTGCCTGGCAGCTCTGGCATTCCTGGATGCGCAGCTGCCCGTCGGCACCCGAGGTCCAGAAGAACTCGTTCTGCGAAGTCAGCTGGGGGAGTGGGCGTCCCGGGATCGTGGTCATCGGGTGAACCCCCATTGCGCTTCGTTGCCTTCGGTCTTGAGACTGTCGGCCGGGTCGGCGGTGTCCACCAGCGGCCGATGATCGTCGTCGGGCCGACGTTCACCGAGCTCGAGGATGGCGTGCACCGGGCAGTCCAGCAGCGCCCGCATCACCGCGTCGCGGTCCTGTTCGGGCACGTCGCCGCTGCCTTCCAACTTTGCGTACCCCCAGTCGTCGAGGGAGAAGTATCCGGGCGCGTGTTTGGCGCAGAACCCGAATCCGTCGCACAGGGTGCGGTCCAGCTTGATCCTCATCTAGCGTGCCTCCACTGCTTCGATCGCCTCGACCTCGTAGGGCCGCCGTGCCTCGAAAGTGCGGCAGCTGTCGCAGGATCCGCCGAGATGAGCCTGTACCAGATCGGGAAAGTGGGCGAGCAGGCTGGCGGCGATGTTCGCCGCGCCGTCGAGCGTCGCGCAGGCACCCCGTCCCCGCAGTACCACCGACCAACGCTGCAGCCGCGTGAGGTCCTCTGTGGTGGCCGTGCCGTCGCGCAACGCCCCGGTGACTGCGGCCATCGCCGCGGTGCCGTTGAAGCAGGACCCGCACTGTCCGGCGTTCTCCCGGTCGAAGTAGTCGAGTACCGATGCTGCGACGGCGACGGGGCAGTCGGAGGTGAGCACGGCGACCGCGCCGCATCCCAGGCCGCTACCGAGTGCACGCAGCGACTCGTGGTCCAGTTCGGCACTCACCGCGTCGGGGCCCAGCAGCCCGGCGAAGTAGCCGCCCATCAGCAATCCGGACACATCGCCCGGCGAAACCCCGTGCAGTGTAAGCAGTTCGGTGATGGGTGTGCCGTGCGGAAGTTCGTAGAGTACCGGTGCCTTGCCCGCGCCGGTGATCGTGGCCAGGAAGGTGCCGGGCGACGCCTCGGTGCCCACGGATCGGAACGAGTCGGCCCCGTGGCGCAGGATGTGGGGCAGGTGAGCCAGGGTCTCGACGTTGCTCACCAGTGTCGGCAACCCGGCCACGCCCTCCTCGAAGACCCGAGGGGGTTTGTCGGTGGGTTTGGCGGGTCCACCGTTGATCACCCGCACGGCCGCCGATTCCTCCCCGGCGATGTACGCCGGTGACACGGTCACCACGGTGATCGCCGGAGCGTTCTCGATGGCGGCCAGTGCCGACTCGACCGCGGTGGCGGCATGCGGGTCGGAGACGTACACGTAGGCCCGGTCGGCGCCGACGATCCGGGCGGCCAGGCGCAGTCCGTCCAGCACCAGATGGGGCCGGTTACGCAGCAGCCAGCGATCTTTCACCGAGGCGGGCTCGCCTTCTTCGCCGTTGGCGACGATGACCGTCGGCCGGCCGGCGAGATGGGCCGCGCGCACCGTCCGCAGCTTGACGGCCAATGGGAATGCGGCGCCGCCGCGGCCCAGCAACCGGGCCGCGGCGATCTCGCCCAGCAACGCGTCCGGATCGTCGAGATCTTGATAGCCGCCGGTGCGGGTGTAGTCGGCGAGGTCTTCGGGGACCCGATCGTTGCGAAGCAGGCGTGGCGTGAGGCCCGGCCACACCTGCGTGCTGAGATCCGTTGCGGTCGTGGTCATGAGCTGAGCCCTTCCCGCTCGTCACATCCGGTTAGGCTGGCGGCCGTGAGAACCGCAGTGGTGCGTATCGACGTGGACCCGGCCGGGCAGCTGACCCCGGCGCGGCTGATCGAGGGCATGGCGGCGCTACGCGCACTGGCGGGCCCGGCCGGCGCCGACATCGTCGCGGCTGACCTGAGCGGGTTACCCGCCGGCCTGCGCCAGGTCGAGGTGCTGGTGGCCGGCGACGATCCCGATGCCCTGACGGCACGAGCGATGACGCTGTGCGGCAAGGCCTTCGGAACCGAACCGATGGCCGGTGTGCTGACCTTCGTCAGCCGGGGTACCGATGACGACGCGCACGGCGTGCTGGCGGGGTTCGGGCTGACCGGCCAGGTGCACCGGTTCCCCAGCGGCGAGGGCTGGGACATCGTTGAGGTGACGCTGAGGCGCGCCGACGTGGAACGCGTACCCGAGAGCCGGATCCACACCGCGCTGGAGGCGTCACTGAACAGTGAGGTGCGCATCCTGGTGGAGTAGCCCAAGTCAGGGCCGGTGTTCTTCGCGCAAGCGCTCATCAGCTTTCCAGGAAACCGAGGATGGCCGGCGCGGCCTGGACCCAGGTGTCGAACAGGCAGAATGTTTTGCCGCCGCTCTGCGCGAACCTCTCGCCCGCCCGTTCCCAAGCATCCTCCGGCCACGGCGGATCGATCAGCGTGGAACCCTTGATCAGACAGCTCACTTCGAGCGAGGTGCGCTTGGGGTGATCCCAGTCGTTCTCGCCGCCGCGGATGATCAACGTGGGCACGGTGATGTTCTCGAACATCTCATCCGGCACACCGGGGATGGTCTGGCCCGGCTTGGAGACGAAGGCGTTGAGCCAGCGCAACATCACCTTGAGGAACTCGTCGTCGTCCAGATCGAGGAACCGCTGCCGGTTGGCCGGGTTTGCCTCGATGCGCTCCTTCCATTCCGGGACGTGCAGCAGACCCTTGATGCCCAGGCCCCGGACGGCCAGGATGCTCGGGGTGATGTAGTGCCCACCCAGCACGAATGACCCGTACACACCGCCGACGATGTTCCAGACGACGAGTTTGGTGACGATCTCGGGGTAGAGCATGGTCGTCAGCATCGAGTCGCGGGCGCCACCGGAGCCGCCGGCGATGATGCACGGGCCCACACCGAGTTTGGAGATCAGCGTGTAGAGCGTCTCGGCGCGCATGTGCGACTCGCTCTGCCCGTAGAACTGGACCTCGGACTTGCCGCAGTTCGGCCGGTCCCACAACAGGACCCGGTAGCCGCCCTGCACCAGGGCCTCGGCCAGCGGGCGCAGCCCGGGGATGTCCTTGCTGAACCGGCCGCCGGGAGTCAACGCGATCAGATCGCCTGTGTCACCCAGGATCTCGTAGACGACATCTCCGCCGTTGATCTTCATGACCTGCTCGCCCGCGCTGAGCGCCGGGCCGGTCATGCCTGCACCAGGACGTCGTCGCCGACCACCCGGACCGGGTAGGTGCGGATGCTCCACTCCGGCTTCACCGCCGTGGTTCCGGTGGCCAGTTCGAAGCCCCACTGGTGCCAGGGACAGAAGATGTACTCCTTGTCCCGCACCATCACCGCGTCGCCAGGCACGCTGTCGTCGACGACGTTGAGGCCGCGGGCCCGCCCGGAACACAGCGGGCCACCCTCGTGCGGGCAGTAGTTGGCGATGGCGTAGAAGGTGCCGTTGACGTTGTAGACGCCCACGCCGTGGCGGCCGATCGGCACCAGTTTGTGTGTCCCGGGCGGGATTTCGTCGATGGTCGCAACGACATGCTCGCGCCCCTGGGCGAGCCGGGGCGGTGTGGTCTCGTCAGCCATGAATCAGAACACCCGGACCTGTCCTTCGAGGGCGGGCACGGTGTCGGGGAGTTTGTAGGTGTTGATGCCGTTGCGGAACATGATGTTTTCGCGGGCGTGTTCGGGGAGGTGTTTGACCAGCCAGCGGGGGTCGTCGAAGGTCCAGTGGGGGTAG
>JAHFVC010000545.1:874-2941 GCA_023264765.1 Mycobacterium sp. | reverse complement strand
GTCAACGACCTGCTGCGGCACTATCCGCGCAAATATAGCCAGGGCGCAACGGTTTTCGGTGAGGGCTCGGAGCTGCCGGAGGAAGGCGATCACATCACGCTCGTCGATGTGATCACCGACGCCGACGTGCGGTGGACCAGTCGTTCCCCCAAGCGTGAATACCTGGTGGTGACGCTGGGTAACCGCAGCCCGAAGGTGACCGCGACGTTCTTCAATGCCAAGTTCACCAAGAAGTCGCTCGTCGAGGGCACCCGGTTGATGCTGTCCGGTGAAGTCGGATTCTTCAGGGGTGCAATGCAATTGACGCACCCCGCGTTCCTGGTGCTCAATGCGTCGTCCGGACGTAATTTCGGGTCGGCGTCACTGAAGAAGATCGCCGACGCGTCGTCGGCCGAGGGCGGCGAACTCGACATGTCGGCGTTCACCCGTGACTACTTCCCGATCTACGCCGCGTGCGCCAAGGTGCAGAGCTGGGACATCTACGCCTGTGTCATGCAAGTGCTCGCAGTCCTCGATCCGGTGCCGGATCCGCTGCCTGAATCCTTTCTGCGCCAACGTGATCTGGTCAGTCTCGACGAGGCCCTGCGAGCAGTACACCTCGGCGAGCAGGAAGTCGACCGGGAGCGTGCTCGGGAGCGGCTGACCTACGATGAGGCCATCGGCCTGCAATGGGCGTTGGTGGCCCGTCGGCACAGTGCGCTCATCGGATCGGGCCCCGTCGCGATGCCCCGCGACGACGGTCTGGTTGCCGTGATGTCCAGCACGCTGCCGTTCGAGTTGACCGTCGGTCAGCGTGAGGTGCTCGAGGTGATCTCCGGCGAGTTGGCGTTGACTCGGCCGATGAACCGCCTGCTGCAGGGCGAGGTCGGCTCCGGCAAGACCATCGTGTCGGTGTTGGCGATGTTGCAGATGGTCGACGCGGGGTACCAGTGCGCGCTCCTGGCGCCGACGGAAGTCCTTGCCGCCCAACATGCTCGGTCGATCCGCGAGATCCTGGGGCCGATGGCCATGGCAGGCCAACTCGGTGGCGACGATCTGGCCACCGGCGTCACGCTGCTCACCGGATCGATGACGGCGCAACAGAAACGGCAGGTTCGCGAGGAGGCCGCCTCCGGCTACTCCGGCATCGTGATCGGCACCCACGCCCTTCTGCAAGATTCCGTCGAGTTCCACAATCTCGGCATGGTGGTGGTCGACGAACAACACCGGTTCGGTGTGGAGCAGCGAGATACCTTGCGAGCCAAGGCTGTCCCCGGTGTGACGCCGCACCTGCTGGTGATGACGGCAACCCCGATCCCACGCACCGTGGCCCTCACCGTCTACGGCGATCTGGAGACCTCGGTGCTGCGGGAGTTGCCGCGCGGCCGCCAACCGATCACCACCAACGCCATTTTCGTATCGCAACATCCGACCTGGCTGCAACGCGCATGGGAGCGGATCCGCGAAGAAGTGGCCGGGGGCCGTCAGGCGTACGTGGTGGCCTCACGCATCGACGAGACGGAGAAAGGCCCCGGCAAGGATGACCGGGAACAGGGCGGCCCACCGCCGATCACCGTCGTCGCGCTCCTGGAGAAACTGAGCACCGGTCCACTCAAAGGGCTGCGTCTGGGCCTCATGCACGGGCGGCTCACCGGGGACGAGAAGGACGAGGTGATGTCCGCGTTCCGCGACGGCGACATCGATGTCTTGGTGTGTACCACTGTGATCGAGGTCGGAGTGGATGTCCCCAACTCGACGGTGATGGTCGTGATGGACGCCGACCGGTTCGGCATCAGCCAGCTGCATCAATTGCGTGGACGCATCGGCCGCGGTCAGCATCAGAGCCTGTGCCTGCTGGCCACCAATCTGCCGGACGGGTCCAAGGCAGGGGAGCGCATCAAAGCGGTGGCTGCCACCCAGGACGGGTTCGCTCTCGCGGACCTGGATCTGCAGGAGCGTCGCGAGGGAGATGTCTTGGGCCTCAACCAATCTGGACGCACCATCAACTTGCGCTTCCTGTCGTTGCAGGACCATCTGGACGTCATCACAGATGCCAGGGCATTCTGCGAGGCCGTCTACGAGAAGCTG
>JAHFVC010000545.1:0-864 GCA_023264765.1 Mycobacterium sp. | reverse complement strand
TCCCGGATTGGCTCTGCTGGCAGCACAATTCACCAACACCGACCGCGTTGAATACCTGGACAAGTCGTGAAGCGCTGGGTTTGGCAGGCCTTGGCCGCGGTGCTGGCGGTGGTGGTCGCCATCCAGATCAGTACCGCCGACGGCCCCCACGCGGGCGCCGATGACCCGCCGGTGCCGACTGTCGCACCGGGGACCGATGTACTGGCCGGCATTGCCGTGATCGACCACCGGGTCCGCGACTACACCTATCGGCGCGCGGCGTTCGGCGAAGCCTGGACCGACGAGAACTCCGCTCCCGGCGGTCACAACGGTTGCGATACCCGCAACGACATTCTGAATCGAGACCTGCAGGACAAGACCGAGGTGTCGATCAAACGATGCCCGCAGGCGGTGAAGACCGGTGTCCTGCATGACCCGTACACCAACGAGACCATCGCGTTCAGTCGCGGCAACCAGGTCGGCGCTGCCGTCCAGATCGACCACATCGTGCCGCTGGCCTTGGCCTGGGACCTGGGTGCCAGTAACTGGCCGGAGGATCAACGCGTGCAGTTCGCCAACGACCCGGCGAATCTGCTCGCGGTGTCCGGTAAAGCGAACCAGGACAAGGGCGACAAACAGCCTGCCAACTGGATGCCGCCCAACCATGCGTTCTGGTGTCAGTACGCGATGCAATACCTCGCGGTGCTCCGGGGATACGGGCTTCCCGTCGACGCGCCGTCGGTGCCCGTGCTCCGCGAGGCTACGGCTACCTGCCCGGCCAACTGACGTACTGATGCGGTTAGGGCAAAGGCGAACACCGGGCCGGTCGAGAACGCCGTATCGGATGCTCCGGGACCGCTGACGACGCAGCGGTGAGTGTCAGGA
>JAHFVC010000299.1 GCA_023264765.1 Mycobacterium sp. | reverse complement strand
TTCTGGTCCTTGAACACTTCCTCCAGCGTGTGGATCTTGCCGGCTTCGCTCGGGTCGGCGACCAGACCCGGCGCGACCGCCACCATGGTCTTGTCCTGCCACTTCAGCACGTCCCCCGGCGCCATGTCGGCAGGGTCGACCTTGGCGCCGAGGTTCTTGCCATCCCCGGGCAGCTCCAGGCCGGTCGGGCTGTAGGCCTTCTGCGCGGCGTCTCCGCCCGGCGAGGCCTTGTCGATGGCGTTCTGGGCCGCGTCGGCGGCCTGCTTGTTCGGTGCCTCGATGACCTTGCCGTCGGGCAGGGTGACGGTGGGCTTGGCTCCGCTGGGGTTGCTCGCGGGTGTGGCGGTGGCCGGCTGATTGTTCGCGCCGGCCGGTCCCGGGGTGGCACCGGCGACCGCGGCCGGCTCGGCCGGCGTTGCACCCGGCGCGGCTGGCGGCGGCGGGGCGTTCTGGGGCCCGGCGTTGAGCGGGGTGATCGGCGACTTCTTGTCGTCGGGCTTGCCGGTGTCGGTCTCGGAGAGCTTGCTCAGCGGCTTGGCCGCATCCGACAGTGCTGAAAGCGGGTTGCCGCCGCCACCCATCGGGTTGCCGCCACCGCCGAGCCCGCCCAGCGGGTTCATGCCGCCGAGTCCACCTAAGGGGTTGCCGCCCATCGGCATTCCCCCGCCGAACGGTGAACCCATGCCTCCGTTGAGGAGATCCTCCAGGCTCTTCTTGTCGTCGGCGGGCGGTGCGCTCAGTGAGGGGTCCCCCACCGCGGGTGGCATTCCCGGCGCCGGGGCGCCTGCCGGGCCCATCGGCGTGGGAGGGCCGCCGGCTGGGTTGGACGGCACGTTCTGCTGGGTGTTGGCGGCGTTCTCCACTGCGGTCTTCACGGTGTCCAGCAGGGTGGACTCGGCCTGCAGCAGGCCGTCCCAGTCACCCTCGTCGAGAGCCTTGGCGGTGGAGTTGAAGGTGCCGATGGCGTTGTTGATCGCGTCGCGGCCGGCCTGGGTGACGTTGGCCGAGTTCTGGACAGCGGTCTTGAATGCTTGTGCTGCGGCGTCGAATTCGGACTCGATGCGCTTGAAGTCGGGTTTGACGTTGTCGTAGGCGTCGATGCCGGACTGTTCGCCGGTGTCGGTGCTGAACGGGAACTCGGGCAGCTCGCTGGTGGCCGGTGTCCCGCTGCCGAACAGTTCGTAGAGGCGCACGACGACGCCGGTCATCTGGTTGGGGACGTCGGGATCGATGTCAGTGGCCCAGGCGGGGTACTCCGGGGTGCTCATGCCCTCGGGCACGCTTACTTGGGTGCTCTGCAGCGGCGGCTTGGCGCCCGGTGCGGGTGCGGGCTGCCCGTTGGGTGTCTGCTGGGGGGACGGCGCCCCGGCGAAGTACTTCTCCTTGCTGATCGGGTTGCCGCTCTTGTCGAAGTACTTGTGTTGTCCTGTGGCGGGATCGATTTCGTAGTATTCGCCGTTGGCGTTCACGGGCGTGAAGAGGTCAGTGAGCGGTGAATGGTGCCAGGCCGGGCTGCCGGGGAAGTTGGGGGGCGCCTGGCTGTGGAGCGGGCCTACCTGATTGCCGCGCGCGTCCACCGGCGCGTACTTGCCATCTGCCATCCTGCGGAAACCCGCCGGCGGGAACGGTTGTCCCACCGGCTGAAAGTTCTCGTCGGCCTTGGTGAAAGTGCCGTCACCGTTGTTGATCCAGTTCTGATTGCTGGCGCTGTCCCGGTAGGCCAGGGTGCCGTCGGCGGGCAACCTGGTGCCGTCGCCGAAGACCAGGTGGCGTCCAGATGAGGTGTCGTCGGTGTTGTCGAAGCGGATGTTGGGGTCGCCGTACGCCTCCCGCGCCCGCCCGAGCACGGTGTCCCAGTAGGTGTCGTTGGTGCCGATGTTCCACGACTGGCCCTCGGGTCGCCATCCGGGTGACCAACCCATCCCGAAGCCGACCGTTTGGAGCGGTTCCCAATGGGTCAGGTCACTGAACTTGTTGTCGGTCACGGGCCTACATACCTCCGGGTGCGGTGAAGCGGTGAGCGCGGGAGCTGGGGAGTGCGGAGCGGTTAGAGGGCATAGGTTTCCCCTCCGGTGGGGTAGCCGCCGCCTTCTGTGGCGATGTGCACGTGGTCGAAATGGTTCGCGGTGTCTCCTCCGCGGCTGTCCATTCCCCGCGGCGACGATCCCTGCGTGTACATCGTCTGTCGCCAAATCGCATGGTCCAGGCCGTATCTGGATGCGTGCTGCATGGCGAAGGCCAGTACGCGGTCCCCGAGCGCTTTGCCCTCTGCGCTGGAGTAATTCGGGATCATGACGTCGATCGCCAAGCCGTTGGGGTGCCACTTGAGTGCGTCTTGGCGGTATCCGCCGATGTCGGAGATCTCGGGGAACGCGGCGCTGATCGCGCGGGCCAGCAGGATTGTGTTGCGCTGCAAGCCTTTTTCGGGGGCCACGCCTTGCGGTAGCGCACCGTCTGGGGTGGCCCGCGCGGCCAGGCGGGTGCCCTCGGATCCGCCCTTGCCCGACGACAGCGATGACAGCATGCTGGCCGGCGCTGAGGACAGCCCGGACAGGGCGCTCAGCGGGTTACCGCCGCCGCCTCCAGATCCGCCTCCCATGCCGCCGCCGGGTCCGCCGCCCATGCCGCCACCGGAGCCACCGCCCATGCCCGGCATGCCGGAGCCGGCGGACTTGGCCTGCTGGTAGTACTTCTGGGCCAAGGCGTCGACGAGGACACGACGCATCTCGGCCGGCGGCATCTGGGTGCGGACGGCGTTGGAGCCGTTGGCCACAGCGTCAGCCTTGTTCTGCAGCGATGCCATGGCCCCCATCGGGGTGTTCTCCACGGGTGTGAGTGCGTCGTCGCGGCTGACGTACTGGTTGGTGGTGTTGTCGATGTCCTCGCGGCCGGCGTTCACGTGGGCACCCGACTCGTCGACGACCGGCACCAGCGACGGGTCGACTTCGGCGAGCGCTGCACTGATCTGGGCCTGACTTTTCCGCGAGAGCACCAGCTTCTCGATGAAGTCGCCTAGGCCGTTGGGCAGCGCCTCCAGGCGTTGGCCAACGTCGTCGGGAATGGTCGAGGGCAGCGGCGCAGTCACAGGTGTCCCCTCTCCGAGGAGGCCTCGGAGTTGGTTGAGGATGGCTGTGATCTCGTCACGAGTTGCGCCGCCTGACGTCATTTACGGGGTGGGGTCCGGTGCGGCGCCGCCTGCGGCGCCCTCCCCGCCGCTGGGCTGATCCTTGCTGTCGGTGCGGGGTTCCAGGGCTGCCGTGCGGGTCTGACGGCGTGGAAGTGCTGCCCGAGGGACACCGAGGTCGGTCAGCTCCGCGGGCTTCCATCCCGCCTCAATACAGGACTGGGCGGCCTTCTCGATGTCGGAGTCCAGGCTCTTGAGTTCGGCTTCCTTCTCGGCCTTGGCGTCGAGCAGCTCGCCGAGGCGCTTGACCGGATCCAATCGCGCCGTGAGCAGCTCGTTGGCGCGTTTGGTGAAGTCGTTCTTCTTAGCCACCGGTGGAGGCTCCTTTCGTTAACCCTGATGTTTCCATTATTGGCGATACCCGGCAATTTTCTGCACGTCAACGCGTGTTTTCTTGATGGTTGGATTTGCCGAGTCGGTTGGGGGTGCTCATACGGCCGCCAGATGGGTTTCGGCGAGGTCTTTGACCTCGATCGTCGCGTCGCTGGCAACTTCGGTTTCCTCGCGCTCACCGGAGAAGGCGTCGCGCAGGATGAGCACGGTGGTGTCCGGGTCCTCTCCTGGACTGGGTTCTTCGTCGAGGATGGCCCAGTCCCCGGTCTCGGGGTGGCAGAGGTAGTCGCCGACCTCCAGCTCGCTGACGTCGACGCGTCGGCTTTCGACGTCGAGGTCGACGTAGCTTTCGGCCAACTCTGCAGCAGACGCGGGTCGGGGGCCGCCGGGGGCGTTGCCGAAGATGGATTCCACGCCGCGGTCCTGGAAGTCCAGCCATCCTGGGGGTGCGTAGCCGGCGGCGTGCGGGTCGAAGTGGGGGTAGTCGGCGGCCTTGAGCAGGGGCAGGTTCTGGTAGGTGCCGAAGCCCTCGGGTTGGGTGGTCGGATCGGTCTCCGGCGGCATGACGATGCCGCGTTCGTAGAGCGCGACCGGGGGGCGCAGCTCGTCGACGATCTGCTTCTCGTCCTCGTCGGCGGGGTCTGAGGGGTCGGGGACGTAGAAGGCCTGCACTTCGGTTGGCCAGCCGGCGCGGTTGAGGGCGGTGCCGCGGCCGCGGACGCCGATCGGGACGGTGCGTCCGGCGTTGGCGTCGTTGTGGATCATCATCGCGGCCTGGGTGGACAGCTTGCCCAGCGAAAGTCGTTGAGTGAAGTTGTCTTTGGCCTCACCTTTGAGGAAGTCGGCGTCGGCGCGCTGCAGGGCGGCCACGCAGTGGAAGCGGCTGGTGCGGCCCAGGCGCAGTAGTGAGGAGAACTGTCGCAGCGTCGGGCAGTCCCGGGGTGCGCCTTTCTCCTTGGTGTTGGCGTAGAAGGTCTTGATGGCTTCCTGGAATTCGGTGTACTCGTCGAACACGATCATGAAGGGCTCTTTGGTGGACAGGGCCCGGCGGTTGCGCTTGTACAGGTTGTAGCGCTGCTGCATCTCCTTGTAGATGGTGTTGACCAAGGCGATTGCTTCGTGCGGTTCAGTGAGGACGGCCACGACGTTGGGATAGGTGCGGTAGCTGGTGAACTCGCCGCCCTTGAAGTCGATGATGAAGATGCGGACCCCGAGGCGGGCGGCCTGCACGATCGCGTTGTGGATGGTGGCAGTCTTGCCGGTGCCGGTGGGTCCCATCAGCAGCATGTGGGGGTTGACTTTGAGGTTCCATTCGATGACGGTGCCCTCTTCGTCGACGGCCAGGGGGATGGCGGCGTGGTCGTAGGTGGCGCACGCTTGCTCCACGGTGGACACCGGCGCCTGGACGGGCGGGTAGACCTTGGTGGGCAGCTCGGGGCGCAGCTCGAAGACGGCGGTACCGGCGAGGTGATCGCAGCGGGTGGCGCGCCATCGGCCGGGAAGCAGGTCGCTGATCTTGCGAGCGATCGACCGAAGGCGGTCCGTGCCAGACAGTTTCGCGCCGATCTGGTGATGGACGGTGAATTGGCGTATGTCGCCGCTTTCGCTGTACTGCACATCGGTGACCGTGGCGCCGGAGGCGAACAATTCTGTGCTGGCTATCTGCTCGCGAAGTCCGCGCACGGTGGGGGACTCCGTGTTGACGCTGGCCAGGCTGGCGGTGATCAGCTGGTCGGTGGTCGCGTAGGACAGCGTGTAGTGCGAGCCGACCGCATCGTCGAGTCGGCGGCTCAGTTCGGGCTTGAGTTCTTCGCGTCGGCCGCGATAGGCCAGCAGGATTGTCTTGGGTTTCTCTGGTTGTCCTTCGACTTCCTCGTCCCATTCGGTGATGGCGACCAGGCGTCGGCGTGGCAGCTCGTCGTAGCCGAGATACGGGTAGAGCGCCCATTCGATTTCGTTGAGGTAGCGGGCGCGTTCGCGGCGCTCGCGCAGCTTCTCGGTGAGCAGGTCGGCCACGCCGTAGGCCGCGATGACGCCGATCACTGCGGCGATCAGGTCGGGGATGAACGGGATCAGCGCGAGGATGAGGACACCGCCGGTGAGCGCGGTGGCGGCCAGGACGGGGGCGGCGACGGAGGGGACGGGACGGCGGTCGTCGGGGTCGTGCTGAACCGGTGCGGCCATCCGGATCCCGATCATGACCGCGGCGACGATGCCGATGGCGATGGCGGCCAGTGCGGCGACGGTCAGCACGGTGGGGCCAGCTCCGCGGGGGTTGGCTCCGGGCAGGGCCAGTAGCGGGTTGGTGGTGCTGAAGTATCCGTTGCGCAGTGCCCACGACGTCGCGGTGGCGGCGCCGCTGAACCACAACGCGCCGATCACCACGGGCACCGCGACGATGGCGGCGAGTCCTGGATTGCGTTGTGCTGTTTCGGTTTTCGTCATATCAGTAACCCTTCGGCGATGCGTAGGGGTTGGCTTGCTGCACCTTGGACATCAGGTCTGATCCGTCGGCGGACACCGAGTACCTGCTCATCATGTAGTGGATGGCGGCCGCGGCGTTGGAGACGGGATCGAAGATGTCGCGTGACGTTCCCGGGCGCCAGTGGGCCGCGTACGTCGAATCGATGGTTTGCATCCAGCCTTTGGACGGGGTTCCCTTGGCGGCGTTGGAGTCCCAGCCGTTGACGGCTCGGGGGTTGTTGCCTGACTCCCGCTGTCCCATGGTCATCAGGCCGGGCAACCAGTTGGCGACCGCGCGGGGGTCGGTGATGCCGTTGGCGGCGAGAGCCTTGATCGCCCAGGCTTTGGGTCCGCCGGCGGCGAGCAGCTGCTGCTGCTCTTGGTCGTCGGGCCCGCTGGCGTTGAGGTCCTTGAGGTAGTCCGCGGACATCGATTTGATGGTGCCGGCGTTGAGTGAGTCCTTGCCGATCGCATCGGTGAGGACCGCTCCAGCTTGCTGGAGCCCTTGGGCGATGGTGGTCAGGACGCCGAACTGACCCATTGGGGTGTTGGCGATGGGCCCCATTGCCTGCAGGGCGGACTTGACCTGGTTGATGATCTGTTCGATCTTGTCGCGGCCGAGGGTGGAGTTCGACGCCGAATCTTCAAGGGAGGAACGCAGTTTGCGCTCCAGGTTGTCCATGGCGCGGGCCTGGTTAGCCTGTTTGTCGACGTCGGACTGGTAGGCGTCTCCGGCTTGCCCTTGCATGCCGGTGCTGGCATCGGTGGAGCCGAGTCGATCGAGGACACCTTGCGGGAAGCCGCTGGAGTTCGGCATGGCCGGGTTGCCTTGGCCGAACTGGTTGAGGATCTGGCCGAAGGGCGCGAGCAGGCCCGAGCCGATGCCCATCAGTGCCGACGGCAGGCTGGCCAGCGGTTCGGCCAGGCCGGAGAGCATTCCGGCGGCGTCCTGCGCGCTGATCGGGGGCTTGGCGGCGTCGGCCGCCGCGTCGTCGGGGGTGGCCGCTGTGTCGTCGGCGCCTTCTGAGTGATCGTGGCCGTGATCGTCGGTGCCGCCGGCGGGTTCGGCCGCGGCGGCGGGGTCGCTGGCGGCCGGCGGAGGGACGGCGCCCGGTGTGCCCGGCGGCGGGACCGGTGCTGCTTGTCCTGGTGCGGGCGTACTCGTGGCTGCGGGTTGCGCGGCCGCGGGGGCGGTCGGCGTGGTTGCCGGCGGTTGCTGCTGTGCTGGTGGTGCGGCCGGGCCGCCGGGTAGGCGCGGCGTGATCGGCAGGATCGGGGCCCGTCGGTTGTCGCGGGAGCCGGTGTCAGGGGATGTGCCGATGCCTGGAGGTAGCGGGGGTGCGGAGGTCTCGGCGAGCTGCTCTTCGCTCACGGGGTCGGCACCTCCTGGTGGGTCTGGGTGCGGGGTCGCTTGACGATGATGTTGCCGGTGGGCAGAACTCCTACGGCGATCGGCTGGTTCACGGTCGTGGCGTCGATGCCGAGGGTCGGCGTGATGGCGATCATGACGGCGGTCGGTCCCTGGGTGGGGGTGAAGTTGAAGAACACGAGATCGCCGGGGCTGATCGCGCTCGGGTCGACGCGATCGCCAGTGTCGATCTGTTGTGCGACGTCCTTGGGCAAGGTGACCTCTCCCCCGGTGGCCTGGTAGTAGGCGTATCTGACCAAGTTAGCTGCCGAAAAGGCCTCATTCGTGGGGCCAGCGGTACTTCCGTCGGCGTCGGTTGCCAGTAGGCCGACCTGGTTGTTGGCCAGGGTGGCCGCTTGCCGGCCGATCTCATCGCCTGGTGTGGTCAGCGGGGGGCCGACGACATCGCCGTTACGCACGGCGTTTGCGCATGCCGTGGTGTTGGCGTCCGCGGTGGGTGGTGGGGTCAGCGTTGCGTACGGATTGGCGGGGGACGTGCTATTTGCGCTGGTGGTTGCCGTGGTGGGGG
This sequence comes from Mycobacterium sp., assembly GCA_023264765.1. Classification (GTDB taxonomy): domain Bacteria; phylum Actinomycetota; class Actinomycetes; order Mycobacteriales; family Mycobacteriaceae; genus Mycobacterium. The sequence goes on along the minus strand of JAHFVC010000299.1, from coordinate 530 downwards.
TCGACGTCGGGGTGGCGGTCGTGGTGGTGGCGCTGGTGGTCGTCGCCGGCTGCAGCGCCGTGGTCTCCCAGGCTGTCGACGGGGCCTGGTCGAAGGGGACCGAGGTGGCCAGCCGGGGGACGACGGCCAGTGCCGCGGTGTTGCCGACGGAATAGCCGAGCCGGGATTCGCACTGGTAGGCGAAGTTTTGCTGCTGATCGGACATGCGGCTGAGTGCGACGATCGCGGTGATGACCAGGACGAGGGCCAGCAGGATCAGGACTGCGGCGACGGCGAGGATCACGGGCCATCCAACGGCACCGACGACGGCCGATCCCGCGGAGACGGCGACCTTGCGGGTCCCCTGCACGGCGGCGGCGCCGAGCAGTCCGCGTAGCGCCGACTGGCGACGTGGTTCGTTGTCCGGTGAGGTCACGGGGCGTCTCCTTCATCGCGGTGTCGGGGCCCTGGGGGTGGCGGCAGGGGCCGGGTGGATCCGGTGGCAGGCGGTGTGGCCGGCGGAGCGGGTGGCGGTGCGGGGTGCGCTGGCG
>JAHFVC010000298.1 GCA_023264765.1 Mycobacterium sp. | reverse complement strand
GCCGAGCACATTGCCCTTCAGATGAGCAATGTGTTGGGTATCAACGGGATGCCGATCGCCATCAACCGCGGTGTCTACCAAAGCTATTGGACCGCTGCCGGCACGGCGATGAACGCATTCGAGTCGGTCGGGACCATGGAGGCCACACCGATCCCGGCTGAACCGCCGCCACCGATCACCAGCATGGGCGTCGGGATGTTGTCCTCGGCGATCAGCACTGGTGTCTCGACCGGTGTCGGGATCGCCCAAGGCGCCATGCAAGCGGCGACCAGCGGAATAAGCGCCTTGACCGGTGCCGGGACCGCCGCTGCGGGTGCCGTCGCCCCAGCCGCTGCGCAAGCAGCGGGCACCAACCCAGGTGCCGTCGGCGCCAACGGAACGCCAGGAACCCCCGGCACCGCCGGGAAGGCTGACGCGGGCCAGCAGTTGACGTCGCTGCTGCCGCAGGCCGCTCAGGCGGCGGGGCAGCTTCCTCAGGCGCTGGGCTCGGCTCCTCAGGCCGCCACTCAGGCGTTCAGCGGTCCTGGACAGGCATTGATGGGGCCGCTGCAGAATCTGATGACCGGCGGTTCGGGCTTGGGTTCTCCGATGAGTGCCGGTACTGGTGGGCTCGGCGGAATGTATCCCGGTGGTTTGGCCAACGCCGCGGATTCCGGTGCACGCTCGGCGTCGCGATCGGCGGGCCTGACGCGCTCCGCCGGTTTAGGCGGCGGCGGCAGCGGGAGCTTCGCGACGCCCAGTGGATGGCGCAGCACCGCAGACACTTTGGGCATCGGTGCCGCGCCGGCCTCGGCGATCGGCAGCGGCCGGCCGGTGGCCGGTGGAGCGGACCTCCGCAGCAGTGGGGCCGGCGGCGGGATGGGCCCGATGATGGGCCCGGGCTCGTCCATGGGCAATCGCGGTCGGGGGATGCGCAGCAGTGCACCCCTGTCGTGGGAGGAAGACCCGTTCGGCGCTGAAGAGGAAGACGATCTTCCGATGATGCTGTCCTCCTCGGGTGAAAGGGGGACATGACCCACATCCTCTCCCCCGCACGACATCACATTCGGCACACTCGAAAGGACACCTAGAAAATGGCAGATAGCATGGGCGGCGGCGGACAGTTGCACGCCGACAACCCACAGATGCAGGTCGCTGTCGCGCACATGGACAGCACCTCCTCGCAGATCCGGTCTCTGATGCACTCCATCAGCGGCTACGTCAGCGACGTTAGTGGCTCGGCCTGGGGCGGCGAAGCCAACGTCGCGTTCCAGAACTCGATGACCCACTGGAATGAGGCCGCGGTCAAGATGGACAAGGTCCTCCAAGACATCCACGACGGAGTGTTCCAGTCACGTGTCGCCCACGACAGCCAGGAAGACGCCAACGTCTCCGACCTGACTCGGGCTGGTCACGCGACCTTCGGCATCTCCCCGATGTGACCCCATCCTCCATCCAGATTCTTTGAAGGGAACCAACTTTCATGGCTGATTCGATTAGCTACAATTTCCCGGCGATCGCCGGGGCCGCGGGCAACATCGCTGGTGCATCCTCCAAGCTGGAGGCGCTGCTCAGCGACATGGACGCCTCCGTGCGTACCCGGTTGCAGCAAGCCTGGCAGGGCGACGGCGGCGACAGCTACCAGCAGATGGCAGCGCGGTGGAACAACGCCGCGCTCGAGGTGCGCACCGCTCTCATGCAGCTCGGCCAGTCCACGGGCACTGCCGGTGAAGGCATGGGCCAGACCAACAAGGCAAACGCCGCGCGTTTCGCCTTTGGATGATCGACCTCCGCGCCCGTCGCGCGGGGTGTGTGATACCGGCCCCGGCCCGCAAAGACCTCCCCCCTTCTTTGCCGGTCGGGGCCGCGTCATATCTGAAACCCGTTGCCCAGGAAGGGAATGCTTGTGGACACTGTGGACGCACCGGTCATCTCCGCCGAGTTCAACCTCGACGAGGTGCTGCTGCTGCAGAACATGCTGAAAGTCGGTGCATTCCCGACCGTCCTCGAAATCTGGCCGCCGCGGGACTATTTCGAGGATGAGATCCGCGTGGCTGCTGAAGCTGAGGCCCGGGAGTCGCTGAGCGACAAGGGTGTGATCACCGGCGGTGAGGTCACCGAGGCGACGGTTGCTCAATGGATGCGTGTGTTGCAGCGCCCCGATGTCGAGCTCGCTGCCCGGATCTGGCGTGAGGGCGCGCAACTGGGACTCACGGTGTGCCGGCGCGGCGCGTTGCACGTGGTGGCGATGCGTTACCGCGATCTGATCACCATTCAGCACCTCAACAGCCGGGCCGAGGTCACCAGCATCGCCCAGGTGATTGCGCCGGTGCTCGGTGCTCTCGGAGAGGCGGTGCCCGCCACCTTCGAACCGATCAATCTGCTGGTCGCCGACGGTGCGGCGATCGATCGTCGGGTGGCTGAGGGCAGTGACTACTACACGGAGTTGCTGCACGCTGGTGTGGCTGAGCCGTCGGCTCGGTTTCTCACCGAGGCGCTGCGCGACCGTGATCAGGTGTGGCGTTCGGAAATCGTGGCGATCGAGTACGTTCCCGGCAACCAGATCTTGTCGAAGGCCTCGGTTGGGGTGTTCGACACACCCGCCGGTCGAATCGTCGCTGCGCCCAGCCTGGCGTTGGACGGAACGATGTGGTCGACGTTCGCTCCGGGTACCAATGGTCGCCTGGTGAGTTCGACGGAACTGATCGTCGAGACGTTGCCCTCGGCGTCGTGGTTCTCCGCTGTGCGGCACTAGGAAACTCGCCTGGCTTTCTGCCTTCGGCGGTCTATACGCTCGCAGAAAGCACAGCATTTGAGCGGACGACGGGCGGTTAGCTGCATGAGCATCAATCATGACTCCCAGGGCTCCTACGACCGGTTCTTCCCGCCGGCGGAGGGTGACACCGGTGGACAGCCGGCGGCCGGGGACACCGGTGGACAGCCGGCGGAGGGCGCCCGGCGCGGAGCGGGCCCATTGCGGAGGTTCGGCGGGGATGAGGGGCAGCCCCAGCAGCGCGGTGAGCAACAGCCTCCTGGCGGTCCTCCCCATAGCGGACAGCCCTACGGGCAGGACCCCGGCTACGGTGGCGACCCCTACGGTGGTCGTGATCCCTACGGTGGCCGTGATCCCTACGGTGGCGGTGATCCGCGCAATGAGCAGTCCTACGGTGGCCCACCGCAGCAGTTCGCACCCACCCGGCCGGCTGGTCAGCCGGTCGAGCGCTACGGTCCGCCTCCGCAGCAGCCGCCGCCTCCGCCCGAGCGCTACGGTCCCCCGCCGCAGCCGCCGCCGCCTCCTCCGGGCGGACGGTCCTACAGCGGCCCACCGGTAGCGCCGGCGCCGCCGGTGGCCGAGCCCGCGCAGCCGGCCAACCCCCGGGAGAACTTCTGGACCACCAGCGCTGAGGCTCCGCCCGCGCAGCCGGTCGAGCGGGCCTGGACTGAGGAGGTTGCTCCGGCGCAGCCGGCCCCGCAGCCGAATTGGACGGCGCCGCAGCCGAGTTTCGATCCTGATCGGCACCAGCCGCCGCCGGCGGTGCCGGACTGGATGAACGAGCCGATCGATTCCCGCTATGTCGACCAGCGGGTGGGCGATGACGAGGATTCGTTGACGTTCAACGCCGACCGGCTTGATCTGGTGGGGAAGCGGAAGTTGCCGCCGGGTCGCGGTTGGCGAAAGTGGTTATATTGGATGACTTTCCGCGGGCTGAACCTTGGGTTGTCCCCCACCGAGGTTGCCTATGCCGAGATGGTGGAGTCGATCCGCCAGCCGATCCGCGGTGACTACAAGATCGGTGTGGTCTCGCTCAAGGGCGGGGTCGGTAAGACCACGACGACCGTCACGTTGGGCAGTGTGTTCGCCCAGCTGCGCAAGGGTGATCGTGTTGTCGCACTGGACGGCAATCCTGACTTTGGCAATCTCGTCAGTCGGGTTCCGCGGCAGACCAATACCACCGTCAAGGATCTGTTGGCCGACGTGGATCTGAGCCGTTACGGTGATGTGCGCCATCACACTTCACAGAACATTCACGGTCTGGAAGTCGTTGCGGGTGAACGGGATCTGGCTCAGTCCGAGCGGTTCTCCAAGTCGGAGTACGAGCGGGTCATGGCGGTGCTGCAGCGTCACTACAGTCTGATTTTCACCGATTGCGGGACCGGCTTGATCAACGAGGCGATGGCCGGGGTTCTCGATACCGCCAACTCGCTGATTCTGGTGTCGTCGATGACGGTGGACGGGGCGCGGGCGGCTTCGGCGAACATCGAATGGCTGCTCATTCATGGCCACCAGCATTTGGTGCAGCGTGCGGTGGTGATCCTCAACACCAACAAGCAGGGTAAGTCCAGCGCCAACGTCGATCAGCTCAAGGAGCACTTCAGCCCGCATGTGCGTGCGGTGCACGTGATCCCGTTCGACGACCACCTGGCTGAAGGTGGTGAGGTGAACCTCGATCTGCTCGACAAGAAGACCAAGCGGTCCTTCGAAGAGCTGGCCGAGCTGATCGCCACTGATTTTCCCAGCGCGACCGGCAAACACACCAGAGAGGCCTAGATCCGGTCGGTACCGGTGAGGGGCACGACAGTGAGTGTTGCGGGGGCCTCGTCATGGTCTGTGCGCGTGGGTTCGCTGTGTGCCTACGACGTTCGCGTGCAGTCAGTTGGTTGCCTGGGCTCGAATCGCCTCGACTCTGCGGTGTGGGGCTGGATAGATTTTCGGATATGAGACAGGCGCCCGACGTGTTCTGGTGGGGTATTTCACAGTCGTTTTTTGGGCGGGGTGAGGAGGGTGTGCGATGAGCATCGACGGTAACGGCAGCAGCGGGGCTGGCAGTGGGTCGGCTGGCGGGGCGGGGGGCAGCGACACGGCGATCCGGACGTTGCGGGCCGCGGTCCTCGTCGGGGCGACTCAGACCGACTTGGTGTTGCCCACCGAGGTTCCGATCGGGTCGCTGATGTTCGACGTCATCCACGTTCTGGGCGACAAACTGCACGACCAGGGCAAGGACGTCAGTGTGTTCCGCACCGGCAAGACGCCTGGGCGGTGGACCTTCGGTGAGGTCGGGGCTCCACCGATGCCGTCGACGAAGACGCTGAGCGAGCTCGGTGTGGAGGACGGCACCCGGTTGGTGTTGCTGCGGGCGCTGAGCAGCGAGGAGTACCAGCCGCTGGTCGACGACGTCACCGACGCCGTCTCGATGATCACCGATGCCCGGTTCAAGGCGTGGGATCCGGCGATGTCGCGTCTGGTCGGTGGCGCGATCGCGGTCATCGGCTTTGTGGCGGTGGCTGTCTTGATCGGGCTGTACGCGCTCGCCGAGCGGTCGGTGTGGGTGCCGCCGGCGGTCGCGGTGGTGGCCGCGGCCGTGGTGTTGGGCGCGGCGTGGCTCGCTGGTGAGCGGTTCGAGAATCCGACCCTGGCGACCGCGCTGGTGTTGGGTGCCTATCCGCTGGCCGGGGTGGGTGCAGCGGCGATTGTTCCTGGCGGCTGGGGTGCCTTCCACGCGGTGTTGGGTGCGGGCGCGTTGGTCGCGGTGGCGGTGGTGTCGGCGGCGGTGCTGGGGCGGGCGGTGACTTTGGCGGCCGCGGTGATCACCGTCGGCCTGATCGTCTTGGCGGCGGCGTTGGTGCGGGGCCTGTGGTCGACGGGCTATGTGGCCGTGGGTGCTGGGGTGGCGTTGGGGGCGCTGCTGGCGCTGTTCTCGGCGCCGAAGCTGTCCCTGATGGCCGCCCGGGTGCCGCTGCCGCCGGTGCCGACGCTGGGGGTGGGGTTCAACGAGCCCGATAAGTCCCCGCGGTTCATCGTCGCCGGTGCCGGTGGAGCCCAGCAGTACAAGGCCCCCGGCGCTGAGGCGTTCGAGAAACGGGCGGCCGCGGCCAACGAGTATCTGACGGGCATCGTCATCGGGGCGGCGCTGTTGTTGGTGGCCGGTACGGCCCTGGCAGCCCAGCCCGGGCATCGCCGGTACTGGATGGCGTTCGCGTTCAGCGTCCTGGTCGCCGGGGTCATTCTTCGGCGGGCCCGCACCGGCGCCGATCGCCGCCAAGCTGCGGTGCTGCTCGGGACCGGTGCCATCATCGTGGCCGCCACACTGGTGCGGCTGGCGCTGGCCGATGGGCGGCTGTGGGTGGTGCTGGTCGTGACCGCGGGCCTTCTGCTCGCCGCCGGCACGATCTTGGTGGCCGGTGTGGTGCTGCCGGATATGCGTTTCAACGAGGTGCAGCGACGGATCGGGGAGCTTCTCGAAGTCGCGATGATCGCGGTGCTGCCCATCCTGGCGGTGTGGATTATGGACGTCTACGGGGCGTTGCGGGGTATTCGGTGAGCATTGTCAAGCTGGGTGGCCGAGTCGCGCTGTCGCTGGGCGCGGCGGTGATGGTGGTGGTGACCGTGGCCACCACCAGCGCGGGGTCGGCGTGGGCGGTCGAGCCGCCGCAGATCAACCGCGACGCCGTACCGCCCGATGGGCCGCCGGGACCGGAGACGCCGAACAAGAAGAACTACGACTGCCGGGTGGCCGCGGTGTTCCCTGGTGCTGACTTCAAGGCGGTCAACCCGGCCGTGGCCAGCCTCAACCTCGGTGAGGCGTGGCGTTACAGCCGCGGTGAGGGGCAGACCGTCGCGGTCATCGATACTGGGGTGCGGCCGCATCCGCGGTTGCCCAATCTGCGGCCTGGCGGGGACTTCGTGATGGCCGGCGGGGACGGCCTCGACGATTGCGATGCTCACGGCACGATGGTGGCCGGAATCATTGCCGCCCAACCGGTTCCGGATGATTCCTTCGCCGGAGTAGCTCCCGCTGCGGCGATCTTGTCGATCCGTCAGGAATCGGAGCTGTTCGGGCCCGTGGACGCCAAGCCTGCCAACCCCGACGATCCGAACTCCACGCCCACCGCCGGTGACGTGCGTACGCTGGCGCGGGCGATCGTGCATGCCGCCAATCTGGGTGCCACGGTCATCAATATCAGTGGGGTGTCGTGCATTTCGGCATTGCGCCCAGTTGATCAGACCTCTTTGGGTGCGGCGGTGTGGTACGCGTCGGTGGTCAAGGACGTCGTCATCGTCGCCGCGGCCGGTAACACGCAGGGTGAGTGCCTACAGAACCCGCTCTACAACGCTGGCAAGCCCAAGGATCCGCGTGACTGGGGTGGGGTCGTGACCATCTCCGCCCCGTCGTGGTTCAGCGACTTCGTGTTGAGTGTCGGTGCCCTCGGCCAGGACGGGCAGCCCGCTCTGTCGGCGCAAGGCGCAGCCCCACTGACATTGGCCGGGCCGTGGGTGGGGGCGGCTGCCATCGGGGTCAACATCATCTCCCTGGATCCCAACGGTCCCGGACTGGTCAACGCTTTGCCGGCCAAGAACGGCGGGCTGGATGCCATCAACGGCACCAGTTTCGCTGCCCCGGTCGTGGCCGGCCTGGCTGCGTTGGTGCGGTCCCGATTCCCCACACTGACTGCGCACCAGGTGATTCGGCGTATCACCGAGACTGCGCACAATCCCGCCCGCGGCAACGACAACCTGGTGGGCGCCGGTGTCGTTGATCCGGTCGCCGCGTTGACCTATGCGGTCTCCCCCGGTGACCCGTTGCCCAAGGACGCGTGGGGCAAGCCGGTCGCGGCGCCGATGATCGCGCCACCACCGGACCGGCGCCCGATGTACACCGCGCTCATCGGGCTGGGGGTTTGTGTGCTGGTGGTCGGCGGGATCGTCGGTATGTCGAAGTTGAGGCGGGCCCAGCGATGAGCACACGACACACCAAGGCCGCGGCGAAAGCACCGGCAAAGGCGGTGTCCAAGAAGGGATCTGCGGGGGGCTCTCCGACGAAGTTCACCGGTGCCACCACTACGGGGCGATCGAAGCTGGCGGGTTCACGCGAGGAGCGTGGACGATTTCCGCTGCGCCTGTATGCGCCGGCGGTCAACATCGTCATCGCCGAGGTCGTCGCCGGTGTCGTTGTCGGGGTGATGGCGTGGCGTGGGTTGGAATGGCCGTGGATGGCCGCGGCCGCGGCGGCGGTGTTCCTGATCGCGTTCGTGGCGTTCAAGGACGCCAGCCTGACGCACTGGGTGGTGATCTGGTGGCGGTGGTGGCGTGGCCGCAGTTCCAAGCCTGCGACCCAGGTTTGGGCTGCTGCACCTCCGATCGTCGAGGTGGCGCTGCCTAATCGGGAGGGTGTGTGCGGGCTGCGGTGGGACGGCGACGTGTTGATCACCGCGGTGGAGTTGACCGCGCGGCCACATACCCCCACGGTGCTCGCCGACGGAATGGCGATCACCGAAGACGTCGTGCCGATGGATGTGGTCGCTGAGTGCTTGTGGCAGTACGACATCAACCTGATGGGAATCGACCTTGCTTCCGGGGGCCGGCGCATCGCCCCCGGCACGGCTTATGCCGGGTCCTATGACCAGCTCATCGGTGTGAAGCCGGGCGTTACCGCGCGGCGCTCATGGCTGATTCTGAGGCTGCGGTTCGACCC
>JAHFVC010000297.1 GCA_023264765.1 Mycobacterium sp. | reverse complement strand
CATATTTCGCGTGTTGTTCCTGCGCCGCGCTTCAGTCGCTCGCCGGCGACGAGGCAACGCCCGCAAACACCGACATCTCGGTGACGCCAAATCCATGTGCGGCGCCGGCTTCCAGAGCCTCGGACGGCAGTTCAACTCCGTTGGTTAGAGCTATCACCGCAGGTCCGGCCCCTGACAGCACCGCTGCCACGTTCAAACGCCGCAAGGCGGAGAGATATTCCGCCGACGCCGGCATCGAGGGCGCACGCTGCGGTTGATGCAGCCGATCCTCGGTGGCTTCCACCAGCAGATCCGGCCGGGTAGTGAGAGCCACCACAAGCATCGCCGCACGGCTCAGATTGAACCGGGCATCGGTATGGGGGACGTGTTCGGGCAGCACCGCGCGCGTCTCGGCTGTCGACGACCTGATCTCCGGGATCGCGGGGAAGAGCCGGATGTCGGGATGCAGCTCCAGCTGCGCGGCGCCGTAACGGTCGCCCCCGTCCTGCGCCACCGACCAGGACACCACGGCGCCGCCGAGCACCGCGGCGGCGGCATTATCGGGGTGGCCCTCGAATTCCGACGACAACTGCACCAGTTCGTCGCGGCTCAGCTCTCGCGAATCTGCTTGTACAGCAAGACCATTGACGACGGCAAGGCCGCCCACGACAGCGGCGGCGGAGGATCCGAGTCCCCGCGAATGCGGGATCACGTTGCGGCACGTGACCTTCAGGCCACCCACCTGCAAACCTGCCGCGGCCAGGCCGCGCTGGATCGCCCGCACCACCAGGTGCGAATCGTCGAGCGGAACCTGACCGGCGCCTTGACCTTCGACCTCGATCGTGAGCCCGGATTCCGTTGTCTCAACGATGATCTCGTCATACAAGCCGAGTGCCAGGCCGAGGCTGTCGAAGCCCGGGCCGAGATTGGCGCTGGATGCCGCCACGGCGGACGAGGCCGTCAACCCGGGCGGGAGAATCTGGGTCACTTACGTTGGTCGCCCGTCAGCTCAGGCCGAGCTTCTCGACGACGGCCACCGGATCGACCGGGACCGGCGTCACCGGCGGCATACCCTTGAGTGCCGTGTCGGGATCCTTGAGGCCGTTGCCGGTGACGGTGCAGACCACCGTCGACCCGGGCTTGACCCAGCCATCCTCGACCGACTTGAGCAGACCGGCGATACTCGCCGCCGACGCCGGCTCCACGAAGACGCCTTCGGCGCGAGCCACCAGGTGATACGCGGCCAGGATCTCTTCGTCGGTAGCGGCCAGGAAGCGACCGTTGGACTGCTGCTGGGCCTCCACGGCCGAGTTCCACGATGCGGGTGAACCGATCCGGATGGCGGTGGCGATGGTCTCGGGGTGGCTGACCGGCTGGCCGGAGACCAACGGCGCGGCTCCGGCGGCCTGGGTGCCCAGCATCCGTGGCAACCGGTCACTCACGCCGTCGCGGTGGTACTCGCTGTAGCCACGCCAGTAGGCGGTGATGTTCCCGGCGTTGCCGACCGGCAGCGAGTGCACGTCCGGCGCGATGCCCAGCGCGTCGACGATCTCGAAGGCCGCGGTCTTCTGACCCTCGATGCGCACCGGGTTGACCGAGTTCACCAGGGCGATGGAAGGGAAGTCCGCGGTGAGCTTGCGGGCCAGCTCCAGGCAGTCGTCGAAGTTGCCGTCGACCTGAATGATCTTGGCGCCGTGCATGACTGCCTGAGCCAGCTTGCCCATGGCGATCTTGCCCTGCGGCACCAGCACCGCGCAGGTGATGCCCGCCTTCGCGGCGTAGGCGGCGGCGGACGCCGAGGTGTTGCCCGTCGAGGCGCACAACACCGCCTTCTGCCCACGCGCCAGGGCATCGCTGACGGCCATGGTCATCCCGCGGTCCTTGAAGGACCCGGTCGGGTTGAGTCCCTCCACCTTCAGGTGCACGGTGCAGCCGGTCTGCTCCGAGAGGCGCTTCGCATGGATCAGCGGCGTTCCGCCTTCCAGCAGGGTGACCGGAGTCCATTCGTCGGTAACCGGCAGCCGATCGCGGTAGGCCGCGATCAATCCGGGCCAGGGGGTGTGAACGGAAGACATTATTCTGCGGTTCCTTCCAGGCGCAGCACGCTGTTGATGCTCTCCACGGCGTCGTGGTCAGCCAGCGCCGCAACGGTTTCCGACAGTGCGGCGTCGGTGGCCTTGTGGGTCACCACGACGATGCGGGCGCCACTGCGCTGCCCGTCGTCGTCGACCGTGCCCTCCTGGCGCACCTCGGCGATACTGACCTCACGCTTGCCGAACTCGGCCGCGACCGAGGACAGCACACCCGGCCTGTCGGCGACGTTCATGCTGACGTAGTAGCGAGTGGGGATGAAACCGATGGGCGCGACGGGCAGTTCCGCGTACTTGGATTCGCGCGGACCACGACCGCCCTGCACACGGTTGCGCGCGGCCATCACGACGTCACCCATCACCGCGGATGCGGTCGGTGCGCCGCCGGCGCCCTGGCCGTAGAACATCAACCGGCCGGCCGCCTCTGCTTCGACGACGACGGCGTTGAACGCCCCGTTGACCGAGGCGAGCGGATGCTCCAACGGCACCAGGGCGGGATAGACACGTGCCGAAACACGCTGTTGGCCTTCATCGTTGGTCAGTCGCTCACAGATGGCCAGCAATTTGATGTTGCAGCCCAGCGCCTTGGCCGACTCGAAATCGGCGGCGCCGACCTTGGTGATGCCTTCGCGGTACACGTCGTCGGCGGTGACCCGGGTGTGGAAGGCGATCGAGGCGAGGATCGCGGCCTTGGCGGCTGCGTCATAGCCCTCGACGTCGGCCGTCGGGTCGGCTTCGGCGTACCCGAGCGCACTGGCGTCGGCCAGCGCGCTCGCGTAATCGGCGCCGGTGTCGTTCATGGCGCTCAAGATGTAGTTGGTGGTGCCGTTGACGATGCCGGCGACGCGCAGCACGGTGTCACCGGCCAGCGACTGGGTCAGCGGACGGATCACCGGAATGGCCCCGGCCACCGCCGCCTCGAAGTACAGGTCGACACTTGCCTTTTCAGCCGCCTGGGCCAGCTCCCCGGTGGACTGCGCCATCAGTGCCTTGTTGGCGGTGACGACGGACTTACCCGCCTCCAGCGCCTTGAGGATGGCCTTGCGCGCCGGCTTCACCGGGCCCATCAGTTCGACCACGATGTCGACGTCGTCGCGGGAGACCAGTGCTTCGACGTCGTCGGTGAGCAGCTCGACCGGGACGCCACGATCGGCCGAGACGTTGCGGACGCCGATGCCACGCAGCTCCAGCGGCGCGCCGATACGTGCGGCCAGATCGCGGGCACTGCCGTTGATGATGCGCACCACCTCGGTGCCCACATTGCCCAGACCCAGTACTGCAACGCCGATGGGCTTGTCTTTCTTGCTCATTCGCCGCTCACCTCCAAACTCAGTAGATCGTCGACGTTTTCCCGCCGCAGAATCAGCCGGGCCTTCCCGTCCTTCACGGCCACCACAGCGGGCCGGGTCAGCAGGTTGTACCGGCTGGACATCGAATAGCAGTAGGCGCCGGTGGCGGCCACCGCCAACAGGTCACCCGGGGTGATGTCATCGGAAACCCAGGTATCACGCACCACGATATCGCCGCTCTCGCAGTGCTTTCCGACGATGCGGGCCAGCGCCGCCGGGGCATCGCTGACCCGGGACACCAGCCGCGCGTCGTACTCGGCCTCGTACAGCGCGGGCCGGATGTTGTCGCTCATGCCGCCGTCGACGCTGACGTAGCGCCGGTGCGCGGTGTCACTGATCGCGACGTCCTTGACGGTGCCCACCTCGTAGAGGGTGATGGTCCCCGGACCGGCGATGGCACGGCCCGGTTCCACGACCAGCGTCGGCGTGGGCAGCCCGACCGCGGCGGACTCGTTTTCGACGATCTCCTTGAGCTTGTCGGCCAATTCCTGCATCGGCGGCGGATCATCGGTGGGGACGTAGGAGATTCCCAGTCCCCCACCGAGATCGATGACGGAGATCTGCGCGGTCTTCTCGACACCGAACTCGGCCACCACGTCGCGGAGCAGGCCGATGACCCGGCGGCCCGCCACTTCGAAGCCGGCGACGTCGAAGATCTGCGAGCCGACGTGGCAATGCAGGCCGACCAGGCGCAGGTGGTCGGTGGCGAACACCTTGCGCACGGCCTCCATCGCCGCGCCGCTGGCCAACGACAACCCGAACTTCTGGTCCTCGTGCGCAGTGGAGATGAACTCGTGGGTGTGCGCCGAAACACCGGGGGTGACGCGCACCAGAACGTCTTGGACCACGCCGGCGGCACCGGCGATGGCATCGAGCCGCTCGATCTCGATCTCGGAGTCCAGCACGATGTGCCCGACCCGGGCCTTCACCGCATAGCTCAGCTCGTCGACCGATTTGTTGTTGCCGTGCACCGTGATCCGGTCGGCGGGGAAATCGGCATGCAGAGCGACAGCCAGCTCGCCACCGGTGGCGACGTCGAGCGACAAGCCCTCGTCCTTCACCCAGCGGGCGATCTCGGTGCACAGGAACGCTTTCGACGCGTAGTGCACATGCTCGCCTCCGCCGAAGGCCCCGGCGATCTCGCGGCACCGCGAGCGGAAGTCGTCCTCGTCGATGACGAAGAGTGGGGTGCCGAACTGCGCGGCCAGGTCGCTGACGGTGACCCCAGCGACCGACACGACACCGTCAGATCCACGAACGAGGTTGCGCGGCCACACATTCGGGGCGAGCAGCAGGATTTCTTCGGGCGTCTGCGGCTGGGCCGGCGCCCCGGCGGACGGATCGCTCACATCCGCTCCGGAGCCGAGACGCCGAGGATGGCAAGACCGTTGGCGATGACCTGGCGAGTCGCCGCGCACAGCGCGAGTCGCGCGGAGTGCAGCTCGCCGGGTTCCTCGTCGCCCTGCGGCAGCACCCGGCAGGAGTCGTAGAACCGGTGGTAGTCGCCGGCCAGGTCTTCCAGGTACCGGCACACCCGGTGCGGTTCGCGGAGATCGGCAGCACTCTTGAGCACCCGGCCGAACTCACCGATGGTGCGCATCAGGGTGGCCTCGCGGTCGTGGCTGAGCAGCTCGAGGTGCGCGGTGTCGGCGGCCAGCCCCAGTTCGGCGGCGCTACGGGCCAGAGCCGAGAGCCGCGCGTGCGCGTATTGCACGTAATAGACCGGGTTTTCACTGGACGCCGAGGACCACAGCGCCAGGTCGATGTCGATCGGGCTGTTGACCGACGACCGGATCAGCACGTACCGCGCCGCGTCCACCCCGATGGCGTCGACCAGGTCGTCCAGCGTGATGACCGTGCCGGCCCGCTTGCTCATCCGGACCGGCTGGCCGTCCCGGACCAGGTTGACCATCTGCCCGATCAGCACCTCGACGGTGGCCGGGTCGTCGCCGAGAGCGGCGGCAGCGGCCTTGAGTCGGGCGATGTAACCGTGGTGGTCGGCGCCGAGCATGTAGATGCACAGGTCGAAACCGCGCTCACGCTTGTCCAGGTAGTAGGCGAGGTCACCGGCGACGTAGGCGGGGTTGCCGTCGCTCTTGATGACGACGCGGTCCTTGTCGTCACCGAATTCGGTGGTGCGCAACCAGGTTGCGCCGTCCTTCTCGTAGATCGCGCCGTTGTCGCGCAGCTTCGCGATGGCCTGGTCGACGCGGCCGGAGGTGTGCATCGAGTCTTCGTGGGTGTAGACGTCGAAGTCGGTGCCGAAGTCGTGCAGGGACTTCTTGATGTGGGTGAACATCAGGTCCACCCCGATGGCACGGAATTTCTCCTGTTGCTCGTCGGCCGGCAGGCTCAACGCGTCGGGCGCCTGCTCCAGCACGGCGGCGGAGATCTCGTTGATGTAGCTGCCGGCGTACCCGTCTTCCGGTGCCGGTTCACCCTTGGCCGCGGCCACCAGGGACCGCGCGAACCGGTCGATCTGTCCGCCGTGGTCGTTGAAGTAGTACTCGCGCGTGACATCGGCGCCTTGGGTGCTCAGCAACCGCCCGAGAGCGTCGCCGACGGCGGCCCAGCGGGTGCCTCCGATGTGGATGGGTCCGGTCGGGTTGGCCGAGACGAATTCCAGGTTGATCTTCGACGCCAGGTCACCGGAGTGCCCGTAGGAGGCGCCCGCGCTCAGCACGTTGGTGACGACGACGCCCTGGGCGCCGGCCTCGATGCGCAGGTTCACAAAGCCGGGCCCGGCCACGTCGGCGGCGGCGATCCCGTCTGCCGCGATGAGGGCCTCGGCCAGCCAGCCGGCCAGCTCGCGGGGGTTGACGCCGACCTTTTTGGCGAGCTGAAGTGCGACGTTGGTGGCGTAATCACCGTGTTCGGGGTTGCGCGGGCGCTCGACGGACACGGTTTCGGGCAGCGCGGCGGCGTCCAGGCCGTGTTCGGCCAGCACCGCGGCGGCGGTCGTCTTGAGCAGGGCAGCCAGGTCGGCGGGTGTCACGGGGGTCCATCCTATGGTCTGGGGTGGTCAGCACTCGAATCCATTCCGGTTCACGGGTGCGCGCTCGCATGCGCTAGTCTGACCAAGCCCGAAACGGCGCGAAGTTCTCGCGCCCCCGTAGCTCAGGGGATAGAGCGTCTGCCTCCGGAGCAGAAGGCCGCAGGTTCGAATCCTGCCGGGGGCACCATTCTGACCAGGCGAGCTACCGCCACTCCGCCAGCACGCGCAGCTTGCCGGCCTTCACCGCCGCTTCCCGCCGCCGCCTCTTGAGCTCCGGCGCGAACGCGTTGCGCTCGTTGTCCTGGAAGTTCAGCGGCAGATCCAGCGCGGCGATCAGCTTGGGTTCCAGAAACCACGGCTCGGGATGCAGGACCCAGGACACCGCGGCATTCTCGGCCATCCATTGATTCAGGACGGCTTCGCCGCCGGCGAAGGTCTGCCGTTTGCCCGACCCGATGCGGCGCAGCTCCAAGCCGAGCAGCACACCGAGCGACTTGCGCAGCGTGGACCCGTCCGCAGCGGCGTTACCGGCGCCGAAGTGATACCGGACCCGCTTGCGCAGGTCCTGCGGGATCTGTGGCTTGCCATCGGTCCGAGGCGGACCGGGGCTGATCCCGACGTAGAGCAGGGTCCAGCCGTCTTGTTGGGCGCAGCCGGAGACGTCGATGTCACCGGGGATATCTCGGAACCACCACCCGTACGCACCCGACGCACTGGGCACCGGGGACGGGTCGGCAAAGACCTCAGCACGCGTATAACGCTGAGCAGCAAGAAAATTCACGACCGCATCAGCTCGGCGCTTCGCGGACATCGACTCAGCCATGCGGCTCAGCCTAGCCGCCGCACACTAGCCGCGACGACGGGTCTTGATGACTTCCAGACGTTCCTTGAGCAGGTCGTCGAGTTCTTCCATGGAGCGGCGCTCCAGCAGCATGTCCCAGTGGGTGCGCGCGGCCTTCACCGGCTTCTGCTCGGGTGCGTCGCCGTTGATGAGCACGCCTTCGAGCCCGTTGCGGCACGCCCAGGTGCCGGGAATCTCGGCGTCGTCGGCGAACGGCACGTCGAATTCCTCGCCGTTTTCCGTGCGGTACCGCGCGACCTGGCGGGGCGCGAGATTGTGGTCGCGGTCGGTCTCATAGCTGACTCCGCCGAGACGGCTGCCCTTCATCACGCGATTCGACATGGTCAACACTCCTCATTGCACGTAACCGCGCTCCCGGTAGACGTTACGGCGTGCACCGGCCATCGGCGCTCGCGGCCACCTCCGGGCGATTCACTACAGCACGCTCGCGTCGGCTGCGGCCTCGATCGCGGCGTTCTCCGCGAGCACCTGTTCGACCGTGGTGACGGCTGGTTTCGGGGTCCAGTCCTGGTGGAACAAGCCGAAGGTGGCTTGGATCGGGTCGGGGTCCGGGTAGTCGGCGAACGTGTGCAGGAAGGCGGGGCCCGCGAAGTCCAGGCTGCGCCAGGTGCGCAGGAAGTCGCCGATGTAGGCGGCCTGAGCGGTCTCGGAGACCACCGAGGTCGGCAACCCGTACTCGGTGGCCCAGATCTTCTTGTTGCCGTCCCCGTTGGCCAGCATCAGCGCATACATCTGCTCGGCCTGGGTCACCGGTGTACCGGCGTGACCCTCCCCCACGGAGAACAGGAGCCCGTATTGATAGGGGTGGAAGGACACCGCATCGAAGTACCCGCCCGCCCCCGCCGCGTACATCTGCGAGAGGAACGTCACCGGGTTGATCGCAACGCCCGGGTCCTCCGCGCCGGCGCCGACCGAGGCCGCGATGACGACCGCATCCGGGTCTGCGGCCTTGATGGCGGTGTAAGCCACTTTCAGCAGCGCGGTGTATTGCGCGGCGTCGGGGGTCGGTGCCCAGAAGATGTTGGCGTTGGGCTCATTCCAGACCTCGTAGTCGGAGACCCGGCCCTGGAAGTGGGTCGCCACCTCGGTGACGAAGTCTTCGAACGCGCCCAGGTCGGCTGGGCGGCCCTGGTACTGGACCTGCCCGGGTACCGCGGCCCAGTCCGGGGTGGTACCCAGCACG
>JAHFVC010000296.1 GCA_023264765.1 Mycobacterium sp. | reverse complement strand
ACCCCGCGTACCCGCGATTGGCGAAGATCTTCTCCGCGGCGTCGAGCAGCACGGTACGGGTCTGCTCCATCCGTCGTTCCCTGGTCCAGCGCTCGGTCACCCTGCCATTCTTGCAAAGATCTGTTTCAAATACAGGCTTGCATCTGAAAGTCAGATCTGTACTATCGTGACTGTCGTCACAGCCCGACGCCTCGTTCCCGGAAGGGATTCTCATGCCTGCCACAACCGCGTCCACCGGTTCCACATCCGCACGGCCCGGTGAATGGGTCGATGCCGAAGGCATCACCGCGGACGCCGCGAGCACCCAGTTCCCGATGCAGATCCCCACCGAGCGTTACACCACCCCCGAGTTCGTCGACCGCGAACGCCGCGCCATCTGGAACCGCGTCTGGCAGGTGGTGGGACGCGTCGACGAACTGCAGAAGCCCGGTGATTTCAAGGAGTACCGGATCTTCGATCAGTCCTATGTGGTGATGCTCGGCAAGGACGGTCAGATCCGGGGCTTCGTGAACGCCTGCCGGCACCGGGGCAATGTTTTGTTCAGCGGAACGGGTCACGCCCGGCAGCGCATCGTCTGCCAGTACCACCTGTGGTCCTACGACCTCGAGGGCAACCTGCGCGGCTGCTCGAAGCCCGAGATCGACAAGGACGCTTACGGTTTGCTCCAGGTCCCGGTGGATACGTTTGCCGGTTTCATCTTCCTCAATCCGGACCCGGACGCCGCACCGTTGCGCGACTTCCTCGGTGAGGACGTCATCCGCATGCTGGAGCCCTATCACCTCGACGAGATGACGACGGTGATGAATGTGCGAGAGCCGTTGGACTGCAACTGGAAAGTGGTGATGGACGCCTTCGAGGAGGGCTATCACATCTCCGGAATCCACCCACAGTTGTTGCGCGCCATCGTGATCGACCCCACCAAGACGAAGTACCGGTTCCTCGACAAGCACAGCGTCGCCGTCGCGCCGTTCGAGGTTGCCCATGTCGAAGGCATGGGACCGGAGAAGCAGGTCGAGGGCATCATGGAACTACCCGAAACCTTCCCCGGTGTCGTGCGGGTACTCCCCCGGTTCACCGAACTGGTCGATTCACATCGCGATTCCAACGGCGCCCTGACGTTCCCCGACGGCGTGACCGGGCGGACGTTGCTGCAACAGGCCACCCGCGATGCGCTGACCAACGATGGGCTGGACGTGTCGGGACTCACCGACGCCCAGATGAGTGACAACCACGGCTGGGTGCTGTTCCCCAACTTCTTCATGACCATCCGGGCCGGCGAAGCGACGATCATCATGTCCACCCCGCACCCCGACGGCGACCCCAACCGCTGCATCTGGCACATCACCAGCTTCATGTGGCTACCGGAGGAGCACCGCGCGGCGTTCTCGGCCGATCTCGTCGACGTCACCGAACCGGGTAGCTTCAAGTATTTCGAAGCTCTGCAACAGGATTACGAGCAGATGCCACGCCAGCAGCGTGGGCTGCGCAACGCCCGGCTGGACCACATGGCGCTCGTCAACGAGGAGGTCGTCATCGCCCACTACCACTCCGTGATCGACCGCTACCTGGCGGCCGTCTGATGAGCGGACGGGTCGACACCGTTCTCCGATACGCCGAGACGACCGGCGAGTTGGTGGCCAAGGCCAAACAGCCAGGATTCACCGCCGAAAGCTGGTCACCGCTGGCCGAACTCGTCGACACCGAGAACTTCTTCCGGGTCGGGCCCTTCAAGGAGGAGATGGACTGGGACGCCTACGTCGCGTTCCTCACCGGCTGGGCCAGCAGCTCGGAGTGGGAGTGCACGTTCAAGCGGATCACCGAGCACGACGGACTGGTGTTCCTGGAGCTCGAGGAGCGCAGTGTCGTCGGTGATTTCCGTAGCGTGGTCAATTCGTTGTCGGTCTACGAATTCGGTCCCGACGACCGGATCCGTCGGCTGGATCTGTACCTGCAGATGGCGCTGCCGGCATGAGCCAGATGCCGCCGCTTCGCGCCGACCAGTGGGGTGAGCCGGAGTACGCCGCTTTCGGTGCCCTGCTGAATCTGCCTGCCGACAAGGTGCCCCGCGCCGGCTCCGGAGAGCCCCTGGACCCATTGAACTTCGACATCATCGGCATGCTTGCCCATCACCCCGAGATGGCCCGGATGTTCCTGCGGTTCAACGGATACCTGTTGCAGCGCGGTGAACTGCCCGGCCGGCTGCGCGAGCTCGTCATCCTGCGCGTGGCGCATCGGCACCGGTCGGCCTTCGAATGGGGTCAGCACGTCCGGTTGGGCGCGGCGGTCGGCATCACCGACGACGACGTCGCCGCGCTCGCCGCCGGCAACGACGGCTTCGACGGCACCGACAGACTCGCCCTGGAGACAACCGACCAACTGATCGCCGACGGCCGCGCGGACTGGGCCACCTGGGCGGCCCTGGTGGATGCGCTCGGCGAGCAGGCCGCCATGGAACTGATCTTCATCGTCGGCACGTACACCCTGACCGCCATGGCGTTCAGCACCTGGGGACTACAGCCACAACCCGGCAGTGCAGCACTGCCCACCGAAGGAGAAGGCGCATGAAGCTGGAAGACCGGATCGCCAAGCACCGCCGGATGGCGGAGAGCTACCGCGACAAGTACGTCCTGCAGAAGGTTCAGGAAGGTGAGACCTACGACGAGTGGGTGTTCACCGATGATGCGGTCTACACCTCGCCGTACTTCGTCGCCGACCAGGAGTTGGTCCTCAAAGATGTTGCAACGCACTGGGATACCGCGGCCACCATCGAGGCAAAGGCCTACGGGATCGAGTTCCCGGACTGGAAGCCGGTCGACTTCAAGGTCTGGCCGGCCGAGAACGGCTTCGTGATGCGCTACCGGTGGCAGGGCACCTCGCAGACCACGGGCAAGGTGATGGGGTTCTATTCGATCAGCTTCGTCGACACCAACGACGACGCCGAGATCACGCATTGGTCCACTTACGTCAACGACGAGGAGTACGGCCCGTTCCTGGAACTGGCCATCGGCGCCCGCGGGCCGTTCTACACCGATGAATACATGCAGGCGCTGGGCAAGCACTTCGCCAAGCACGGGTTGACGTTCGCGTGACCACCACCGAGCAGGTCTACTACGACCCATGGGACGCCGCACTGAACGCCGATCCGTACCCGATGTTCAAGCGCTTCCGTGACGAAGCGCCGTTGTACTACAACGAGACACACGACTTCTACGCAGTCAGCCGATTCGACGACGTCAACCGTGCACTGGTCGACCACGCGACGTTCAGCTCGGCCCGCGGCGCAGTCCTGGAAATCATCAAATCGGGAATGGAGATCCCATCCGGGCTCTTGGTATTCGAGGATCCACCCATCCACGACATCCACCGCAACCTACTCTCCAGGGCCTTCACCCCCCGCAAGATCAACGCGATCGAGCCCAAGGTCCGTGAGTTCACCGCGCAATGCCTCGATCCCCTTACCGGCGGAGAACGCTTCGATTTCGTCACCCAACTCGGCGCGATCATGCCGCTACGCGTGGTCGGCATGCTGTTCGGTATCCCGGAAGACTTTCAGCATCGAGTCCAAGAAGACGGCGACCGCTTCGTGCGCACCGAACGCGGCACACGGATGACCGACAACCCAGACGGCGCTCTGACCGATGGCCAGATATTCGCGGAGTTCATCGACTGGCGGGTGAACCATCCCGCCGACGACCTCACCACCGAATTGATCAATGCCGAGTTCACCGACGAAACCGGCGTCAGCAGGAAGCTGCACCGCGACGAACTACTGATGTTCATGACATTGGTGGCAGTCGCCGGCGCCGAAACCACGACGCGACTGATCAGTTGGACCGCCAAACTGCTCTCCGAGCATCCCGACCAGCGCCGGGCCCTGCGTGCCGATCGGGCCATGCTGCCCGGCGCAATCGAGGAGATCCTGCGATATGAACCGCCGGCATTGCAGATTGCGCGGTACGTGAAGCGCGATGTCGAATTCCACGGTCAAGCCGTGCCGGAGGGCAGCGCACTGATCGCACTCGTCGGAGCCGCCAACCGTGACGAGGCACGATTCGGCTCGGACGCCGAGGCTTTCGATATCACACGTCCCGTGCGCCAACACCTGAGCTTCGGAGTCGGTGCACACTACTGCCTCGGGAACGCGCTCGCGCGCATCGAGGGGCGCATCGCACTGGACGAGATCCTCAATCGGTTCCCCGACTGGGAAGTCGATATGGACGCCGCCGTATTCTCGTCATCTTCCACGGTGCGCGGATGGGATTCGATGCCCGCCAACCTGATCTGACGCGCGGCTGGTTCAGTCGGAGTCCGGCATCTTGATGGCCGACATGTACATCTCCAATGCGGGCCGGAAAAGGTCTACTTCATCGAGCTGGCTGCCCAACGCCACCGCGTCCGTGGTGGCGATGAGCATCTGGGCAAAGACCGAAGCAGGGATGGTCAGTGTCGCGCCCAGCTGATCGAGGCCCATGACGATGAACTTCTCGAAGTCGGCCACAACTTCAGACCGCTTCGCTGACACGGCCTTTCGCGCTTCGGGATTTCTGATCAGGTAGAGGGTGAACTCGTGGCCGAGCGCGGCATGCTCGGCCCCTCGGGTACGGCTGAGTTGGCGCCAACGCTCGGCGATCTCATCCAACTCGTGAGCACCGATCTTCGTGGCAGCGGACGTAATCTCCGCGAAGTTCTCGAAATAACGGCGCCAGTACCGATCGGTGACGGCCAGGAACAACTCTTCCTTGGTCGAAAAATGCTGATATATAGCACCTTTGGTGTAGCCGGCCGACCGCGCGATGTCATCGAGGGAGGCCGCCATGAAGCCGCGCTCGGCAAAAACCTCCTCGGCGGCATCCAGAAGGAGCGCACGTGTGCGTTCCAGCCGCCGCTCCCGTGTCCACCGCTCCACCATGCCGGTGATTCTGCCACAGACTTTTACATTCCTATTGGTTCGACAGATACCAGCTGGTATGTTTACGGCGTTGGGGTACGACCGGGGTCTGTAGTCGCGGATCTGAGAGGGCCCGTGATCATGTGGCACCCGTCTGCTACCCACGGCGGCACAAACTTGGAGGAGACAGTGCAATGACCGACCTGTCGAACAAAAAACCCGGAGCTCGTACCGAATCATTGCCTGGCGCGGCAACTCTGGGCACGCAGCCGCAGAAGTCGCCCAAAGCCATCAAGATCTGGGCGACGGTCGGCGGCTTGATCCTGGCCTTTCAGCTGTACGTGTGGATCCGCTGGATCAGCGGTCCCAACTTCGAGCGCGTACCGGCCGGGGCCAGCGATCCGCCGACGTTCATGAAGGCGATCCTGTTCACCTGGACGGCCGTCATCATCGTCGGCTACCCGCTCGCGATCTGGTACTTCATCATCAGACCCTGGCGACGAGAACGACGAATCACTCTGGACGGCATGCTCTTTGCCGCGTGTGGTCTGCTGTTCTTCCAGGATCCGCTGCTGAACTACTTCAACACCTGGAGCACCTACAACACCTGGATGTGGAACCGCGGCTCCTGGGTCCAGGACATCCCGGGCTGGATGTCCTTCGGGAAGCCAGGGGCCATGATGGCCGAGCCGTTCCTGATGAACGCCCCCGGATACTCCTTCGTCCTGCTGTGCACGATGCTCGGCTGCTGGATCATGCGCAAAGCCAAGCAGCGCTGGCCCAACATCAACACACTTGGCCTGATCGGCATCGTCATCGCCTGGACGTTCTTCTTCGACCTGGTCATCGAAGGATTGTTCCTCATGCCGATGGGGTTGTTCACCTATCCCGGGGCCATCCAGGCCCTGTCGATCAACGCCGGCACCTATTACCAGTGGCCGATCTACGAAGGGCTCATGTGGGGCGGTGTCCAGGCAGGCCTGTGCTGCCTGCGCTACTTCACCGATGACCGTGGCCGCACCTTCGTCGAACGTGGACTCGACAGTGTGCGTGGCGGATTCGCCGTTCAGCAGCTCACCCGGTTCCTGGCGATCTTCGCCGCGTGCAGCGCATTCTTCTTCGTGCTCTACAACCTGCCCGCGCAGTGGTTCGCCTTCCACCAGGATCCCTGGCCCGACGATGTCTTGAAGCGGTCCTACTTCCTGATGGGGATCTGCGGCGAGGACACCGACCGACCGTGCCCCGATCCCTCCCTGCCGGTACCGCTACACAACTCCGGCTACATCAATCACGACGGTCAGCTGGTTCTGCCCGACGGCGTCACCCTTCCGACGATGGTCCCCCTGGAACGAGGCAAGTGAATTGAGCAACCAATCGACTGGCGGCACCATCGAGGCAGCCCACAACGGGCACCCGAGCGTTGACCAGCCAGCCAACCGGGCACCGTTCTACCGCCCGGTGGGTGAGGAAGTCACGGTCTTCCGCGCGGCCGCCCGGCGCGGCCTGCCCGTTCTGTTGAAAGGCCCCACCGGGTGCGGCAAGACCCGATTCGTCGAGACGATGGCCAGCGAACTCGGCCGGGACCTCATCACCGTCGCCGGCCACGAAGACCTCACCTCGGCCGATCTGGTGGGCCGCTTCCTGCTCAAGGGCGGTGAAACGGTCTGGGTGGATGGCCCGTTGACCCGGGCAGTGCGCGAAGGCGCTATCTGCTATCTCGACGAGATCGTCGAAGCCCGTCAGGACACCACCGTCGTCATCCACCCCCTGGCCGATCATCGACGAGAACTTCCCATCGATCGCCTCGGTGTGACGCTGCCCGCCGCCCCGGGATTTCAGCTGGTGATCTCATACAACCCGGGCTACCAGAGCGTGCTGAAGAACATCAAAGAGTCGACCCGGCAGCGCTTTGTCGCCATCGAGCTCGACTTTCCGCCGCCGGAAGTCGAAATCGACGTCGTCGCCCACGAAGCCGGGGTCGACGCCGCGACAGCGCGTGCACTGGTCACGTTGGGCAATGCCATCCGCAACATCGACGGATCACCTTTGCGCGAGGCATCGTCCACCCGGATGCTCATTCTCGCCGGCGGTCTTGTCGCCGAAGGGCTGAGCCTGCGTAGCGCCGTGCACTCGGCGATCGTGCAAGCCCTGACCGACGATCGCGATATCGCGCGGGCACTCGGCGAGCTCGCCGACGCGGTGCTGCCCGCAACGTGAGCGCTCCCGACCCCAGCGGCGCCGAGCGGTTCCGGCTACTCGCCAGTTTCGTCACCGGCAGGGCAGTCGACATCGCCGAGTCGCCGGCGGGTGAGCCGGCCTACACCAACGGGCAGGCGATCTTCGTCGCCCGGTCGGACGAGGCCGTCGACCAACGACGTCAGATCCTGTTGCAAAGTGCCCTACTGGGCGCCGGTAGCCTCGACGGTCAATGGGCGAAGGCCCTGCGGGCACGCCCGGTGATCGCCCGACGCTACCTGGCGCTGGAAGGCCACCGCGCGCTCCGTGACCTGGCAAATCGGCTCCCGCTGGCTGCCGACCTGGTCTCCCAACTGGATTCCGGCCGCGCACCGATCAGCACGGATCCCCGGCATTCCCTGGATATCGCCAGGAGCCGAGCGAAAGTCGCCGATCCGCCGGACTGGTTCGGCGTCATCAAGCCTGCCCGGCTCGCAGCATCGGCGGCAGGGCCCGGCGCGGCGGCAGGCGACAAAGATCTACAGCTGAAGTTCGATCCCCTGGAATTACCGGAGACCGACGAAGACGACGATTCCGAAACCGATGGCGAGAGCAAGATTCTCAAGCTGTTCGAAAGCCCGCTCTTCAGCTCCAAGAACATCTCGGACTACTTCCGCAAGACATTCGGCAGCTCGAAATCATCCAGTGACGGCTCACCGGGCACCGAGATGCAGGTGCGCTCGATGCGCCAGGTACAGCAAGCCGGTCCCAACGCCCGTCCCATCCCCACACCCATCAGGTTCACCAATGATCGTCAACCCGGCGTCGCGCTGGGGATCAATGGCACGCTGCACCCGGAATGGGATGTGCACGAGCAGAAATATCGCCCCGACTGGTGCCGGGTCATCGATTTCCCGATCAAAGCCGACGCAAACGTCAGCGCCACCGCGGTGCACCGCGACGACGTCCTCAGACGCAGACTTTCACGGGTCGGACTCGGCCCCAAAGTACTTCGGGGACGTCCGGACGGTGACGAGATCGATGTCGAGGCTCTGATCGACATGTTCGTAGACCTGCAGTCGGGTTTCTCTCCGCCCGAGAACGTGTACCTGGAACATCGAAAGATCGCCCGCAATCTGGGCGTGCTGATCTTGGTGGACGCCTCCGGGTCGGCGACCGACGCGGACGCCGATGGACTGGCCGTACACGATCATCAGCGCCGGGCCGCCGCTACGATGGCAGCGACACTGGAGGAACTCGGCGATCGTGTCGCCGTGTATGGATTCCGTTCTCAGGGAAGGCATGCCGTGCACCTGATGTCGATCAGGACGTTCGGGCAGCGTTTCGGTGCCGTCGGCAGGACCAACCTCAACCAACTTCAGCCGTCAGGGTATACGCGCCTCGGTGCAGGTATCC
>JAHFVC010000295.1 GCA_023264765.1 Mycobacterium sp. | reverse complement strand
CAACTGCAGGACTTCGCGTTCGCGCGGCGTCAGCCCGTCGAGCACGACGCGCCGCCGCGACCGCGCGAGGATCTGTGACACCACCTCCGGATCGAGCACCGTGCCGCCTCCACCGACCACCTCGACCGCGTCGAGAAAGGCAGGCACGTCGGCTACCCGGTCTTTGAGCAGATACCCGAAACCTTTGGTGTCCGAGGCGATCAGGTCGGCGGCGTAGCGCTCCTCGACGTAATGCGAGAGCACCAGCACCGGCGACTCCGGGTTCTGCGAGCGCAGCAGCGCCGCGGCGCGGATGCCCTCGTCGGTGAACGTCGGGGGCATCCGGACATCCACGATCGCCAGATCGGGATGGTGCTCGTTGACGATGTGCAGTAGCCCGGTGGCATCGGGCACGCCGGCGACAACCTGGTGTCCGGCGTCGGCCAGGATGCGTTCGATGCCGGCGCGCAGCAGCGCCGAGTCCTCGGCGATCACGATGCGCATGGCAGCACCGCCGTCACGATCGTGGGCCCGCCGGCGGGACTGGACACGGTGAACGTGCCGCCTGCCGCCCGCACCCGCTCGGTGAGGCCGCGCAGTCCGGTGGCATCGTCGTCGGTGCCGACCGCGGCCCCGCCGCACCCGTTGTCGAACACCGACACCTGCAGCACCCGGCCGGCTTCCTCGTAACGAACCGTCACCACCGCCTGGGCGGCCTTGGCGTGTTTGGCCACGTTCGTCAGGGCCTCGGCCACCACGAAGTACGCCACCGATTCGATCTCGTCGGGCAACCGTCTCGGCAGATGAACATCGAGGGTGGTTGGCACACCGGCGATCTGGGTGCGCTGCACCACCGCCGACAGCGCCGCGTCCAGGCCGCGGTCGGTGAGGATGGTGGGGGCGATCCCGCGCACCACGTTGCGCAACTCGGACAGCGCGCTCATCGCGTCGGCGTGCGCCTCCCCGATGAGAGCCTTGGCCGTTGCCGGGTCGGTGTCGAGTTTGGTCTGCGCCAGTCCGATCGTCATGGCCAGCGACACCAGCCGGGGCTGCACGCTGTCGTGCAGATCCCGCTCGATGCGATGACGTTCGGTCTGCGCCGAGGACACCGCCCCCTGTCTGGCATCGGCCAGCGCGCTCACCTGGTACTGCAGGGCCGCCGTGGGGGATGCGGCCAGCAACCAGCGGTCGATCCTCGCGTCGATCGCGGGCGCGAACACCAGCAGTGCGACCGCGGCGGCCAGCGCGACGACGGCCAGTAGCCACGCCAGTGGCGGCGAGAGGAAGGACAGCCCGGAGTCACCGTCACTGCGCCGGACCGCCGACGCGAAGGCCGGAGCCAGGACGGCGAAGGCGAGCAGCGCCAGGGCGAGCCCGCAGGCCAGCAGGTCGTAGACCATCCGTAGGTAGTGCTGGGCGGTCGCCTTCCAGAATCGGCTGCCGCTGAGGTCCAGCCACAGCTGATGCGTCCAGCGCTGGAAGCCGGTGTACGGCGACATCGGTCGGGGCGGCACCGCGATCCGCAGGCCGAACACCGCCTCGCTGCGCACCCGCTCGACCCGTTCCACACCGCGCATCAAGTAGACGAACACCACCGCGGAGAGCGCGAAGCCGATCACCGAGGGAATCGAGGAGATACCGATGATCAAGATGGACAACGGAATCCACAGCCATACGATGGCCAGCGCGGCACCCGTCACCATCGAGGCGGTGGGCACCACCCCGAGATGACGCGGGCGGGCAATTCCCGGTGCGGCGTCATCGGCGATGTCGGCAGCAGTGCTGGACGTGATTGCGACCATGGGACCAACCTATGGACCGGCGTGCTCCGGCGACACCGCGTTTTCCGCCGAACCGTACGGGGGATAACCCCCGGTTACTTGGGCGCGGTCAATTCCAGCGCGATGTTGTCCGGGTCGCGGAACTCCAGGATGAAGGCCGGTCCGATGTCCTTCACCGGCCCGTGTTCGATGCCGAGGGTGTCGAGATGCTCGGCTGCCGCGTCGAGCGCGGTCCTGTCTGCCAGCCGGAAGGCGACGTGGTCCAGGCCGGTGCGGTCCTCGTCGAAGTCGTCGTCACCCACGGGCCGTAATCCGATCAGCGTGCCGCCCAGGTCGTAGATCACCCCGCCGTACAGAAACGCCAGCGCCGTCCTGATGGCGGCGTCGGCGCCCGGCGGCAACTCGACCAGCACGGGCCAACCGAAGACGCCCTCGTAGAACTGACGGGAGCGTTCGATGTCGGTGACGGTGAGCCGGACGTGCGCGATGGATGTCGTGGAGATCGCCATGAGCACATAGTGGCAGTCGGCGCCGCGTGCCAGAATCCCCGACGTGCAGGTAGGTATGACGATGCCGGTCATGGAACCGGATCTGGATGCGGCAATGCTCAAACAGTGGGCGAAGGTCATCGACGAGGGACCGTTCTCATCGCTGTGCTGGGGCGAGCGCGTCGCGTTCGGCAACCCGGATTCGCTGACCCTGCTCGGTGCGTTGTCGGCCTGGACCGATCGGGTTCGCCTGGTCACCACCGTGGTGGTGCCGCAACTGCACGACCCGGTGCTGTTGGCCAAGGCCCTGGCGACCGGCGACATGCTCAGCGGCGGAAGGCTCACCGTCGGCCTCGGCGTCGGCGGCCGGCACGAGGACTACGTCGCCGCCGGTGCCGACCCGGCGACCCAGACCATGCGCCAGATGGCCGACCGGGTGGCGGTGATGAAACGCGTCTGGCGCGGTGAGAAGGTGACCGACTCGGTGCTGCCGGTGGGGCCGGCGCCGGTGCAGTCCGGCGGGCCTGAACTGCTGGTCGGCACGATCGGGCCCAAGACGTTGCGCAGCGCCGCGACGTGGGCCGCCGGGCTGGCGGGTACCACGTTGGATCTCGACGTCGCCAAGCAGAACGAACTCTTCGACGTCGCCAGGAATGCGTGGGCCGAGGCGGGCCGCCCGGCGCCGCACCTGGCGACCTCGTTCTGGTTCGCGCTCGGCGACCAGGAGCCCGCCCGGGCCCAGGTGCACCGTCACCTGCGCCGCTACATGAACTGGATTCCCGCCGAGTTCGTCGACGCCATGGCGCCCACCACGGGCTGGGCGGGCAGCGAGGACGAACTGATCGATGTGCTGCGCCGGTTCGCCGAGATCGGTACCGACGAGGTGCATCTCATCCCGACATCCTCGGACGTCGGTCAGCTACGCCGCGTCGCCGAGGTGGTCGACGAATTCGCCTGACGGCGCCGAGATTCCGTCACCGCACGGAGCAGCCACGCCAACGGCACGGTGGCGGCCAGCGTCACGACGACGAGCACCAGCGTCGAACCGGTGAACAACTGCCACCCCAGCACCAGGTGCATCGTGACGGCCATCATCACCACGTGCAGCAGAAAGACCTCGTAGGAGATGGTCCCGAGCCACACCATCGGGCGGCTGCCGAGAAGTCGCGTCCACCGGCCGGTATCGCCGAGGGCGAGCGGCGCCGTCACCATCGCCGCGATGACCGCGTACAGCAGTGCCCTGGTCACCGGAGCAACCCCGACCGACGTGGCGGCGACCAGGTAGGCCAGCGCCGCGACCGGGAGGGTGACCGCGGCGCGCACCCGGATCCCGTTCTGCTGCAACACCGCGAGTGCCATTCCGGCAGCGAAGGGCGCCAGGTGTGCGGGCAGCCACATGCCAGCGCAGTTGGGCAGCCAGTCGGGGTGCAGCACCAGCAGCAGCCACAGCGGCGCCATCGCGGCGAGCGCAGCGAGACCCGTCAGTGTCACGCCGGGCCGCCACCGCCGCCCCAGGAGAAGGTGAGCCAGCAGGGGCAGCGCGGCGTAGAACGAGGCCTCCACCGCCAGGCTCCACATCTGTGACAGCCCGGGATGCAGATAGGTCACCAGGAAGTTGTCGGCGTAGATCTGCGTCAGCGTGAGGTAGCGCAGCAGTCCCAGCCAGGTCTGGCCCGGATTCGGCCCCGGGGTGAAGTAGAGGTAGACCACGAAGGTGAACAACACCGCCGTCACGTAACCCGGCATGATGCGCCGGAACCGGGCCCGGGCGTAGTGACCCGGCCGCGGCGCCGGGTCCCCGGTGGCCGCGCTGCGGACATAGGGCCGGAACAACAGGAAGCCTGACAGCGCGAAGAAGATCGGCACACCGATATCGAGGTGGCCCAACAGCGACCCGAGGTAACCGAGCTTGAGCGCGCCCGTCGCGAACGAGGCGTGGGTGCCGACCACCATCAGGGCAGCGAGCGCACGGAGGCCGGTGAGCGAGGGCTGCCGGTCCGTGGTTCGGCAGTTCGGGGCCTCGCGGACCGGTGGTGTGTCCGGCCCGCGCAGCGGTGTGACCGGACCGGCAGACATTTCGTCAAGTGTAGCTAACTATTTATCTGGGTACTGGAACGTCATGCCGTTGCCTTACGCCGACCCGAACAAGAAGCACGGACCGGTCTTCAAGCTGGCGGAGGCGTTCGGGCGCTCCACGCCCGGGCAGTTCTTCGCCCGCCGCGTCGCGCGGCACGTCGACCCCTACTTCTACCGACTGACGGGCCGCAGCTACACCGCCCTGGCCGGAGCGGTGGACCAGGCGCCCCTGACGACGATCGGCGCCAAGACGCACGAACCGCGGGTGCACCAGCTGGCGTACTTCCATGACGACGGCGACCCGATCCTGATCGCGTCCAACTTCGGGGGCCGCAAGAATCCGAAGTGGTTCCACAACCTCAAGGCCCATCCGGAGTGCGAATTCGGTGACGAGTTGTTCACCGCCACCGAGGTCGTGGACCCGCAGGAGTACGAGCGTCTGTACGCGCTCGCGATCAAGGCCTACGCCGGATATGCCGACTACCGCGCGAAAACCAGCAAGTCCGGGCGACACATCCCGGTGTTCCGGCTGACGCCGCGATCAGGGTAGCCGGCAGGCCTGCGGCTGTGTCGCCCCACGGCGGACTCAGCAAATGTCGAAAGTCGACTCGGCAGACATCTGCAGCGGCTACACTTCCGGCAATTGCTGCCGTTTCGCAGAGTCAAGCCAATGCTCGCGCTCAGCAGTGCGCCACCACCGCGCAGTGGGAGACATGATGCAAACGCGATATGGCAAATACATCGGACGGGTCGGGGCGCTTGCAGTCGCCCTCGGTGTCGGGTCCGCGATCGCCGGGCCCGCGGGGGTTGCCTGGGCTAACACCGAAGACTCGACCTCGGCACCGGCCGACACCGGTACCGCGCCCACCGGACCGGATTCGGGGGCCACCACACCCGCGGACGCCGGCACGACGAAGACGGGCGAAGGCGGGAGTTCTGCCACCACCGTTGACGCGACGCCCGGCACCGTGACCTCCGGGTCGGGCAGCCCGCGCGACGACGACTACGTGGACAAGCCGAAGCCCAAGTCGAAGAAGAAGGCGGCCTCGACGACCCCGCATGCCCGCGCCGCCGAATCCGTCAAGGTCGCCCACCGCACCGCCGCACAGACGAGCGCGGGAGCCTCCGCCCCGCAGAAATCGGAGAGCGAGACACCCTCGACGGCCAAGGCGGCCGTGTCCGGGTCCGAAGCGGTGACGGCCCAGTCGGTGACCCAGGCCCCGACGGCGCTCGCGGCGGCCCGGCCGGTGGCCCCGAACCCGGTGCAGACCGTCGGCAGCACCATCAGCGGCGTCGCCCGCCAGGCGGTGTCGGCATTTCTCGGCGCGTTGCGCGGCGCCTTGGCGGACTCACCGCTCGGCTGGGTGATGCTCGGTGCGGCCCGCCGGGAGGTCGGTACCACCGAGGACGCGGGCACGGAGATCACCGCTCGGGCGATGGCGGCCACGCAGGCCGTCGCCGCGGCCAACCTGCCGCCGACCGCGTCGGTCGCCTGGGGCCGGCCCGACGCGACCACCGGCACCGTCCTGGGCAAACTGACCACCAGCGACCCCGAGGGCAAGGCGGTCAGCGTCAAGCTCGTGAGCACCCCGGCTCTGGGCACGCTCACCTACAACGCCACGACCACAACGTTCACCTACACACCCACCACGGCTCAGCGGTTCAACGCGTCCGCGACGCCGTCCGACGACACCATCGGGATGACGCTCACGGTGAACGACGGTGTCAACACCGTCGCCGTGCCGGTCAACATCCCGGTCAGCCCGTCGCCGTTCTACTCCGCGACGGCGTTTGCGAACATCACCGATCCCAGCGCGGTGGTCACGTCGGGCACCCGCGCCTACGTCACCGATCGCAGCACCGGAACAGTCACCGTCTACGACACCACCACCAATGCGGTCATCACCAGCTTCGCGGCCGGAACCGCGCCCGACGGGCTTGCGGTCAAGGCGGACGGCACCCGGTTGTACGTGTCCAGTTCGACGGGCAACACCATCACCGTCATCGATACGGCGACCAAGGCGGTGAAGGCGACGATCGCCGTTCCCAACCCCGGCGCCATCGCCATCAACCCCAGCGGCGACACGGTGTACGTCGCCAACACCGCCGCGGGCACCGTAACCAAGATCAGCACGTCGACCAACAAGGTCGCGGGCACCGTCGCCTTGGCCGCCGGCCTGAAACCCACTGGGCTCGCGGTGAGCGCCGACGGCAAGACGATCTTCGTCGTCAGCACGAAAACGGCAGGCGGCGGCAATATCTCGGCCTTCTCGTCCACCGCTTCGAGCGCCACCACGCGCGCCGACATGGGCGGCACCCCGGTCGGTCTCGTCGTCGACTCGACCTACAAGAAGCTCTACGCGGCCGACGCGAGCGGCGGCCTCACCGTCATCGACCTGGTCTCGGGCGCGGCGGGGACACTGATTCTGGGGCACCCGATCTCGGGCATCGCGCTCACCAAGGACCGCAGCGCGTTGATGGTCGTCACCTCGACGGGTCTCATTGCGGCACTGCGCACCAACGACGGCTCGGTGGTCGGGGTCTCCGATCTCGAGGTGGCCGCCACCTCACCGCGATCGGGCGTGGCACTCACCCCGGACGGCACCGCACTGTGGGTGACCGACCCGGCCAACGGCACCGTGCGTGTCATGTCGCTGGTCCCGCAGAACAAGGCGCCTTTCTCCAACGATCCCGTTGCAGCCGTATCGAATCCGCTGACGGGCGCGCTCGCCGGGCGGGTGGGTGTCGTCGACTTCGACGGTGACCCGCTCACGTACGTGGTGACCGCCAAGCCGACCAAGGGCACGCTGGTGCTCAAAGCCGACGGGACCTACACCTACACGCCCACTGCTGCCGCCCGTCATGCGGCCGCGGTGCCCGGCGCGGCGGCGTCGGTGGCGAACGATTCGTTCACCGTGACCGTCTCCGACGGCCGGTACGGCACGGTGACCACCACCCTCTCGCTGGCCATCGACCCCGCGAACAAGGTCCCGACCGTCACCACGACCTATGGGGCACCCAACACGACGACGGGAGTTGTGAAGGGTGGCGTCACCTCCGCCGACGGCGACAAGGACAAGCTGACCTACACGGTGACCGGCGGGCCCGCCAAGGGCACGGTGACAGTCACCACGGCCGGTGCCTACACCTACACGCCCACCGCGGCCGCCCGTGCGGCCGCACTGGCGCCCGGCGCGACCCACGATCAGAAGATGGACACCTTCACCGTCACGGTGGACGACGGACATGGCGGCGTCGTACCCGTCACGGTGAACGTGAAGATCGGCGCGGCCAACGTCAAACCGGTCGCCGCCAAAGCTGTTGTCACGGCGACAGACTCGCGCTCAGGGCTCGTCAACGGATCGGTCACGGCGACCGACGCCGACGGTGACGCGCTGCGCTACACGCCGAGCGCGACCACCAAGGGCACCGTCGTCGTCAACGCCGACGGCTCGTTCACCTACACACCGACGGCCGCCGCCCGGCTGGCGGCCTCGAAGGCCGGTGCCACGGCGGCGACCAAGTCCGAGACCGTCACCTTCACCATCAGCGACGGATTCGGCGGCACGACAACGGCTTCGGCCAAACTCTCCATCGCCCCGAACCCGGTGACCAACAACGCGCCGCAGAACGCCACCGGGACCGTCGACACCACGTCCACCGCCATCGGCACGGTGACCGGCACGGTCACCGCCGTCGACCCGGATGGTGACCCGCTGACCTACAGCCTGGGAACCGGCCCGGCGTTCGGTGCGGTGAAGGTGACCACCGACGGAAAGTTCACCTACACACCGGACGTCGATGCCCGATACCGCGCCCTGGTGACACCGGGAACCGACACGGACACCTTCACCGTCAAGGCCACCGACGCCTTCGGCGCGATCACCACGGCCACGGTCGAGGTCACCATCGC
Source organism: Mycobacterium sp. (assembly GCA_023264765.1). Classification (GTDB taxonomy): domain Bacteria; phylum Actinomycetota; class Actinomycetes; order Mycobacteriales; family Mycobacteriaceae; genus Mycobacterium. The sequence goes on along the minus strand of JAHFVC010000295.1, from coordinate 247 downwards.
ACCGCCGTCGGCGACGGCGGTCGATCAACGGCCCACCGAGATCGCCGTCAACGCCCAGCAGATGTACTTCTACACGCAGACCGACACCGACAAGGCGATGGGGCTGCTCAAGGATGCCGGCATCACCACCATCCGGATCATGTTGCCCTGGGCCGGAATCGAGCCATCCGATGACACATATGACTGGGCTGCCGTGGACCGTGTCGTCGACAGCGCGCAGGTCAACGGCATCACCGTGCTCGGCGTG
>JAHFVC010000544.1 GCA_023264765.1 Mycobacterium sp. | reverse complement strand
TCAAGGAGATCTTCCCCTGGCCGGACAACCTGAAGGTGTGCTCGTCGATGACGCTGTTCGCCAGGGCCACCGCCGACAACGCTGATTTCCTGGGGGTGCTGGACAAGTTCTACGGCGGCGAACAGGACCACTACACCTTGGAACTGCTCTAGCTCGGGCGCAGCACCAGCCAGCCCTGCGGCGGGACCACGTATGTCAGGGGGTAGCTGCCGCCGGGGAGAACGCAATGTCGGAGAAGCGCAGGTGCACCAGAAGCTGATCCCATCGGGTGTGTCCGCGGTCGTCGCTTAGATAGGCCCGCCGCACGGTCGGTACGTTGACTCCGTTTGCGTTGACATACTGCTCCACATAGTGATTCACAGGAAACCCTCCCGCGACATCGAGGCGGTAGTCGTGACGTCTCAGCAGCCGATCGGTGTCGAAGAAGAACTGCTGTTCGCGACTGTGGGTGAAGATCCCGTCCGGAAACGTCGCGCCGACACCGACGAGGGTCTGACCGTCGACGACAACTGGCTCGACGTCATGCAGCTCTATCCCCGGCAATGAAAGTAGAAAGGGAAGACTGAGGTAGTTCCAGAGTGCATATGCGCCGAAAAAACCTCGCTGCAGCGGGTTCCAAGGCGTGAACATGTCATGTCCCGCAAAGCTTTCTCGAATACCTGCGTCTTCGGCCAATATCGTTCCGTCGTCGGCTACCAGCGCGATGCGTCCGGCCCTGAGGTCAACGAGCCGGCCTGAGCCGGCCGGCCGCAGTGACGCCTGCATCTCGTGCATCCTGACGGTGAACTGCAGTGGCGGCGAGGGCAACGACGGGCTTTTCAACTCAAACAGGGGTCCATCGGATTCGACTGTGCCCTGCGCCGATTGCATCTGTCGCCAGCGGGCAAGGCCGCCATGCGCGTCGAGCACCTCGTCGAGTAGAGACATATCAGGCGCACCTGAGGACGGTGAGCCCGATAATCAACACGCTAAGGAGAGCCACTGAACGCCGCCCGATTGTCATCGACAAACTGCCGCAGACTCAGCGATTCGCGGTCGATCAATCGGTGTAACGGGTGGAACTTGTGTTGGTCCGCGACCGGACCACGCGCGGCCACCATATGACCGACCGACGAAATATGCTGCGCCATAGCTACGTTGACCACTGCCTCGCCGTCGTTGCCCGCCAGCTCAACCAGATCATCGCGCCATTCGCCAGCCGAGATAGGCTGGTGTCGGATTGGCGTTTGGAGCACGTCGGTCAACACATCCGCGATGTCGGCGTAACTGAATATCTCGTTGCCGGTCGGATAGCACACTGGAGCCTCGAAACGCTCCGGATGCAGCAGTGCCGAGAGGCCGAGTTCGGCGGCGTCTACGCCGCTGACCCAAGGGACCTTGGCGTCGCCGAAGGAGCTTCGTAGCACACCGCCGGCCCGGATCGACTGCGCATGCAGGACCCGCAAGTTCTCGTGGAAGAGGGCAGTCACCCGAAGAATCAGTAGCTCGAGTCCGGCCCACCCCAGCATCTGTTCGGCCAGCCATTGGGCACGACCGAGGTCACTGAGGTGGTCAGGATGCGCCGGCCCCATCGACATGACCACGGTTCGGGGCGATCGCCCGACCTCGCGCACGGCCGCTGCGTAATTCGCTGCCGCCAGCACCACGCCGGCGGCGATCGGGTAGGTGAAATACGCAAGGTCGACATCGGCGAGTGCCGGCACGAGGGTGCGGCGGTCGGTGAGATCGCCAACGACAACTTCGGCACCTAGCTCGGACAGGCGATCGGTGCGCTCGCTGAGGGTCCGGGCCAACACCCGAACGGGATACCCTTCACAGCGCAAGCGGCGAACCAACAGGCCACCTGTGCCGCCATGTTGTCCGGTCGCCCCGATCACCAGAATCGGATTGTCTGTCATGCTTTTTTGCTACCCATCTGATCAATGAAGCGAGCTGAGTTCGCTCTTCGGGTGAGTTACAGATCGAAGATCAACAGCGTGCTCGACGCGGTTGCCACCAACGCACCGTCGGCGTCGATGACGGATCCTTCGGTGAAGCCGACCCGCGAACCGGATTTCACCACAGTGCCTGTGGCCGTAAGCAGCCCACTGGACAACCGCACCGCCTTGAGATAATTGATCTTGATCTCTACCGAGGTGTAGCCCTTGCCCTGCGGGAGCGTGCTGTGCAACGCACAGCCGAGTACCGAGTCCAGCAGGGTGCACACCAGGCCGCCGTGCACGGACCCGATCAGGTTATAGGCGGATTCGTCAGGGCGACAGGTGAACACGACGCGGCCATGTTCGGCTTCAACGAGATCGCACTGTATGAGAGCAGCCATCGGTGGCGGCGGAAGCGATCCGTCGAGCATTGCCCGGAGATAGTCGAGCCCTGGCATCGACAATCCGATCGCCGTGCTGGGTGCCGGATCTACCCAGGTGATAGTGCGGGAACGGTTGGTTCCCCACGCCTTCGAGTCGCGGACCGGCGACGGATTGACGGTCATCGCGACCCGTTCGCCGCAGCGGCACTGCGGTAGGCATCCCGGTCGGGGTCGTCGGGTTGCACAACATGGGTCAATCCCCACTTCAGCAGCGCCTTGAGTATGGGGGCGAGTTCCTCGCCCGACGGCGTCAAGTGATACTCGAACCGCTCTGGCGACGTCTGGTACGCAACGCGCTGAACGATCCCAGCATCCATCAGGCTCTTGATGCGGGCCGCGATTCTGTCACGAGGCGCGCCGGTCCCCGCCGCAATCTCGTTAAATGTCCTTGCCCCTAGCGTTAGTTCACGCACGATGAGCAGCGACCATCGTTCACCGACCACTTCGATGGCCGCAGCGATCGGACATGGCCGCCCCGGCAGGTCGGCCAGGCGAGTACTCGTCATCACGCAAGATTGACACAGGTAAGTTTGAAAATCAAACTTACACCGGGCGCAGCACCAGCCAGCCCTGCGGCGGGACCACGACCTCGCTGACGATCT
>JAHFVC010000543.1 GCA_023264765.1 Mycobacterium sp. | reverse complement strand
CCATGCCCGTCAGTGGCCGGTCGAACTCGAAACTGGACTGCGCCAGCATGGTTTCGAACACGTCGAGGCACAGCTGCACCTTGCGGCGGTACTGACGGCGCTCGGCCCGGCTGAAGTCGGTCTGTGTGACGTCGTCACCCACGGGCCCGAGCCTAGCCGCGGGTGGCCACCGAAACCTGAGGACCGAAAAGACCGGTGCGCACGGCCACGTCCACCCCCGCGTGCGCGGCCAGCGCCCGCATGGCCGACGGGCTGTAACAGCGCAGCGAGCTGATCACCCCGTCGTGCACGAAGGGGACGAACGGGGCCAGTGGCAGCATCGTCGCCAAGCGCAACAGGTGCAGCGGGGACGGCGGCCTCGGCAGGTCGATGACGATCAGTTTGTCGGCGACGCGGGTTCCTTCGGCGAGCACCCGCGCGGCCGGTGCGGGCGGCAGATGGTGGAACGACAGCGCGAACACGGCTACGGCGAACGCGCCGTCGGCCGCGTCGATCGCGGTGGCATCCATGGTGCGCACCTCGGCGTGCGGATGGTGACCGAGACCGCCGGCGGCCATCGCCGCGACCGAGTCCGCCTCGATGTCGGTGACGGTCAGCCGTGCGGTGGGATGCTGTTCCAGCAGCGTGGCCGACAGGGCACCGTGCCCGGCGCCGAGTTCCAGGATCCGTGGGTCCGGGACATCGGCGACCTCGTCCATGACGATGCGGGCGAATTGGTCGTGGTTGCCGAACACCCGTCCCGTCCAGTCCAACGCGGAGATGACGCTGCGTTTGATGCGTGGGTCCACGTCTGCGCGGTCGAGATATTCGGGCCGGTCGGTCTGCAACAGCCGGTCGACGCAAGAGGCCTCGGGCCCACCGCGTGGCATGCGGTCGATTTCGGGTAACTCGTTGGTGGCCAACGGTTTCAGAAGTTCTGACACTTCTGCAGGAGCACCCGCAGCACGTCGTAGAACCGCGCACCGAGCAGCGCGTGACTGGCGGAGTCGCCGATCTGCACCGTCGCGGTGATCTGGTCGGCCAGGTCGGCGAGGTTCTTCGCCTGCGCCGCGACGTCGCCCGCGCTGACCTGTGCGGCCTGGTCGTGCAGGTCGCGGGACCACTTCTGGAAATCGCCGCTCGTGGGCCCTTGGTTGGCGAAGGACGGCAGGATGAACGCCGACTGCGTCATGCTGGTCGTGATCAGGCCCTGCGCCTGCCGGCAGCCCTTGCCGGAGATGTAGGTGTAGGTCACCGACGAAATGATCACGACGACAGCCAGACCCACGGCGGTCATGGCGATCTTGATGTTGCGCTCCGGGGCGTCGAACACGATCCGGCGCCACAGCACGTGCGTGCCGATCGCGACAGCGGAGGCGGCGATGGTCATCAGGACGGCGCTCAGCGGCTTGCCGAACCCGGACGCCGAGTTGATGGCCGCGGAGGTGGCGATCGCGGTGAGCAGCACCAGCATGTACAGCCACATGCCGCGGCGACGTTCGGTCGCATCGGCGTCGCGGAAGCTGATGCCCAGCACGCCGCCGAGGCCGGTGAGGACGGCCACGATCACCGGGATCGCGTAGCCGGTGAGATTGTCGATGTTCATCTCTGCGGGATGCTATCGAGACGGCTCTTCACCTCGGCGGGCAGCTCGATCTCCGCGATCGCCAGGTTCTGCTCCAGGTGCGACACCGAGGAGGTGCCCGGGATCAGCAGGACGTGCGGGGACACCGAGAGCGTCCATGCCAGCACGATCTGAGCCGGGGAGCGGCCGAGATCGGTGGCGGCCTGTGTGACGATCTCGTTGTTCAGCACCGGGTTCTGCGGATTGAAGCCCGATCCCAGCGGGAAGAACGGCACGAACGCGATGCCGTGCTCGAAACACAGGTCCAGCACCGGTTGGGCGGAGCGGTCCAGCAGGTTGAAAGCGTTCTGTACACAGGCGATCTCGGTGCGCTCCAGGGCGAACGACAGGTGCTCGACCCCGATGTTGCTCAGGCCGATTCCCGAGATGAGGCCCTCGTCGCGGGCGGTGATCATCGCGTCGAGCTGAGGCCCGAACGTCTGGGGGTCCAGGGTGGCGATCTCGTCGGGTGCCTCACCCGGGGGCATGATTCGCAGGTTCACCGCGGCCAGCCGGTCGATATCGAGAGCGCGCAGGTTGTCCTCGATCCCGCGCCGCAGTTCGTCGGGCCGGTCGAACGGCAACCAGCCGCCGCTGGCGTCGCGGCGGGCGCCGACCTTGCTCACCAGGGCCAGGTCGGCGGGGTAGGGATGCAGTGCTTCATGGATGAGCTCGTTGGCGACGTCGGGTCCGTAGTACTGGGACGTGTCGATGTGATTGACGCCCAGGGCGACGGCGCGATGCAGCACGGCGAGTGCTTGGTCGCGGTCCTTCGGCGGGCCGAACACACCGGGTCCGGGCAATTGCATTGCTCCGAATCCGATGCGTGCGACGTCGAACGGACCGAGCGGGTGGGTCTGCATACCCCTCAGGTTATGCAGACCCACCGCCGGAGTCACTCCTCGCCGAGGATCTGGTAGACCTCGCGGCGGGCGTTGTTGACGATGTCGAGGATGCGCTGCTGCTGCTCGTCACCGGTGGTGTGCACCGCCTGGGCGACCGCACCGAACAGTTGGCCGAGCGCGGCGCGCAGGTTGACGGCGTTGGGGTCGGCGTCTTCGGTGATGGCGTCCCACGGCGCGGTCTCGATCTTCTCGGCGGCGGCACGTCCCTCGTCGGTCAGCTCGAAAGTCTTCTTGCTGCCTTCGCTTTGGGCGGGGGTGATCAGGCCTTCGTCGACCAGCAGCTGAAGCGTGGGGTAGACCGAGCCGGGGCTCGGCTTCCACAGATCATTGCTGCGGGTGGCGATCTCCTGGGTCATCTCGTAGCCGTGCATCGGCCGCTCGGCCAGCAGCTTGAGGATGGCGGCGCGCACGTCGCCGCGCTTACCGCGACCGCCGCCGCGTCCGCCACGGCCACGGCTC
>JAHFVC010000294.1 GCA_023264765.1 Mycobacterium sp. | reverse complement strand
CGATGCGGTCGTCGCGCTTGGAGTAGACGATCCACACCGACAGATACGCTGCGGCGGTGAGGGTTCCGATGATGCCGGTCAGCCAGGGCCGGTCCTGAAACGCCACCGAGATGGGCAGCAGGAAGAAGACCGGCAACAGCGCGGCGGTGGCACCGCCGGACACCACACACAACACCACGATGACGAGGACGTCCACGCCCGTGGACGCCCAGTCCGCCCAGCGCGGCAAGGGACCCCGCAAAGCCACCAGCACCCACACCACGGCGGCGATCGCGTAGACGCCGAGCACCACCGCATACAGGCCGGGCAGCCAGTGGTCGACCTCCCAGATCCATACCAGCACCGCGATCAACGCGATCAGTGGCAGCCGCAACACCGCGGACACCCGGACCGGTTCGGCCGCGAAGAAGTCGACGAAGCGTGCCACGTCAGTCGAGCAGCTTGCGCCGCATCGCCTCGGCCACCGCGGCCGCCCGGTCGCCCACGCCCAGCTTTTCGTAGAGGCGCTGGACGTGCGTCTTGACCGTGGACGGCGCGAGGTAGAGCTCCTTGGCCATCGCCGGGATGCTCAGCCCGCGCGCGATCATGACCAGCACCTCGCGTTCGCGGCCGGACAGGGTCGGCGCGTCCGGTTCATTGCGGCGCCGGATCTCACCGGCCAGCGACGCGGCCAGCGCGGGGGCGATGACGTCGCGTCCGCGTGCGCAGTCCAGCACCGCGTTGACCAGCTCGCTGCGGGTCGACTCCTTGGACAGGAAGCCGGCCGCGCCGTCCTGCAACGCCTTGTAGACGATGGCGGATTCGTCGTGCGCCGAGAGGAGCAGCACCCGGGTGGGCAGTGCGTCGCGGGTGACCGCCGCGGCGACTTCCGAGCCGTCCATCCCCGGCATCCGGTAATCCAGCAGCGCCACCGCGGGTTTGTGGGTGCGGATGGCCTCCAGCGCGGAGGTGCCGTCGTCGGCTTCGGCGACCACCTCGATGGAACCGCTGCCCACCAGCGCACGCACCACGCCGTCGCGAAACATCGGGTGGTCATCGCCGACCACCACGCGCACCTTCTGTGCCGAGTCCTGCATGCGAGCCAGCTTGTCACAGCTTGCGCCGACCGGGAGAGTCATCGGCATGGATTCCGCCGAGCTGCAATGGTTCGTCGTGCTCGCCGAAACCGAACACGTCACCGACGCTGCCGCCGAACTCGGCATCAGCCAGCCGACGCTGTCGCGGGCGCTGTCGCGGCTGGAGACCCAGGTCGGTGCACCGCTGTTCGACAGGGTGAACCGCAGACTCCAACTCAATGCGTACGGCCGCATCCTGCTCGAGCATGCTCGCCGCAGCATCGCCGAAATGCGTTCGGCCACCGAACGTATCGCCGCGCTCCGGGATCCGGAGACCGGCCTGGTACGGCTGGCGTTCCTGCACTCCCAGGCCGGCGGGTTCGTCCCGGAACTGTTGCGGCGGTTCCGGGCCGACGCGCCCAGCGTGCGATTCGAGTTGTTCCAGGGCGCGGCGCACGAGATCGTCGAGCGGCTGGCGGACGGACAGGCCGACCTCGCAATCACCTCGCCCCGCCCACCGGGTCTTCCGTGGCGCGGGCTCTACGTGGAACGGTTGTGCCTGGCCGTGCCCCGCGAGCATCCTTTTGCGCGACGCGCCCGGATTCGGCTCGCCGACGCCGGTGACGAACCATTCGTCGGTCTGGCTCCGGGTTTCGGGCTGCGTCAGCTCACCGACGAACTGTGCGCGGAAGCCGGTATCGATCCGCCGATGGTCTTCGAGGCGATGGAGATCCCGACGATGGAGGGGCTCGTCGCGGCGGGATTCGGGGTCGCCGTCGTTCCGGTGCCCAGACCCCAGCGTGCGGAACCCGGTGCGGCGTACATCCCGCTGACCGAGGCGGCGGCCAAGCGGCAGATCGGACTGACCTGGAGCGCGACCCGCGAGACGGCGCCCGCAGCCGAACGATTCGCGCAATTCGTCATACAGAATCGTCATGAAATTGACTAAATTCATGCATTGGACACATCACCGGGGGCGTCCTACCGTCGTCTGAGTGACTTCCCTGACATCCTCGGCGACCTGGCCGGGCCACAGCCGCGGGTCGGCGGAGTACCGCAGACTGCTCGCGGCACTGTTCTGCGCCGGTGTCGCCACCTTCGCCCAGCTGTACTCGCCGCAGGCGGTGCTGCCCCTGATCGCCGCCGACCTCGGCACCGGCGCGGCACACGCCGCGCTCACCGTCTCGGCGGCCACCGTCGGCCTGGCGCTCGGGGTCATCCCGTGGTCAGTGCTCGCCGACCGGATCGGCCGGGTTCAGGCGATGACGATTTCGGTAGCCGCGGCAACGGTTCTCGGGCTGTTGGTGCCATTCGCCCCGACCGCGGGCCTGCTGCTCGGCGGCCGGCTGGTCGAGGGGCTGATGCTGGGCGGCGTCCCCGCCGTGGCCATCGCGTATCTCACCGAGGAGATCGCGTCGGGGCACGCGGCACGTGCCGCGGGTACCTACGTCGCGGGCACCACGATCGGCGGCCTGACGGGACGGCTGGTCACCGGGCCTATCGCGCAGTACGCCGGCTGGCGCGCGGGTGTGCTCACCGTGGCGGTGTTGTGTGCCTTGGCGGCAACGGCATTCGTCAAACTCGCACCTCGTGCCCGCGGGTTCACCCCGTCGCGCAGCCGGGATCTGGGCGCCAAGCTGCTGACCAACCTGCGCTCGCCCCGGCAGCTGGTGCTGTTCGCCCAGGGCTTCCTGCTGATGGGCGGGTTCGTCGCGATGTACAACTTCCTGGGTTTCCGCTTGATGGCGGCCCCGTTCGAGCTGCCGCAGACCCTGGTCAGTCTGGTGTTCCTGGCCTATCTGGCGGGGACGTGGGCCTCGGCCCGCGCCGGGGCCGAAGCCGGCCGGTTCGGGCGCCGCACCGTACTGCTGGCATCGACCGCGACCATGATTGCCGGCACCGCAATCACCTTGAGCGACAACATCTTCGCGGTGCTGGCCGGGCTGGTGATCGCCACGGCCGGTTTCTTCGGCGCCCACTCCATTGCCTCTGGGTGGGTCGGGACGGCCGCCGCGGACGGCAAGGCGCAGGCGTCGTCGCTGTACAACCTCTGCTACTACGCCGGTTCCAGCGTCATCGGCTGGTTCGGTGGGGTGGCCTTCGACGCCGCCGGCTGGCCCGCCGTCGCCGCAACCGTCATCGGCCTGGCGCTGCTCTCGGCCCTGCTCGCCGCGGTCACGCTCAGAACAACGGAAAGTCCTGGCCGTACTCGGACTCCGGACGCGGACCGAAGTAGCGTCGCTCCGACTCGTCGATAACCACATCGTTGATGCTGGCCTCCCGGCGGGCCATCAGTCCCTCATCGGTGAACTGCCAGAGCTCGTTGCCGTAACTGCGAAACCATGTGCCGTGGACGTCATGCCACTCGTACTGGAACCGCACCGCGATCCGGTCCTCGGTGAACGACCAGAGGCCCTTGCGCAGGACGTAGTCGAGTTCGCGCTCCCACTTGGCGGTGAGGAACTCGACGATCTGTGCGCGGCCCACGATGTGCAGGTCGCGGTTACGCCACTCCGAATCAGGGGTGTAGGCCAAGCTGACACGCTGCGGATCTCGGGTGTTCCAGGCGTCCTCGGCTGCCTGGACCTTCTGGATGGCTGTTTCCAGAGTGAAGGGCGGGAACGGCGGACGTGGTGTGCTCATCCCTCCTTTCTACTTGTTTAACTTAGTGGCCTATGGTGACGGCTATGGACTTCGCGATGTCCGCCAAGGCGGCTGATTACCACAAGCGGCTCTCCGACTTCATGGTCGAGAATGTCTTCCCGGCCGAGGCGTCCTACCACGCGTATCGCGAGGAGCGCGGGCCCAAGGATCACACCGTCCCCCCGGTGGTCGAGGAGCTCAAGGCCAAGGCCAAGGCAGCCGGGTTGTGGAACCTTTTCCTGCCCTCGGAGTCGGGGCTGACCAACCTGGAGTACGCCCCGCTCGCCGAGTTGAGCGGGTGGAGCATGGAGATCGCGCCGGAGGTGCTCAATTGTGCGGCACCCGACACCGGAAACATGGAGACCCTGCACCTGTTCGCCAACGAGGCGCAGAGCAAGCAGTGGCTGGAACCGCTGTTGGCAGGGGAGATCCGGTCGGCGTTCGCGATGACCGAACCCGCGGTGGCCTCCAGCGACGCCCGCAACATCGAGACCACCATGCTGCGCGATGGTGGCGACTACGTGATCAACGGCCGTAAGTGGTGGATCACCGGAGCCGCCGACCCGCGCTGCAAGCTGCTGATCGTGATGGGCCGCACCAACCCCGACGCGGCGTCGCACGCACAGCAGTCGATGATCTTGGTGCCGGCCGACACCCCCGGGGTGGACATCCAGCGTTCACTGCCGGTGTTCGGGTGGCAGGACCAGCACGGGCATTGCGAGATCGTGTTCGACAACGTGCGGGTACCTGCCGAGAACCTGCTGCACGAGGAGGGTTCGGGCTTCGCGATCGCCCAGGCCCGTCTCGGACCGGGCCGCATCCACCACTGCATGCGGGCCCTCGGTGCGGCCGAACGGGCGTTGGCGTTGATGGTGGACCGGGTGCAAAAACGCGTCGCATTCGGTAAACCGCTGGCCGAGCAGGGTGTGGTGCGTGAGCAGATCGCCAAGTCCCGCAACGAGATCGACCAGGCCCGGCTGCTGTGCGAAAAGGCCGCCTGGACCATCGACCAGTCCGGGAACAAGGCCGCCCACGTCCTGGTGTCCCAGATCAAGTCGGTGGCCCCGCAGATCGCCTGCAACGTCCTGGACCGCGCCATCCAGGTGCATGGCGGGGCCGGGGTGTCCGATGACTTCCCGCTCGCCCGCCTCTATGCCTGGCACCGCGCCATGCGACTGTTCGACGGGCCCGACGAGGTGCACATCCGCACCATCGCCCGCGCCGAACTCGGCGGGGAGAAATCGGCGTTTGCGGCTGCTGTGACAAAGTAGGAGTCGTGGAACTGTCGGGTGCCTGGAACTTTCGAGACGTCGCCGAGGAGACCGGCATCCGGCCGGGTCGGCTGTTCCGGTCGAGCGAACTGAGCAGGCTCACCGACGAGGGCGGCCGGCAGCTCGTCGAACTCGGCATCCTCGACGTGGCCGACCTGCGCTCACACCGAGAAGTCGAGCGGCGCGGGCCGGGTCATGTGCCCGGCGGGGTCGAGGTGCACCTGCTGCCGTTCCACTTCGCCGACGACAGCGAGCAGGACGCCCCGCATGAGTCCACCTTTCAGCGGGTGATGTCCGAGTCCCCTGCCGACGAGGATGTCGCCGAGTCGGCCAAGCGCTACATGGCCGAGGTGTACGAGGAGTTCCCCGCCCTGCCGGGTGCGCAGACCGCGGTACGCCAGGTCTTCTCGATGCTCGCCGACGGGCACCCGGTCTTGGCGCACTGCTTTGCGGGCAAGGACCGCACGGGGTTCACGGTGGCCACCGTGCTGGAGGCCGTCGGCATCGACCGGGATGCCATCCTCACCGACTTCCTGCGCAGCAATGACGCGATCTCTCCGCTGCGTGACCGGATCCTCGAACAGGTCCGTGACCGCGCCGGCGAGTCCGCCGAGGTGATCACCTTCGCCGAGGCGAGGCTGACCGACGAGGTGCTCGGCGTGCGCGAGGAGTACCTGGACGCGGCCTGGCGGGTGCGCGACGAGAAGTACGGATCGCTGGACGGATTCCTTGAGGTCGCCGAGGTGACCCCGGAACAGATCGAGCGGTTGCGCGCAGTTCTCAGGGCGTGACGACGACGGCGACGACCCAGGTGATGGTCGCCAGCAGCGCCCCGGTGAACTCCACCCCGACCGACAGCGCCACCCCCTTGAGTGCGTGCACCGTCGAGGCCCAGGCGCGGCGCTGATCCCTGCGCTTGGCCAACTCGGCCAGGTACACGCCCAGGATGAAACCGAGCACCAGACCCAGCACCGGCACCACGAAGAATCCGATGACACCGAGCACACCGCCGGCCACCAGACTCCAGGTGCCGACATCGGCCTGACGCATCCGGCGCACCGGCCAGGTGTACTTGATCACCTCCGCGGTCACGAACAACGCCACGGCGATCCCCAGCGTCACCCAGCCCACGGTGGTGTGTTCCACCAGCGCCCACACCGTGATGGCCGCGAGCACCAGCAAGCCACCGGGCAGGATCGGAATCACGATGCCGGCGAGGCCGATCGCGATGACCAGCGCGACCAGGACGACGCCGAGGGTGCTCACGCCATCAATCTACGGAACCAGGACGAGCTTGCCCCGAATCCGTCCGTCGGCGAGCGCCTGCAGGCCCTCGGCGCCGTCGGCCAGCGGGTAGACCACCGGCGCGGGTGGTCGCAGTCCGGCGGCCACCAACGCTGCCAACCCGGCACCGACCTCGGCCTGCGCGGCCGGCTCATGGCGCAGGAATTCGCCCCAGCCGACACCCACCACGCTGACATTGCGCAGCAGCAGCCTGTTCACCTTGACCGTCGGAATACCTTGCCCGGCAGCGAAACCGATGACCAGCAGTCGGCCTTCGGGAGCCAGCACGCGGATCGCGTCATCGAAGGCATCGCCACCGACCGGATCGACGACCACATCCACGCCGCGGCCGCCGGTGGCGTCCAGCACGGCCTGCTTCCATCCGTCGGTCAGCGGCAGCACGACATCGGCACCGACGCTGGTGACGAACTCCAGCGCGTCCGTCCGGTGCACCAGCGCCACCACCCGCGCACCGAGCGCCTTGGCAATCTGGATGGAGGCCACGCCGATGCCGCCCGCCGAGCCGAGCACCAGCACGGTCTCTGCAGCCCGCAGCGCCGCGCGGCGTTGCAACGCGAAGTACATCGTGTAGTAATTGCCCAACAGGGCGGTGGCCGACGCATCGTCGATTCCGTCCGGCGTCGGTACGACACCGGAGGCCGGCACCGCGACACGCTCGGCATAGCCGCCCAGCGGTGACATCGCCGAAACCCGCTGCCCGACGGTGAAACCCGACCCGGCCGGGGCCGAGTGCACGGTGCCTGCCACCTCCATACCCGGGGTGAACGGCGGATCGAGGCGCAACTGGTATTCGCCGCGCAGCAGCAGCAGATCCGGGAAGCAGACACCGGCCGCGCCGACGTCGATGATCACCGCGTCCGGGGACACGGGATCATCGACGTCGATATAAGCCAGCCCGGCCGTTCCCGTCAGGGCTTGTGCGACAAGCGCTTTCATCCGAGCTTGAAACTCGCCGCCTGCGCCGCGGACAGGTCGGTGATCTCGCCCCACTTGGCGGCGATCTCGTCGACCGACGGCACCTCGGTGAAGGTGACGCCGTCGTTCTGGAACAGCGCGGTGCGCTGCACCTTGCCGCCACCGACGATGAACACCGAATCGGTGTCCGGCAGTTCCTCGGTCATCAGATAGGCGACCACGGGCGCAACGTATTCCGGGGTCAGCTTCTCGAACACCTCGGGCGGCAGGATGTCCTGGGTCATGCGAGTCGCGGCGATCGGCGCGACGGCGTTGGTCTTGATGTTGTACTTGGCGCCCTCCTGGGCCAGCGTGTTGATCAGGCCGACCAGGCCGAGCTTGGCGGCGCCGTAGTTCGCCTGGCCGAAGTTGCCGAACAGGCCGCTGGTGGAGGTGGCGACGACGACCCGACCGAAGCTCTGCTCACGGAAATGCGGCCAGGCCGCCCGGATGACGTTGTAGCCGCCGTACAGGTGCACCTTCAGCACGGCGTCCCACTGCTCGAAGGTCATCTTGTGGAATGTGCCGTCCCGCAGGATGCCTGCGTTGCTCACCACGCCGTCGACCTTGCCGAACTCGTCGATGGCGGTCTTGATGATGTTCTCCGCGCCTGCGGACTCCGCGACGCTGTCGTAGTTGGCGACGGCCCGGCCGCCGGCGGCCTTGATCTCGTTGACCACCTCGTCGGCCATGTTGTGACCGGCTCCGGATCCGTCACGGGCTCCGCCGAGATCGTTGACGACGACGCTGGCGCCTTCGCGGGCGAGCGTCAGGGCGTACTCACGGCCCAGGCCGCCACCGGCTCCGGTGACGACGACAACGCGATCCTGCACTCCGGGCATGGGATTCCTCTCACGGGTTTTCTGTCCGGCTGTCGGACGACAACCTTCTGTATACGGAAGTCGGTTCTCCGGCGGTAGACCGGGGCCTCCGACGGTCGGTTTCTGCCAATCGCCGTTCAATCACCGCCATCGGGATTACCTCGCTGACCTGTGCGTTTCAACAATCAGAGGGCGCGAAAGCTCCCTGAGACACAGAGCGAGAGAGGGAAGATCATGAAGAAGTTGGGTATCGCAGGAATCGTCGGCAGCGGCCTGGTTGCCGCCGTCGTCGGACTGGCCGCCCCGGCTGCCGCCGACATCAGCCATCACGACTGGATCTATGACATCCAGCCGCACGCGACGGCCCCGCAGGTCGACACGACGGTCCATCAGAGCCACTGACGCAGCGCCGGAAAAGGGGGCACTCGTACGAGTGCCCCCTTTTCCGTGCATCAGAAGATCC
>JAHFVC010000293.1 GCA_023264765.1 Mycobacterium sp. | reverse complement strand
TGTAGGCGGGAAGCGAGTTCGGAAGCGGCCCTGGGGTGATTGTGCATCGTCAGCGCCATCATGTAACCCGACATCCCGATGGCCAGCGATCGCCGATCGTCACGCTGCGCGCAGAGCCGGCGCAGATCGTCGAAGTTCTTCTCCGCCTCCACAAGTCCGATACGCCAAGCACTTCCACACAGCGCGACGCCTGTCTCGATGAGCATGGACAGCCGGCCCGGGGCATCCGGCGGCAACAACTCGGCCACCTGCCGGGACCGCTGCCAACTAGCGCGGGCTGCCGCGAGATCGCGCAGCGTCAACCAGTTCCCGGCCCGCATGTGCCAGGCGAACGCGGCAGTCAGGTCATCGGCGCACTCGAGGTGGGTGGCGATCAGCGCGGCGTTCTCGTCGGGGGTGCCCGGTCCGTCCCGCTCGATCGTCGAGGCCAGCCGGCGATGCAGTCTGGCCCGGTCGGAGCGCAGCTGGGATTCGTAGGCGACGGTCCGGATCAACGGGTGTCGGAAACCGTATTCGACACCGTGGTCGGAGTCGAGCTTCTCGATCATCTCGGCTTCCAGCAGCACGTCGATACACAGCCGGTCCACCAGCTGCGCCAGCTGATCCTCGCCGAATCGTGATCCGATGACCGCCGCGGCGTTCAACGCGCTCTTGGGCCCGTCACCGAGCCGGTCGATGCGCGCGGCGATGGTGGCCTGCAGCGTCGCGGGCACACCGATGACCGTGGCCTCGCCATCGGCCACGAATGACCCCGCGTTGCCTTGCAGGACACCACGTTCAGCCAGATCCCGGACGATCTCCTCGGCGAAGAACGGGTTACCCGCGGCGTGCTCGGCGATCTGTGCGGACAGCGATCGCACCGAAGGGTCGGCACCGACAAGTTCGGCGATCAAGGCACACGCCTGCGAATCATCCAGTGGGACAAGGGTCACCGTGTCCAGCGCGGCCAGCTCCGCCAACTTCCCGTGGTACTCGGGCCGGTAGGTGATCAACGCCATCGACGGGCCGAGTGCCGACAGGAAACCCGCAATGGTCGATTCACTGGCATCGTCCATCCAGTGGGCGTCC
Source organism: Mycobacterium sp. (assembly GCA_023264765.1). Lineage (GTDB taxonomy): Bacteria > Actinomycetota > Actinomycetes > Mycobacteriales > Mycobacteriaceae > Mycobacterium. Next base: position 7,455 of record JAHFVC010000293.1, on the reverse strand, counting down.
TCGATCACATACACATCGGCGGTGGTCCGCTTCGCCGAAACACACGTCAGCAGGGCCGCGAGCCGCCTGCGGCGAGCATCGGGATCGACTACGGGCACGTCGATCTCCGGTTCGGCGATGCCCAACAGATCATCGAGCAGCAGGAGATCCATCGGGTCGGCACCGCCCAGATGGGCACGGACGCACTCCCGGGCCTCCTGCCCCTGCAGGCTGCCCACCCTGGTCAGGTCGCGGAACAACCGTGCCGCCGCGTGGAACGGGACATCACGGGTGTGCGCCTCGCAGTAGGTGGACACCACCCCCATGCCCCGCATCTCCCCCAGCTTGAGCGTCTCCGCGACCAGTCGGCTCTTCCCGATGCCCGGCGGGCCGATCACGCCGACCGCGACACCCGCACCGGCCAGCGCCGCGTCGAGGTGGGCGCACAGCGCGTCCAGTTCCGCTGCCCGCCCCACCAACGTGGATTGCGGGCGACCGAGTCCGAACCCGGTGACCGCCGCGGAGACCAGCTGCCGGCCATCCACCAGCTCCTCGGAGTTCTTGATCCGCAGGTGTTCCACGGCCCCCATCTGGACGGTGCCCTCCACGAGATGCGCCGTGGAGTTGCTGAGCATCACACCACCCGGTGGGGCGGCCGCCTCCATCCGTTGCGCCATCCCGACGTGGGCTCCGACGGCGGTGAAACTTCCGGCGCCGATCTCACCGGTGATGACCTGTCCGGAGTTCAGCCCCACCCGCAGCTCCAGACACACGTCATCGCGCCGTCGCACCTCCGCGGCCAGCGCCCTCATGCCACCCTGTAGGTCGAGGGCAGCCAGACAGGCCCGAAAAGCGTGGTCTTCCAACGCCACCGGCGCACCGAAGATGGCCATGATGCCGTCCCCGGTGAATTCCACCGAACCGCCGTAATGCGCGACGATCTGTCGCGACCGGCGGAACACATCGCTCATCACCTCACGCAGGCGCTCGGTCCCCAGCGTCGCGGCCAGGTCCATGGACCGCACGACGTCGGCGAACAACACGGTGACCTGTTTGAACTCGGGGTGATGAGGTGTCGCCTCGAGCGGGGCGCCGCACCCGTCGCAGAACCTGGCGCCTGACCGTGGCTGCGTGCCGCACCGGAGGCACGACGCGTCCATCGGTTCAAGCCCCTGCGCCTGCGATGTCGAGCAGTCGTCGCTCGAGCAAGTCTGCGCCGCGCGTGACACCACCGGCGGCCTCGAATCCGGCGGCCACCCGGGCGGCACCGTCCGACATCGTCATCGCTTCGGCGACGGCGGACCGCAGCCGCGAGGCGGTCAGTCGCCGCGGAGTCAGCCGGGTCCCGCTGCCCGAGAACACGACCCGCGCGGCCACCTCGAATTGGTCACGGCCATATGGCACGACGCACACCGGGACGCCCCGGGCCAGCGCCTTCTGCGTGACGCCCATGCCGCCGTGGGTGATCGCGCACACCGCGCGGTCGAGCAACGCCCCGTGGTCGACGACCCGCCGCACCGTCGCGTTGGCCGGAATAGCGAGACCATCGGGCACACCGCAGGGAAACGTCGCCACGACATGCACCGCTTCGTCGGCCAGCGCGGCCAGCGCGGTGATCGGAAGCGCGTCGTCGCCCTGACGTTCCGAGGAGTTGGTTACCAGGACGACGGGGCGGTCATCGATAGCGAGCAGTTCGGTCGCCGCGCCGACCGACGGACGGAACTCGCACGGCCCGATCATCGCGACGTGCTCGTCCCAGTCGGGATGGGCGTACTCGAACGGCTCCGCGGTGCCCACGAGAACCAGCGGCGCGCGCAACACGAAGTCGTCACCGGAGCGCACCGGCGCCAGGCCGAGGCCGCCATGGATGCGGTTGATCGGCCCGAGCATCGCCCTCTCTGTGATACCCCGCGTGATCGCGCCCACCACACCGTCACGCAGCCGCCCGAACATCCCCGACCGGGGCAGCAACCCGGGTCCGAAAGGCGGCGACGAACGTGAGGTGAGATAGGGCGGATACGCCCAGAAGGTCGCCCACGGCAGGCCTGCCGCCTCGACCGCGGCCGGCGCTCCCCAGCAGTTGCAGTCGAGCACCACGACGTCGGGGGCGATCGCGTCGAGGGCCGCGCGGACGTCGTGCACCTCGAGCGCGGCTCGCTCGGCGAAGACGTCGAAGGCCCGCTTGATCGCACCCAGCCCGGTGCGGGCCGTCCAGTCGGTCATCTGCACCGCTTCGATGCGCGGATCGATCGGCGCGGCGTCGAAACCTGCGGCCTGCCCGGTCGACACCCCGGATGCCAGGGTCCGCAACACGACACGGTGACCGCGCCGGCGCATCTCATCGAGCAGCGCGGCAATCGGATACAGATTGCCCAGCGCCGGAGAGGTGTACGCCAGGACTGTGGCCATCAGTCGCCCGTCAACATCTCACGCCCGGGAGCCGAGCCGGTGCGCCGGCCCCTCGGGACGGCAGTCTATTGCCTCATCGAGGGGCCGGGGCCGGGATCACCAACTGGGTCAGCCGACCTCGGCGACGAGCTTGCCCAGCACGTCACGCACGCTTGCCACCACGTCGGCGGTTTCGCGCGGATGCTTGCCGTCGAACGCCTTCGACGGGATCGACAGCTTCTCCTCGATCACCCGCGGACCCGCGATGCCGAAGGACTTGCGCGTCTCGTCATGCGCCCACACGCCGCCGTACTGGCCCAGTGCGGTGCCGATGACAACCAGCGGCTTGTCTTTCAGCGCGCCGTTGCCCCACGGGCGCGACAGCCAGTCGATGGCGTTCTTGAGCACGCCGGGGATGCTGCCGTTGTACTCGGGTGTGACCACCAGGGCCGCATCGGCGGTGGCCGCGGCCTCGCGTAGCGCCACCACCGCGGCCGGCGCGTCCTCGGTGTCGATGTCCTCGTTGTAGTGCGGCAGATCGCCCAAGCCCTCGAAGAGACTCACCTGCACCCCATCGGGTGCGGACTCAACGGCCAGTTCGGCCAGTTGGCGGTTCAGCGATGCGGCGCGCAGGCTGCCCAGCAGTACCAGCACCTTGGTATCCGACATTTTCACTCCCCAGTCTGTACGGTCGTTCCCATCGTCACACACCGTAACCGGACCATGGTCCGAATAATTCCGGCTGAGTTAAAGTGCAGGTATGGGCGCCCCTGAACCCCTGATCGCGCTGCCGCTCACCAGCGCCGTCCCGCACGAACGCGGCGATGCCGCGCGCAATCGCGCCCTCCTGCTGGACGCCGCGCGGCGGCTCGTCGCCGAACGCGGCGCCGACGGTATGTCGATGGACGACGTCGCCGCGGCCGCCGGGGTGGGCAAGGGCACCCTGTTCCGGCGCTTCGGCAGCCGGGCCGGTCTGATGATCGTCCTGCTCGACGAGGACGAGAAGGCCGAACAACAGGCCTTCATGTTCGGCCCACCGCCGCTGGGGCCCGGCGCCCCGCCCCTGGACCGTCTGCTGGCCTACGGCCGGGAACGGCTACGGTTCGTCCGCACGCACCACGCGCTGCTCTCGGACGCCAACCGCGACCCGCAGATGCGGTTCAACTCCCCCGCCACCCTGCACCACACCCACGTCCGGATGCTGCTCGAAGCCGCCGGTACCACAGGCGATCTCGATGCGCAGGCCGATGCATTGGTGGCGCTGCTGGACGCCGACTACGTCGAACATCAGATCACCGACCGCGGCCAGGACCTCGAACGCCTCGGCGAGGCGTGGGAAAGCGTGGCCCGCAAACTCTGCGGCACGTGAAACCCTGGATCCTGCACGTCGACCTGGACCAGTTCCTGGCCTCGGTCGAATTACGGCGTCACCCCGAACTCGTCGGTCTGCCCGTGATCGTCGGCGGCTCGGGCGACCCGGCCGAACCCCGCAAGGTGGTCACCTGCGCCTCGTATGAGGCGCGCGAGTACGGCGTGCACGCGGGCATGCCCCTTCGCACCGCGGCCCGCAAATGCCCCGAGGCCACCTTCCTCCCGTCGGATCCGGCGGCCTACGACGAGGCCTCAGAAGAAGTCATGGGCCTGCTGCGCGACCTCGGTCATCCCCTGGAGGTGTGGGGCTGGGATGAGGCGTATATCGGTGCCGCCGTGGAAGATCCGTTCGATCTCGCCGAGCGGATCCGCACCGTCATCGCCGCCGAGACCGGTCTGTCCTGCTCGGTGGGCATCAGCGACAACAAACAGCGCGCCAAGGTGGCCACCGGTTTCGGCAAGCCCGCCGGGGTGTTCCGGCTCACCGACGCCAACTGGATGGCGGAGATGGGCGACCGTCCGGTCGACGCACTCTGGGGTGTCGGGCCGAAGACCTCGAAAAAGCTTGCCACCCTGGGTATCACCACCGTCGCCGATCTGGCGGCCAGCGACGCGACCACCCTCACGGCGGCGTTCGGGCCGAGCACCGGCCTCTGGATCCTGCTGCTGGCCAAGGGCGGTGGCGACGACACCGTCAGCACCGAAGCCTGGGTCCCCCGGTCGCGCAGCCACGTGGTGACCTTCCCGACCGATCTCGTCGACCGCGCCGAGATGGACGCCGCGGTCGTCGAATTGGCGCACCGCACACTCGCCGAGATCGTCGAGGCGGGCCGTACGGTCACCCGGGTCGCGGTCACGGTGCGCACCAAGACGTTCTTCACCCGCACCAAGATTCGCAAACTCGCCACCGCGGGCAACGACGAAGGGCCCATCGTCGCCACCGCACTGGCTCTGCTCGGCGAATTCGAGCTGGACCGCCCGATCCGGCTGCTCGGCGTGCGGCTGGAACTGGAGATGCCGTGCTGAGCACCGTCGCGGTCCGCGGTTACCGATCGCTGCGAGACCTGTCCTTGCCACTGGGGGCGCTCACCGTCATCACCGGCGCCAACGGCACGGGGAAATCGTCGGTCTACCGGGCCCTGCGGTTGCTCGCCGACTGCGGGCGCGGCGCCGTGATCGGCTCGCTGGCCCGCGAGGGCGGGCTGGAGTCGGTGCTGTGGGCGGGGCCCGAGCAGACCAAGGGCGCCCGGCGTACCGGCGAGAGCACGGGCACCACCCGCACCCGTCCGGTGTCGCTGGAACTCGGCTTCGCCTCCGATGATTTCGGCTATCTCATCGACCTCGGCCTGCCCCAGTACGCCGGCCCGAACTCGGCCTTCGCCCGGGATCCCGAGATCAAACGCGAAGTCGTGTTCGCCGGCGCGGTGGCCCGGCCCAGCACCATCCTGATCCGGCGCGCCGGGGAGTATGCCGAGGTCGGTGCGGAGTCCGGCCGCGGCTTCGATCCCCTCACCCGCGGCCTGCCGACGTATCACAGCGTGCTGGCCGAGTTCGCCCATCCTGGAACACATCCCGAGCTGGCCGCCGTCCGGGACCGGCTTCGCGGCTGGCGCTTCTACGACGGTTTCCGGGTCGACTCCGGCGCACCGGCGCGCCGCCCCCAGATCGGCACCCGCACACCGGTGCTCTCCGACGACGGCGCCGATCTCGCCGCCGCCGTCCAGACCATCCTCGAAGTGGGCCAGGACGACCTCACCCGGGCGGTCGCCGACGCCTTCGACGGGGCCACCGTCTCCGTCGCCGTGCACGACGGACTCTTCGAACTACACCTACACCAGCGAGGCATGCTGCGCCCGCTGCGTGCCGCCGAACTGTCCGACGGCACACTGCGTTTCCTGCTCTGGGGCGCCGCCCTGTCGACTCCCCGACCGCCGTCTCTCGTGGTGCTCAACGAGCCGGAGACCTCGCTGCATCCCGACCTCGTCGCGCCACTGGCCGAGATGATCCGCTCAGCGGCCACCCGCACCCAGGTCGTCGTCATCACGCACGCCGCCGAGCTGGTGCATCGGCTCGCCGCGGATTCGGAGGTGGCGCTGTACAAGGAGTGGGGCGAGACCCGCGTCGACGGACAGACGATGCTCACCGCCCCGCCCTGGGACTGGGGTAGGCGATAGCCGTTCGCGTACTGGTCAACACGCGTTCACCCGGGTGCCGTTGAATCTCGCCGTCGATTCCACGAACCGGGGACCAGGGGGAAACAGTGGTGAGAATCAGCGGCCATCTCAAGACGATCGCCGTCATCGCGGCCGCGGCGACTCTGCCGCTGGCGGCGTGCAGCAGTGACGACAAAGCGGTGTCGAACGGCAACCCGGTGCAGCGCGCGGCGGCCGGCGACCTCTCCACCACCGGGGGCGCCCGACGGTTCGAGGGTGACCAGAGTGGTGCGATCCGCGATGCCATCAATGCCGCCGGCGCGAAGAACGTCATCCTGATGATCGGTGACGGGATGGGCGACTCCGAGATCACCCTGGCCCGCAACTACGACCGCGGCGCGGGCGGCTTCTTCACCGGACTGGATGCGCTTCCGCTGACCGGTCAGTACACCACCTTCGCCCTGCGCAAGGACGGAAAGCCGGACTACGTCACCGATTCCGCTGCCAGCGCCACCGGGTGGAGCACCGGCACCAAGACCTACAACGGTGCCCTGGGCATCGACATCGGGGCCAACCCGCACAAGACGATCCTGGAACTCGCCAGGGAGCAGGGTTTCGCCACCGGGGACATCACCACCTCCGAGATCCAGGACGCCACCCCGGCCGCGCTGTTCTCGCACATCACCAAGCGCGGCTGCTACGGACCGGTCAAGACCGCGAAGGATTGCGCCAAGGAAGCCCTGGAGAACGGCGGCCCCGGGTCGATCACCGAGCAGATGCTGGTGGCCCGGCCCGACGTCACCATGGGTGGTGGCGCCAAGACGTTCGCCGAGACGGCCACCGGCGGTGACTACAAGGGCAAGACGCTCGAGGTGCAGGCCAAGGAACGCGGCTACCAGATCGTCCGCACCGCAACCGAACTCGACGCGGTGACCAAAGCCGACCAGGACGCCCCCGTGCTCGGCCTGTTCGACGACGGCAACATGCCGGTCAGCTGGACCGGCCCGGAAGCCGTCCGGCAGGGCTACCTGCAGCCCGCCGCCAAGTGCGGGCCCAATCCCAAGCGGGGCGCGCAGGTGCCGGAGTTGGCGGCCATGACACAGAAGACCATCGACCTGCTCAAGGCCAACGAGAAAGCCCGACAGAAGGGCTTCTTCCTCCAGGTGGAGAGCGCCTCGATCGACAAGCGCGACCACATGGCCGACCCGTGCGGCCAGATCGGTGAGACCGTGGCGTTCGACGCCGCCGTGCAGAAAGCCCTCGAGTTCGCCAAGGCCGACGGCAACACCCTGGTGATCGCCACCGCCGATCACGGGCACAGCAGCCAGATCGTCGAGCCGATCTCGAACGAGGACCTGGCCGCCATCGCGGAGGAATCCAAGCAGCCCATCGAGCGGGTGCGCGACATCATGTACCCCGGCCTGACGCGGGTGCTCACCACCGCCGACGACGCCGACATGGTGATCAGCTACGGCACCTCGGCCGACGTCGGAGTCGAGGACCAGACCCACACCGGCACCCAGGTGCGACTCGCGGCCTACGGTCCGCGCGCGGCGAACGTGGT
>JAHFVC010000292.1:4208-8534 GCA_023264765.1 Mycobacterium sp. | reverse complement strand
CAAGAATATTCGGATCGTCGCCGAGGCGACCATCGCGCAAACCGCGCAGAACGTCAACGAAGCGGTCCGTTCCGTGTACCAAGCCAAGCCCACAGCGCTGGTGCATTGCGGGTTCGGATTCGGCATCGTATTCCTCAACGCGGTGCTCGCTGAACTCGGTTGGGATCCACCGAGGTTCACCAGCACGGCATTCCAGAATGCGTGGATCAACCCGGTGATGTGGGAGGCCTTCACCGGCTGGACCGGCGTCGACCAATACGACGAATCCAATCTCGTGGGTCAGCGGTTCCTCGACCGCTACGAGATGGCCTATGGCCGCAGGCCGCAGTACTGCGTGCCGGTGGTCAACCACGATGTCGCCAACACGCTGTTGCAGGCCTTCACCGACGCGCATCCGCTGAGCCCACGGGGCGTGAAGGAAGCCCTCGAGCGGGTCAAGATGCTGCCGGCCGCGGCAGGCGCGCCCGGCACCCGGGTGTCGTTCGGAAACTGGACACGGCGCGCCTGGATGGGCGCCGGGTACCTGGTGGCCCGGCGCCTCGACGCCGACGGCGTCAACTCCCACCTCGTCGACCGCTTCGGTGAGGAGTGAACACATGAGCACCGACCACCTCACCACCCAAGTGCCTGCGAATGAGAAGCGGCACTTCCCATGGGGATTGGTCTGGATCGCCGCAGCACTGCTGTGTCTGGCCGTCATCGCCTATCACGCCCGCAGCGGAGCCGTCTCGCCACGCATCCGAAACCCCGAGGTCCAGGGGGCTCCGCGGCCCGTCGATTTCCTGTTCGGTTTCGAGCACTGGATCGACCTGTGGCAGATCTTCACCATCTTCTCGGTGCCTGCCCTGCTGATCGCGTGCATCATCGCCTGGCGCCGCAACCCGGGCAGCCCGATCGTGATGATGGCGGGCATCACGACTGCCATCGTGTGGCAGGACCCCTACATGAACTGGGCTCCCTATGCGGTCTACAACCCCGAGCTATGGCACTGGCCGGAGGACTGGCCCTGGGTATCCCTGTCGCCGACGGTCGAGCCGTTCGTCGTGATCGGCTATGTCATGTTCCAGTTCGGGCCCTACTTCCCGGCGGTATGGATCTTGCGTAAGTTGCAGAAGCGCAACGGACACCGGATTTCGGACGCGTTCGTCTGGCGTCATCCGCTGATCAGCCTCGGCGCCTTGATCTTCGTCATCGGATTCCTGTTCGACATGGTGCTGGAACTGACCCTGGTGCGCACGGGCCTGTACATCTACTCCCAGGTGATCCCGTTCGGCTCCATATTCACCGGCAGCACCTTCCAGTTCCCGCTCATCTGGGAATCGGTGATGGTGACGTTCGTGATGGTGCCTGCCGGTCTCCTGGTCTACCGGGATGACACGGGTAAGACCGTCGCCGAGAAGCTCGCCCAACGATCGCGGCTGTTCGTCAACCGGCCCCGGCTGGGGATGTTCGTCGTGATGTTCGTGATGATCAACATCGCCTACTTCGCGTACGGCACCGGCTTCACCTTGATCCGGCTCTCCGGCGCGGCCACCTCGGTGGCCTGCCCGTGGCCTTACCCGGAGGCGAAAGTCTATGACCCACAGGGATATTACGAAGAGAACGGCGCCAACGGACCGTTCGCGGTCGGCATCATGTCGACTTGGATGAGCGGGCAACCCGACGGCAGACCGGACGTCCGGGCCGGATCCGTCAGCAACCGATGCGGAGACGCCAATGAGTAGGAGTGTCGTCATCACCGGGGCGTCCCGGGGTCTCGGACTGGCCTCGGCGATCCATCTCTACCGCGACGGGTGGCTGGTCGTCGCGGCCATGCGCAACCCGGAAACGGGGATGGCCCGGATACGCGAGGCCACCGGGGCTGCCGAGGATGATCCGCGCCTGATCGGGGTGGCCCTCGATCTGGAATCACCCGAGTCGATCACAGCCGCCGCGGCGTCGATCGAGGCCGCGGTCGGCGCGCCCGACGCGGTGGTGAACAACGCCGGGATCTCTGCTGCCGGCATGGTCGAAGAGACACCGATGGAGCTGTGGGAGAAGATGTTCCGCACCCACCTTTTCGGACCGGTGCAGTTCACCAAGACGCTGCTACCGAGCATGCGGGCCGCGGGTCGCGGGCGTGTCGTGTTGATCTCCAGCCAGGGCGGAGTGCGCGGGATGCCGTCGATCGCCGCCTATTCCGCGGCCAAGGGGGCGATGGAACGCTGGGGCGAATCGATGTCCGGCGAGATCGCACCGTTCGGGCTCGGCGTGACCGTCCTGGTCACCGGCACTTACGACACCGAGATCATCACCGACGCGGGCACCTCCGATTTCCGCGAGTTCAGCGGACCCTACGCCCGTCATCACGCCAGCATCGACAAGCGCGGCCGGATGGCCATGAAACTCGCCCGCCCGCCGGAGATCTTCGCCGCCGGGCTGGCGAACGCGCTGGACGACACCTCCGCGTTCGTCCGGCGTTCTGTCGGCCCGGATGCCCGGATGTTGCTGCTGGCCAACCGAATCCTGCCGGCGGCGGGCGTCCACCACATGGCGCGCCTGGCCATGGGTCTGCCGAAGCTGGGAGCCCTGCGACCCGGCACCATCACCCTCACCCCGGCCCAGCAGGCGATGGTGCTGGCCGCGAAGGTGCTTTCCACGCCGGTGCTGATGCGCCTGGTCACCATCGCGAACCGATTCACCCCCTCTCCGCCCCAGTCCCCGTCACACGACAACCCCACAGTCACAGAGGTCGACGTCAATGGTTGATGCCCCCGCAGTTGTCCGGTCCGAATCGCGGATGCTCATCGACGGCACGCTCGTCGACGGTGCCGCGGGCACGTTCGACGTCATCAATCCGGCGACCGAGGAGGTCGTGGGTCAGGTCTCCGACGCGTCGTCGACCGACATGCACCGCGCGATCGATGCGGCCCGGCGCGCGTTCGACGAGACCGACTGGTCCACCGATCGCGGCTTCCGCCAGCACTGCCTCCAGCAGCTGCAGGAAGCATTGGAGGCCGAGAAGGAAGATCTCCGTGAGGAGCTCATCGCAGAGGTCGGCTGCCCGCGGGCCATCACCTTCGGTCCGCAACTCGACGCCCCACTCTCCGACGCACTGCGCTATCCGGCCGAACTGATCGACACCTTTCCCTGGGAAACCGACCTGGGCGAGGCCATGGTTTCGGTCACCGGTCGCCTCACCAGGCGCAAGGTCTGGCGCGAAGCCGTCGGCGTGGTCGCTGCGATCACGCCGTGGAATTTCCCGTTCGAGGTTGCCATCCACAAGCTGGCCCAAGCGTTGGCCACGGGCAACACCGTGGTGCTCAAACCGGCACCCGACACGCCGTTCAATGCCACCCGCCTCGGCAGGCTGATCGCCGAAAAGACCGACATCCCCGCGGGTGTCGTGAACATCGTCACGGCATCCGATCACTTTGTGGGAGAAGAGCTCACGCTCTCACCGAAGGTCGACTTGATCTCGTTCACCGGCTCGACCGCCGTCGGGCAGCGCATCATGGAAAAAGGCGCCGCCACCATGAAGCGGTTGTTCCTGGAGCTGGGCGGCAAGTCGGCCACCATCGTGCTCGAGGATGCCGATTTCGCCCAGGCGTGCATGATCGGGATCGCGCCGTGCATGCACGCCGGTCAGGGTTGCGCCAACCCCACTCGGCTGCTGCTGCCCCGATCCCGGTACGACGAGGGCGTCGCGATCCTCAAGGCCATCTACGAGAACGTCGCCCCGGGCGATCCGCAGGATCCGTCGACACTGTGCGGGCCGGTGATCTCGGCCAAACAGCGCGACCGCATCCGCGGGTACATCGACGAGGGCGTCGAAGAGGGCGCGACCCTGCTGGTCGGCGGCACCGATTCGCCGTACGACAAAGGGTTCTGGGTCAAGCCGACGCTGTTCGTCGACGTCGACAACTCGATGACGATCGCCCAGGAAGAGATCTTCGGTCCGGTGTTGTCGGTGATCCCCTACGACGGGGAGGCCGACGCGATCCGGATCGCCAATGACAGCAAGTACGGGTTGGCCGGCAACGTGATGTCCGGGTCCAACGAGCGCGCCATCGCGGTGGCCCGCCGGATCCGTGCCGGCTTCATCGGCCTCAACGGCACGGCGGGTTACGGCGCCGACGTCCCGTTCGGGGGGTACAGGGCCAGCGGTGTCGGCCGGCAGAACGGACAGGCCGGATTCGAGCAGTACACCGAAGTCAAATCCGTAGCTTATCCAGCCGATTAGGGGAATCAATGCAGCTCTTTGACGATCTCGAGGATTTCGGGGCGTTCGACGACGTGGTGTCCGGCGATGTCCGCGACCCCTACACCGAACTGGCCCGCCAGCGC
>JAHFVC010000292.1:0-4198 GCA_023264765.1 Mycobacterium sp. | reverse complement strand
CGGGAGGACCCCATCCAGCGCATCGACATGTCCGGGATGCCAGGGGAGGAGGGCAAACCGGTGTTCATCGTGTACCGGCACGAAGACATCACCGCCATGTTGAAGGACAACGAAACCTTCTCGTCGGCGATCGTCATCAGCGCCTTCGGCGACGTGCTGGGCAAGCACGTGATGCTCGGCATGGACGAACCCGAACACGGCAGGCACCGCGCCCTGGTGTCGAAGGCGTTCTCGCAGAAGGCGTTGGCGCGCTGGGAGACCGAGTTGGTGGCGCGGGTCGGAAACGAACTCATCGACTCGTTCGCCGGGCGCGGCAGCGCGGATCTGGTCAAGGAGTTCAACTTCCCGTACCCGACCCAGATCATCGCGGGGCTGCTGGGCCTGCCCGAGGAGGATTTCCCGCAGTTCCAGCGGTGGTCGATCTCGCTGCTGAGTTTCATCATGAATCCGGAGCGCGGTAAGGCCGCGTCGCTGGCTTTGGAGGAGTACTTCGCCCCGATTCTGGCTGCCCGGCGCAGCGAACCACGGGACGACCTGATCAGCAGCCTGGCCGCGGCAGAAATCGAGGGGGAGCGACTCACCGACGACGAGATCTATTCGTTCCTGCGGCTTCTGCTGCCCGCGGGCATCGAGACCACCTACCGCTCGCTGGGGAATCTGCTCTTCGCCCTGTTGAGCAATCCCGCCCAGCTCGACGAGGTGCGCAACGACCGCAGCCTCATCCCGCAGGCCATCGAGGAGGCGGTGCGCTGGGAAGCCCCGTTGCTGACCATCACCCGGGTGGCCACCCGCGACACCGAGCTGGGCGGCGTGCCGATCCCGGAGGGATCGTCGGTGATGCCCATGCTGGGCGCGGCCAACCGGCAGGACGACCGCTATCCCGACCCGAACGGCTTCGACATCCACCGCGAGGCGCGAGTGCCGATTTCGTGGGGGCACGGTGCTCACGTGTGCCTCGGGATGCACCTGGCCCGTCTGGAGATGCGGACCGCGCTGAACCTGCTGTTCGACCGGTTGCCGAATCTGCGGCTGGACCCCGACGGCGGTGACCCGCACATCCGAGGGCAGGTGTTCCGGTCACCGACATCGCTTCCGGTGCTCTTCGATGCCTGAGTTGCGTTTCGACGACCGCGTCGCCGTCGTGACCGGCGGTGGCCGCGGGGTCGGGCGCAGCCACGCACTGCTGCTGGCGGCCAGGGGTGCCCGGGTGGTGGTGGCCGACCACGGCGGCGGGATCGACGGTAAGGGTTCGTCTTCGGCTCCCGCCGACGAGGTGGCCGCCGCGATCAAGGCAGCAGGCGGGTCGGCGGTGGCCTGCCACGCCTCGGTCGCCGACGAGGATGGTGCGGCGTCGGTCGTGGCGGCCGCCATCGACACCTACGGCCGGCTGGACATCGTCGTCAACAACGCCGGAATCCATGAAGCCGCACTGTTTCCGGAGCTGAGTACCGCGCAGTTCCAGCGAATGCTCGATGTCCATTTCTTCGGCGCCCTGTTCGTCACCAGAGCGGCGTGGCCGCACTTCGTCGGCGCCGGCTACGGGCGGGTGGTGAACACCGTGTCCGAGGCGATGCTGGGCGGAATCCCCGAGCTGAGCAGTTACGGTTCGGCGAAGGGTGCGGTGTTCGGGCTGACCCGCAATCTGGCCACCGAAGGCGCCGACGCCGGAATCAGGGTCAACGCCGTTGCCCCACGGGCATATACCCGGATGTCGGCGTCGCACGCGGACAAGCTGTCCGCCTTGATGTCCATGCCCAAAGAGGTGATGGACCAGATCAACGCCAGCATGCCGCCGGAGCAATGCGCTCCGGCGATGGCGTTCCTGGCCCACCACGACTGCCCGCTCAACGGCGAGGTGCTGCAGGCCGGGATGGGCGGCGTCGCCCGGATAGCCGTCGTCTACGCCCGGGGTATCAACGGCACGTCCATCACCCCCGAAGACATCGCCACCCACCTGGACCAGGTCATGGACCTGACCAGTGCCATCACGCCAGATACCGCCGCCATCACACAATGACGGGAGAACCCCTGTGACACAATTTGATTCGGTTGATTTCTTCACCGACCCGAGCCTCATCCCGGATCCCTACGGGTACTTCGACCATCTGCGGGACCAATGCCCGGTCCTGCCCGGCGCGGTGACCGGATCCATCGCCGTCACCGGTCATCAGGAGGCGATGGCCGTCTACCGGGACGCCGCCTTCTCGTCGTGCAATTCGGTGGTGGGTCCGTTCGCCGGGGTGACGTTCGAGAACGCCGGGGACGACATCAGCGCCGAGCTGGAGGCCCGTCGGGACCAGATCCCGATGGCCGAACACGTCGTCACGATGGACGACGAGGCACATGCCCGCACCAGGGGCCTGCTGAGCAAGTTGCTCACCCCCCGCCGGCTCAGCGAGAACGAAGAGTTCATGCACACGTTGGCGCAGCGGCAGCTCGATTCGTTCTTGGATCGGGGCCAGGGCGAGTTCATGGGCGGCTACGCCAAACCGTTCTCGATGCTGGTGATCGCCGACCTGCTCGGGGTCCCGGAGCAGGACCACCGTGATTTCGAGGCCGTCATGGGCGACCAGGTCGTCGGGGCGCTGGATGACGAGTTGGCACACAACCCGTTGATGTGGCTGGACGACCGGTTCACCCGGTACGTGTCCGACCGACGCAGCGAACCACGAGAAGACGTGCTCACCTCCCTGGCCCAGGCCAAGTACCCCGATGGATCCACGCCCGAGGTGAAGAACGTGGCCCAGCTGGCCACGTTCCTGTTCGCTGCGGGTCAGGACACCACTACCAAACTGCTCAGCGCGGCGCTGCGGGTGATCGGGGAGCGTCCCGACATCCAGTCCCGACTGCGCGAAGACCGCAGCCTCATCCCGTCTTTCCTCGAGGAGGTGTTGCGACTGGAGAGCCCGGTCAAGAGTCACTTCCGGATGGCCCGCACCACCACGAACGTCGGCGGGTGCCCGGTTCCTGCGGGCAGCACCGTGATGCTGTTGCCCGGTGCCAGCAACCGGGATCCACGAAAGTTCGAAGAGCCCAACGAGTTCCGGCTGGACCGGCCGAATGTGCGGGAGCACATCGCGTTCGGCCGCGGCTCACACTCCTGCCCGGGAGCTCCACTGGCCCGCGCCGAGGGCCGCATCTCGATCAATCTGATCCTGGATCGACTGGCCGATATCACCATCGATGAGACGGTGCACGGTCCCGAGGGTGCGCGCGAATACACCTATGAACCGACCTTCATCATGCGAGGTCTCACCGAGTTGCACCTGAAGTTCACCCTCGCCGACTGACACGATTCAATGAGGTCATGAATTTCGACGACCTCGTTGCGCGTGTGGTCGAGTGCGCCGGGCGGCCGGGCACGTCGATCATCGGCATCGCGGGCGCGCCCGGAGCCGGGAAGTCCACGCTCGCAGGGGCGTTGGTGACGGCTGCCACGGCCGTGCTGGGCGCCGGCGTGGTTGCGCAGGTGCCCATGGACGGATTCCACCTCGCCGACACCGCCCTGCGCGACCTCGGCCGCCTGCAGCGCAAGGGCGCTCCCGACACCTTCGACGCGGGCGGGTACGCGGCGCTGTTGCGGCGTGTCAGGGCTGCGCGGGCCGAGACGGTCTACGCCCCGGCCTTCGAGCGGGATCTGGAGCAGCCCATCGCCGGCGCCCTCGCGATCGGCCCCGGCGTGCGGGTGATCATCACCGAGGGCAACTATCTACTGCTCGAGGATCCGGCGTGGCGCGCCGTGGCCGCCGAGATCGATGAGATCTGGTTCGTGCGCATCGACGCCGAAACCCGGCGCCACCGCCTCATCGACCGGCACGTCCGGTTTGGAAAGTCAGCAGATGCGGCACGGCGCTGGGTGCAGCTGGTCGACGAGCCGAATGCCGCTTTGGTCGAGACCACGTCCTCGAGGGCCGATCTCCTCATCGACGCCGCGAGATTGTAGTTACGGCGCGATCCACTCGCACAATTGCGCCATAACTACAATCTCGCGGCAGCGGCAACCAACCGTGCGCCGATTTCGTCGATCTCACTGATCGCCAACGCGCGCAACGGATGTACGGCCATGATCAACGCGACGCTGCCGTGCTGATCGAACACTGGCGCGGCGATGGTGGCCACCGGCCGGCTCTCGTTGCTCTCCAGCAGGCCGATGGCGGTGAACTCGACCAGCAGGCGCTCCGTCAGCTGCCGCACCGAC
>JAHFVC010000040.1 GCA_023264765.1 Mycobacterium sp. | reverse complement strand
TAGAGCATGTCCTGGTGGTGCGGCGCACCGGTATCGACGTCGCGTGGACCGAGGGCCGCGACCTCTGGTGGGACGAGACCGTCGCCGCTGCGGACACCGCGCACACGCCCGAAGCTTTCGACTCCGAGCAGCCGCTGTTCCTGCTCTACACCTCCGGAACCACCGGCAAGCCCAAGGGCATCGTGCACACCTCCGGCGGTTACCTGACCCAGGCCGCCTACACCCATCACAATGTGTTCGACATCAAGGCCGAGACCGATGTGTATTGGTGCACAGCCGATATCGGCTGGGTCACCGGGCACACCTACATCGTGTACGGCCCGCTGGCCAACGGTGTCACCCAGGTGGTCTACGAGGGCACCCCGACTTCACCGACCGAGCACCGGCATTTCGAGGTCATCGAAAAGTACGGGGTGACAATCTATTACACGGCGCCGACGCTCATCCGGACCTTCATGAAGCTGGGCCGCCAGATTCCCGCCGCACACAACCTGTCCAGTCTGCGGCTGCTCGGTTCAGTCGGTGAGCCGATCAATCCGGAGGCGTGGCGGTGGTACCGGGAAGTGATCGGCGCCAACAAGACTCCGATCGTGGACACCTGGTGGCAGACGGAGACCGGGGCGATCATGATCTCCCCGCTGCCGGGTGTGACCGCGACGAAACCGGGCTCGGCGATGACTCCCCTGCCCGGCGTCTCGGCCAAGATCGTCGACGACGACGGCAACGACCTGGTGCCCGGCGCCGACGAGGCCGAACACGTCACCGGCTACCTGGTCCTCGATCAACCGTGGCCGTCCATGCTGCGCGGAATCTGGGGCGATCCGGAACGTTTCAAGGACACCTATTGGTCCCGGTTCGCCGAGCAGGGCTGGTATTTCGCCGGCGACGGCGCCCGCTACGACTCGGACGGCAACATCTGGGTGCTAGGCCGCATCGACGACGTGATGAACATTTCCGGGCACCGGATCTCCACCGCCGAAGTCGAATCCGCGTTGGTGGGCCATTCCGGCGTGGCCGAGGCCGCGGTGGTCGGGGCCAGCGACGACACCACGGGCCAGGCCATCTGCGCGTTCGTCATCCTCAAGGCCAGTGCGCACGGCGGTACCGACACCATGGTCGAGGAACTGCGCGCCCAGGTCGCCACCGAGATCTCGCCGATCGCCAAGCCGCGCGAAATCCACGTCGTCCCTGAGCTTCCCAAGACCCGCAGCGGAAAGATCATGCGCCGACTGCTGCGCGACGTCGCCGAAGGACGCGAACTCGGCGACACCTCAACCCTGGTGGACCCCAGCGTGTTCGAGGCGATCCGCGCGAACAAGTAGAGCTCGGGGCGAGCGAAGCGACGGGGAATCGACTCACGGGACGGGGACGAACCCCGTCCCCGGGCGGTTCTTGGCCGTGATGTCGGCCAGTGCGGCGTTGATCGACACCGTGACTGCCGGGGTGTGTAACGGCACGTACTTGACGATGCACGTCGGCAGGTCCTCGGTGAAGGCGCCGTGGATCATGCCGACGAGCCGGTTGTTCACGGTGACGGGTGCGCCCGAGTCCCCGGGCTGTCCGCACACCTGGTTCAGGATGGTGCCGGGATCCTTGCCGGGCCCCCAGGTGACCCCACACGAGTAGCCGGTGGTGCGGCCCAGCTTGCAGGCGATCTCCCCGAACGCCGGGTCCGGCCCGATGCCGTCGATGCGGAAACCGTTGACGGTGTCGACGGGATGCACCTTCTGCGGATCGAATTCGATGACGGCGTAGTCCAGACCGTCGTTGCCTGCGACCATCGTGCCCAGCTCACCGGCGCCGGGCACGGCCTCCGAGCCGACCTTCGCCCCCGGGCCGCCGCAGTGCGCGGAGGTGAAACCGATGAGCTTGCCGGCGGCGTCGTTCCCGATCGTGGTCAACGTGCAGTAGGTGTCGCCGTCGATCACGATGCCGGATCCGCCGCCCAGATCGACGGGCCCGTCGGCCTGCGCGACGGGAGCGATGACGATCGCCGCCACGGCGCTCACAGCCCCTAGAACCAATGAAGCCGCTTCATGCCAGCGGTATCTCAACAGCATCCCCAATTCGACATGGCCCGACCGGATCCATCCTATCGTCGGGCTAAATCGATGCCCGGGACGCGACATGGCACCATAGCCCCATGACGACAGGGCAAAGCAAGAACGGCGTGCCGACCACGGTCGCATCCATTCCGCTCGTTGACCCGCATGCCCCCAAGGTCGACCCGTCGATCGGCGACCTGGTCAAAGACGCCACCGCCCAGGTGTCGACCCTGGTCCGCGCCGAGGTGGAACTGGCCAAAGCCGAGATCACCCGCGACGTCAAGAAGGGCCTCACCGGCAGCGTCTTCTTCATCGCTGCCCTGGTGGTGTTGTTCTACTCGACCTTCTTTTTCTTCTTCTTCCTGGCCGAACTGCTCGACGAGTGGATCTGGCGCTGGGTGGCTTTCCTCATCGTCTTCGTGCTCATGGTGCTGACGACGGGAGCGCTGGCGCTGTTCGGTTATCTCAAGGTGCGTCGCATCCGCGGCCCGCAGCAGACCATCGAGACGGTCAGGGAGATCCCCGCGGCCCTGACCCCCGGTCACGACAAGCCTGCCGAGCCGGCGCGCCCCGCACCCACCGATCCGTCGGGCTGGTAAATGCAACCGCCCGATCCGTCGGTGGTCTACATCGACGGCCCGTGGCGTCATCTGCAGGTCCACGCGAACGGTATCCGCTTCCACGTGGTGGAAGCGGTCACCGACGAGGACGGACTTCCTGACCGCCCGCTGGTCATCCTGCTCCACGGTTTCGGCTCGTTCTGGTGGTCCTGGCGTCATCAGCTCCGCGGATTGCGTACAGGTGCGCGGGTGGTCGCGGTCGATCTGCGGGGCTACGGCGGTAGTGACAAGCCACCGCGTGGGTACGACGGCTGGACCCTGGCCGGTGACACGGCCGGCCTGGTTCGGGCCCTGGGCCACCGCAGCGCAACACTGATCGGCCACGCCGACGGAGGCCTGGTGTGCTGGGCCACCTCGGTGCTGCACCCCCGCGCGGTGACGGCCATCGGCCTGGTCAGCTCACCGCATCCGGTGGCGCTGCGCGCCTCGGCGCTCACCCGCCGCGATCAGAGCAAGGCGCTGCTGCCCACGATGCTGCGCTACCAGGTGCCGTTCTGGCCCGAGCGCGAACTCACCCGGCACGACGCTGCCGAGCTCGAATACCTGATCCGCACCCGGGCGAGCGCGAAATGGCAAGTCTCCGAGGACTTCGCCGAAGCGATCCGGCATATGCGGACCGCCGCCCGCATTCCCGGGGCCACCCATTGCGCCCTGGAGTACCAGCGCTGGGCGGTGCGCAGTCAGCTGCGCGCGGAGGGCCGCCGGTTCATGCGGTCGATGAAGCAGCCGCTGGCGATTCCCGTCCTGCACATGCGCGGTGACGCCGATCCCTACGTCCTCGCCGACCCCGTACACCGCACCCGGCAGTACGCCCCGCACGGGCACTACGCATCGATCGAAGGCGCCGGGCACTTCGCCCACGAGGAATGCCCCGACGCGGTCAACGCGCAGCTGACGCGATTCCTGGCGCAGGTCCACCCGCGCTGACGGTCAGGCGATGCACTTGCCGGTCGGCACCGGCGCGGTGTTGCCGACCTTGAGGCGCTGCTGCAGCACCTCTTCGGCGGTGAGCACGAATCCGGTATCGGCGTCGTCGACGGCCGCGCCGAACACCACGCCCAGGACCTTGCCGTCGGTGTCGATCATCGGTCCGCCCGAATTGCCTTGCTTGACAGTGCCCCTGATGGTGTAGACGGTCCGGTTCACCGTGGTCGTGTGATAGATGTCGGGCCCGTTGAGCTCGATGGTCTCGCGTACACGTGACGGTGTCGCCGTGAAGTCCCCGCCGCCCGGGTATCCCATCACGACGGCGTCGGTTCCCGGTTTGGCCTCCGCGTCGTGGAAGAGCAGCGGTGGCGCCGGCAGGTCCGGAACCGCGAGGATCGAGATGTCCTCGTTCGGGTCATACGAGACGACGGTGGCGTCATAGGACTGGCCGTCCACCTCGACGGTGACGGTCTCGGCGCCCGCGACGACGTGCGCGTTGGACATCACCCTGTTCGGGGCGATGACGAAACCACTTCCCTCGAGCACCTTTTGGCAGCTGGGTGCGACGCCGCGGATCTTCACCACGCTGCCCCGAGCCGCCGTGACACTGGGCGAATCGACCACCGAACCGTCCGGGGCGTCCACCGCGACGATCGGGGTGCGCCCGAACGGCGGCAGCAGTTCGGGCAGGCCCGAGGTGTCCAGCAGGCCGGCCAGCCGGTTGGGCACCTTGCGCATCCACTCCGGGGCCACGTTGTTGACCTCGGTGAGTACCCGCGAGCCGCGGACCGCCGCGCTCAGCCCGGGTTGGCTCGACGACGTCAGCGGCGCGGCCAGCAGCCACGCCGCCAGCAGCACCGCGACCAATTGCAGGCAGGCGCCGACGAGCGAGTCCAGCCCGCGCAGCAGCCGGTTACGGATGGCGCCGCGCACCGCGCGCCCGAGCACCACGCCGGCGATCTCACCGATCACCACCAGCGCCAGGATCAGAAAGAGCGTCGCGAACAACCGGGTGCGGGGCCCGTCGATGTGGCTGACGATGTGCGGGGCCAGCAGGACACCGGCGACGGCACCGAGGACGACGCCGACCAGCGACAGCAGCGAGCCGAGGGCGCCGGAACGCAGACCCGACAGCGCGGCAACGACGGCGAAGGCGAGGATGACGAGGTCAAGCCATTGAGACGAGGTCATTATTGCTCTACACCGTACTGGCTGGCCCGCCCAACCAGTGCCATTGCCTCGTCGAGTTCACGCACGTCGCCGGCGTCCCACGGCTGGGCCCAGCCCGCGACATCCAGGATCGCCGAGATCACCTGACCGGTGAACCCCCACACCAGCATCTGGTTGAGCAGGAACGCCGGGCCCGCGAAGCGGCTGGTGTTCTGGCGGCGGTACACCATCAAGCGGTTCTCCGGATTGATGAAGGCGCGGACCGGCACCCGCGCCACGATCGCCGTCTCGGCGGGATCGACGACCTCGACCGGGCCGGGGTCCGGTGAATAGGCCAGCACCG
This sequence comes from Mycobacterium sp., assembly GCA_023264765.1. GTDB lineage: Bacteria > Actinomycetota > Actinomycetes > Mycobacteriales > Mycobacteriaceae > Mycobacterium. Next base: position 21,048 of record JAHFVC010000040.1, on the reverse strand, counting down.
GCACCACGTGAAAACCCGAGGGCGGGATGAACATCCGGTCCAGCGTCGCCAGTGGTGTCAGCCGGGTGGTGTCCACACCGGTCTCCTCCTTGGCCTCGCGCAGCGCCGTCCCCACCGGTCCGCCGTCGCCGGGGTCGGCGGCCCCGCCCGGGAACGCGGCCTGGCCCGAATGGTTGCGCAGTGTGGCGGCGCGGACGGTGACCAGCAGGTCGGCGTCGTCAGGCAGCGCACCGGCCGGCGCGTCCTGCGGGCCGGAGAACAACACCAGCACCGCGGCGTCACGTTTGGTCCCCGAACGCGTGGCCGACGTGTTGGCCTCGGCGATCGCGGCGAGCACATCCTCGGGGACCCTGCGCCGGTAGGCGTCGGGCACCTGGGCGACATCGTCGACGAGCCGGCGCAGCCATGCCGGGGCGGCTTCGGGATTCATCCCGGCACTCCTATCGATGGATTCACCGCCGCGGCGATGGCGTCGGCGTCGGCGAACGGCCGGGGCAGGATTTCGGCCACGCTACCGTCCGCCCGCAGTACGACGGTGGCAGGCATGACGTTGGGCACCTTGAGTGCGGCGGCGACCAACCGTCGGCCGTCCTGCAGCATCGGCAGGTGCACCCCGAGTTCGGCCATCCGCAGCAGGCCGGCCGACTCGTTCTCGTCCTGGTGCACGGCTAGGACAGTCACCGCGGCGCCCATCCTGCGCTGATATTCGGCCATGGCGGGCAGCTCGTCGGCGCACGGCCCGCACCAGTAGGCCCAGAGATTGAGCACCGCCGGGCGACCTGCCAGGGCCGGGGCGAGGTCCACCGGTATGCCGTCGCCTGCGCATTCCAGGGTGATGCCGCGCAGCGCGGGTGGTCCGGGCTGGGGGCCGGGTTGCGGGCACGGCGCAAGGTCGGCCTCGGTGCGGGGGCCGCGCAAGGCGTCGGGGGTGTCGGCGGCGCGGTGATCACGAGCGGTGGGCGTGTGATCCGATGGGCCGGCCGGCGCCACGTCATCGGAACCGATCTCGCGCCACAGCGCGACGGCGAGTGCCGCGAAGATGATCAGCACCACCGCGGTCCAGCGTGCGGACCTGCTCACAGGCCTGCGAGCGCCAGCAGATGTTCGGTCTCAGGGCCCTTGACCAGGGCCGCAGCCGTCATCGGATCGGTGGGACCCTCCCCGAACGACGGGCAGTCCTTGGCCAGGACGCACACCCCGCATGCCGGGCGCCGGGCGTGGCAGACGCGGCGGCCGTGGAAGATCACGCGGTGACTCAGCAGCGTCCATTCCCGGCGCTCGATGAGCTCGCCCACGATGTGCTCGACCTTCACCGGGTCCTGCTCGTCGGTCCAGCGCCAGCGCCGGACCAGCCGGCCGAAGTGGGTGTCGACGGTGATGCCCGGGATGTCGAACGCGTTGCCCAGCACCACGTTGGCGGTTTTGCGTCCCACGCCGGGCAGCGTCACCAGATCAGCAAGATTTCCGGGAACCTCGCCGTCGAAGCGGGCCTCCAGTTCCTGACCGAGGTTGATCAGTGAGTTGGTCTTGTTGCGGTAGAAGCCCGTCGGCCGGATGAGCTCTTCGAGCTCGGTGCGGTCGGCCTGGGCGTAGTCCAGCGCGGTGCGGTACTTGTCGAACAACGCAGGGGTGGTGAGGTTGACGCGTTTGTCGGTGCACTGTGCCGACAGGATGGTCGCCACGATGAGCTCCAGCGGCGAGGTGAAATCCAATTCGCAGTAGACGTGCGGAAACGCCGTCGCGAGGGTGCGGTTCATGCGGCGGGCCCGGCGAACCAGGCCGAGGTGGGTCTCGGCACCCCACTTGGCTGCCGATTTGCTCCGGACTGTCACCGGGATCAGCGTACTGACGTGGGCTCATGGTGCTGTGCCGACCGGTGACAAACCGTGATCTGGCTGAGACCTTGGCCGTGTTTACTCATCAAACGTGGCGTGGTTGCTGGTGGCGTTCGTGCCGGGGTTGCTGATGTTGGCAACCTTCGGTCTGGACCGGTTGGAAGCCGGACTGCGCTCCGACGCCGCACCCGCCAAGCCGAAAGAAAATTTGCTGGACCGGGCCCCCGCCCCGCGACCGGTGATGGAGCCCGCCGCCGTGCTGCCCACCCGGATCCACGCATCGGCCGGACTGAATACGCAATTTCCGGCGACTCGCCAGCCCAATCGTGTGTAGCGTTGGCACGTCGCGCAGTGACCAGCATCTAGACTGAATTCGCTCGCCAGCCAGCGGTTGGTCTGCGCATCTCAATTCAACAATTAGCTTAAGAGGGGCAACGTGGACGAGATCCTGGCCAGGGCCGGAATCTTCCAAGGAGTCGAACCCACCGCGGTCGCGGCGCTGACCAAGCAGCTGCAGCCCGTCGACTTCCCGCGGGGGCACACGGTGTTCGCCGAGGGTGAGCCCGGCGACCGTCTGTACATCATCACGTCCGGCAAGGTGAAGATCGGCCGCCGATCTCCCGATGGTCGCGAGAATCTGCTGACCATCATGGGCCCGTCCGACATGTTCGGTGAGCTCTCGATCTTCGACCCGGGTCCGCGTACGTCCAGCGCCACCACGATCACCGAGGTGCGCGCGGTGTCGATGGACCGCGAGGCGCTGCGCGCCTGGATAGCCGACCGCCCCGAGATCGCCGAGCAGCTGTTGCGTGTGTTGGCCCGCCGGCTGCGGCGCACCAACAACAACCTCGCCGACCTGATCTTCACCGACGTCCCGGGCCGGGTGGCCAAGCAGCTGCTGCAGCTGGCCCAGCGATTCGGCACCCAGGAGGGTGGCGCGCTGCGCGTCACGCACGACCTGACCCAGGAGGAGATCGCCCAGCTGGTCGGCGCCTCCCGCGAGACGGTCAACAAGGCGCTGGCCGATTTCGCCCACCGCGGCTGGATCCGGCTGGAGGGCAAGAGCGTCCTGATCAGCGACAGCGAACGGCTTGCGCGCCGAGCGCGGTAGCGCGAGCATCCAGCACCGAGCGCGGTAGCGCGAGCATCCAGCCCAGCGCGCGCGCTAAGCGCGGAGATAGTCCAGCTGCGCCTGGGTCGACTTCTCGGCTGCGTCCCACAGCTTCTTGTCGACATCGGTGTAGACATGCTCGACGATCTGCCGGGCAGTGGCGTCCTCGCCCAGCACCCGTAGCGCGTCGCGGACCTGATTCAGCCGGTCCTCCCGGTGCGCCAGGTACATCGCGCTGACCGCTTCGATGTTGTCCAGATCGGGTCCGTGGCCGGGGAGCACACGCCGCCGGCCAAGGCCCTGTAGCCGGCGTAGTGAATCCAGGTACGCGCCGAGGCTGCCGTCCTCGTTGTCGATCACGGTGGTGCCGCGGCCCAGCACGGTGTCCGCGGTCAGCACGGCATCGTCGACCAGAAAAGACAGCGAGTCCGCGGTGTGCCCGGGCGTCGCCATCACCTTGATCCGGACACCGGCCGCGTCGATCACCTCACCGTCGGTGAGCGGGCCACCCATGCCGCGCAGGAAACCACTGCCGACGGCACGCACCACCGCACCCGTGCGCTCCACGACGGCGTCGATACCGCCGGTGTGGTCCTCGTGTTTGTGACTGATCAGCACCAGCGGGATGGTGCCGAGGTCGGCGAGCTTGCCGATGTGGTCGGCGTCGTCGGGCCCCGGGTCGACGATCACCATCTCGTCGCTGCCCGGGCCGCGCAGCACCCAGGTGTTGGTGCCGTCCAGCGTCATGATGCCCGGGTTGTCGCACAGCAGGACCGAGGCCGTTTCGGTCACCGGCCGCAGCACTCCGTACGCGGGATGGGTCATGAACCCTGCTTACCGAACTTCGACGATGATCTCGACCTCGACCGGGGCGTTGCGCGGCAGCTCGGAGACGCCGACGGCGGAGCGCGCGTGGGCGCCGGCCTCGCCGAAGACCTCGCCGAACAGTTCGGACGCGCCGTTGACGACACCCGGCTGACCGGCGAATCCCGGTGCGGAGGCGACGAATCCGACGGCCTTGACCACCTTCACCACGTTGTCGATCCCGACGAGCGCGTGCACCGCGGCCAGTGCGTTCAGACCGCACACCCGGGCCAGGTCCTTCGCCTGCTCCGGGGTGATCTCGGCGCCGACCTTTCCGGTGGCCAGGAGCTCGCCGTCGGTGATCGGCAGCTGCCCCGCGGTGTAGACCAGATTCCCGGTGCGCGTCGCCGGAACGTAGGCCGCCAAGGGTGCGACCACCGCGGGCAGTTCGATGCCCAGCTCGGCCAGCCGCGAGGTGACGGTCACTTCGGGCGCTTGAGGTACGAGACGTGCTGCTCACCGGTGGGGCCGGGCAGCACCGACACCAGTTCCCAGCCGTCCGTGCCCCACTGATCCAGGATCTGCTTGGTGGCATGTGTCAGCAACGGGACGGTGGCGTACTCCCACCGGGTCAATTCACTCATGCCCGAGAGCTTATCCGGAGCGCGGTTGCTCACAGCTAGCATGCACTGGTGGACCCTGCACCCAACCCGGTCGGCTGGCCAACGCGACTGACCGAGGCCCGCCTGCACTTCGTGTCAGGCAAAGGCGGAACCGGTAAATCGACCATCGCTGCCGCACTCGCCTTGGCCCTTGCGTCGGGTGGGCGCAAGGTACTGCTCGTGGAGGTCGAGGGGCGTCAGGGCATCGCCCAACTCTTCGACGTTCCGCCGCTGCCCTACAAAGAGGTGAAGATCGCCACCGCCGAGGGCGGCGGTCAGGTCAACGCGCTGGCCATCGACACCGAGGCCGCGTTCCTGGAGTACCTCGACATGTTCTACAACCTGGGCATCGCCGGCCGGGCGATGCGCCGGATCGGTGCGGTCGAGTTCGCCACCACCATCGCGCCCGGGCTTCGTGACGTCCTGCTCACGGGCAAGATCAAAGAGATCGTCGTCCGAAACGACAAGCCGCCGAAGAAAGATCAGACCGCCTACGACGCCATCGTGGTCGACGCCCCGCCCACCGGCCGGATCTCCCGCTTCCTCGATGTCACCAAGGCGGTGTCGGAGTTGGCCAAGGGCGGACCGGTGCACTCCCAGGCCGACGGCGTCGTCAAGATCCTGCACTCGCCACTGACGGCCGTGCACCTGGTGACCCTGTTGGAGGCGCTGCCCATCCAGGAGACCCTGGAGGCGATCGAAGATCTGCGCGCGCTCGACCTGCCGATCGGCAGCGTCATCGTCAACCGCAACATCCCGAACTATCTGCCCGCGGATGCGCTCGGCAAGGCTGCCGAGGGCGACATCGACGCCGACGCCGTCCGCGCCGGCCTGGACAAGGTCGGAATCACGTTGTCCGACAACGACTTCGCCGGCCTGCTCACCGAGTCCATCCAGCATGCCACCCGGATCGCGGCCCGTGCCGAGAGCGCCGAGCAACTCCATGAGCTCGATGTGGCCCGCCTCGACCTGCCCACCATCTCCGACGGGGTGGACCTGGGCAGCCTGTACGAACTCGCCGAGGCACTCGCCCAGCAGGGAGTGAGATAACACCCATGAGCACCACACCCCCCGCGCTCGATCTGGGCGCCATCCTCACCGACAAGGCCAATCGCGTCGTCGTGTGCTGTGGCGCAGGCGGTGTCGGCAAGACGACCACCGCAGCGGCGATGGCGCTGCGCGCCGCCGAGTACGGCCGCACCGTCGTGGTGCTGACCATCGACCCGGCCAAGCGGCTGGCGCAGGCACTGGGCATCGAGAGCCTGGGCAACACCCCGCAGCGGGTGCCGCTGGCCCCCGAGGTCACGGGCGAACTGCACGCGATGATGCTCGACATGCGCCGCACCTTCGACGAGATGGTGCTGCAGTACTCCTCCGATGCCACCCGCGCGGAGGCGATCCTGGAGAACCAGTTCTACCAAACCGTCGCGACGTCACTGGCCGGCACGCAGGAATACATGGCCATGGAGAAGCTCGGCCAACTGCTGGCCGAGGACAAGTGGGACCTGATCGTGGTCGACACCCCACCGTCGCGCAATGCCCTGGATTTCCTGGACGCCCCCAAGCGGCTCGGCAGCTTCATGGACAGCCGGCTGTGGCGGCTGCTGCTGGCCCCGGGCCGCGGTATCGGCAAGCTCGTCACCGGGGCGGTGGGATTGGCGATGAAGGCGTTGTCCACCGTGCTCGGATCCCAGATGCTCTCCGATGCGGCCGGGTTCGTCCAGGCCCTCGATGCCACGTTCGACGGGTTCCGCCAGAAGGCCGACAAGACCTACGAACTGCTCAAGCGCAGAGGCACCCAGTTCGTGGTGGTGTCGGCGGCCGAGCCGGACGCACTACGTGAGGCGTCGTTCTTCATCGACCGGCTCTCCCAGGAGCGCATGCCGCTGGCCGGGATGATCCTGAATCGGACGCATCCGACGTTGAGCGCCCTGGCCGGCGAGAAGGCCGCCGAGGCCGCCGATCAGCTGGATGCGCAGGAGCCCGGCGGTGTCACCGCGGCGGTGCTGAGGATTCACGCGGCGCGGGCCGCGACGGCCAAGCGTGAGGTTCGGCTGCTGGGCCGGTTCACCGGCGCCAATCCGCACGTCGCGATCGTCGGGGTCCCGTCGCTGCCGTTCGACGTGTCCGATCTGGAGGCCCTGCGTGCGATCGGCGACCAGCTGACGGGTGTCGCCGAGACTGCCTGAAAATGCGTTTACCCCACGATTCGTGGGGTAAACGGCGATCCGGAGTAGAAGGTGTCAGACGGCGCTGCGGTGCTTGCGCTGCGCTGCGAAGAACTCGGCCCAGGACACCACCTCGGGGTGCTGCTTGAGCAAGGCGCGGCGCTGGCGTTCGGTCATGCCGCCCCACACACCGAATTCCACCCGGTTGTCCAGGGCATCCGCACCGCATTCGGCGATGACGGGGCAATGTCTGCAGATCACGGCGGCCTTGCGCTGGGCGGCGCCGCGGACGAACAGTTCGTCCGGATCGGCCTGGCGGCAGCGGGCCTGGGAGACCCACGCGATGCGGGCTTCGGCCTCTGCGGTGGGTGTGGCACTGCCGGGTTGCTGGCCCGTGCCCAATTTGTGTACTGCAGTCGATGAAACTGACACCAGCAACCCCTTCACTTCGACTGGCCAGACCGCGAGTGCGATCTACGCCACATTACGACCAATAGTGTTACCTGAATCGCATTGTGTGTTCAAGCTAGGTGGTCAGAGGGGTTTTACGCAACAGTCAGATCACGGTTTTTTGGGACGGGCGTGCCGCCAGGCCGTCCGAGGTACAAACGCACCGCTCGCAGGCCCTCCCAGAAAGGTCTGGTTAGTCTGTTACCCATGCCCGAGCAGCACACCGTGCGCCCACCTGTTGCGGTGACGCTCATCAAGCTCGCGTGGTGCTGCCTGTTGGCCAGCGTGATCGCGGCCGGTTTGATGTTTCCCGTGGTCGGCGGCTTCGGACTGATGTCCAACCGGGCCTCCGACGTCGTGGCGAACGGATCTGCCCAGTTGGTCGAGGGCGAGGTTCCTGCGGTCTCCACGATGACCGACGCCCGCGGCAACCCGATCGCCTGGCTGTACAGCCAGCGCCGGTTCGAGGTGCCCAGCGAGCAGATCGCCAACACCATGAAGCTCGCGATCGTCTCGATCGAGGACAAGCGGTTTGCCGAACACAACGGGGTGGACTGGAAGGGCACGCTCACGGGCCTGGCCGGATACGCGTCCGGCGACATGGACACCCGCGGCGGTTCCACGCTCGAGCAGCAGTACGTGAAGAACTACCAACTTCTGGTGATCGCGCAGACCGACGCCGAGAAGCGGGCCGCGATCGAGACCACCCCGGCCCGCAAGCTGCGCGAGATCCGGATGGCGCTGACGCTGGACAAGACGTTCACCAAGCCGGAGATCCTGACCCGCTACCTCAACCTGGTGTCCTTCGGCAACGGCGCCTTCGGCATCCAAGACGCCGCCCAGACCTACTTCGGCGTCAACGCCGCCGACCTGAACTGGCAACAGGCCGCACTGCTGGCCGGCATGGTCCAGTCGACGAGTGCGCTGAACCCCTACACCAATCCTGATGGCGCGCTGGCCCGGCGAAACCTGGTGCTGGACACCATGATCGACAACATCCCGCAGGAGGCCGAGGCGCTGCGGGCGGCCAAGCAGCAGCCGCTTGGCATCCTTCCCCAGCCCAACGAACTGCCGCGCGGCTGCATCGCCGCCGGCGACCGCGCGTTCTTCTGCGATTACGTCCTCGATTACCTGGCCCGGGCCGGCATCAGCAAGGAGCAGGTCGCCAAGGGCGGCTACATGATCCGCACCACGCTGGACCCCGACGTGCAGGGCAACGTGAAGTCCGCCGTCAACAGCATCGCGGCCCCCGATCTGGACGGCGTCGCCAGCGTGATGAGCGTGATCCGGCCCGGCAAGACCGCCCACCCGGTGGTGGCGATGGCCAGCAACCGCACCTACGGGCTGAACACCGACGCCGGCGAAACCATGCAGCCGCAACCGTTCTCACTCGTCGGCGACGGCGCCGGGTCGATCTTCAAGATCTTCACCACTGCCGCCGCACTCGACATGGGCATGGGTATCAGCGCCACCCTGGACGCACCCGCCCGGTTCGAGGCCAAGGGCCTGGGCAGCGGCGGCGCCAAGGGGTGCCCGGCCGCCACCTGGTGCGTGCAGAACGCCGGCAACTACCGCGGGCAGATGAGCGTCACCGATGCGCTGGCCACGTCGCCGAATACCGCGTTCGCCAAACTGATCAGCCAGGTCGGCGTGCAGCGCACGGTCGACATGGCGGTCAAGCTGGGGCTGCGGTCCTACGCGCTGCCCGGCACCGCACGGGACTACGACCCGGAGAGCAACGAGAGCCTCGCCGACTTCATCAAACGGCAGAACCTCGGCTCGTTCACCCTCGGCCCTGTCGAGGTGAACGCGATGGAACTGTCGAATGTCGCTGCGACGCTGGCCTCCTCGGGCACCTGGTGCCCGCCCAACCCCGTCGATAAGGTCTTCGACCGCCGCGGCCAGGAGGTGGCGGTCACCACCGAGACCTGCGAGCAGGTGGTACCCGAGGGGTTGGCCAACACCTTGGCCAATGCCATGAGCAAGGACGACCAGGCCGGCGGCACCGCATCCGGTTCGGCCGGATCCGTGGGCTGGAACCTGCCGATGTCCGGAAAGACCGGCACCACCGAGGCCCACCGCTCGTCCGCGTTCCTCGGCTTCACGAACGCCTTCGCGGCCGCAAACTACATCTACGACGACTCCAGCACTCCTGGCGACCTGTGTTCTTTCCCACTTCGCCAGTGCGGATCCGGTGACCTCTTCGGCGGCAACGAACCGGCCCGCACCTGGTTCACCGCCATGAAGCCGATCACGCCTGACACCGTCGCGTTGCCGCCGACCGATCCGCGGTACGTCGACGGCGGCCCCGGCTCCAAGGTGCCCAGCGTCGCGGGCATGAGCCAGGACACGGCCCGCCAGCGACTCAAGGACGCCGGGTTCCAGGTCGCCGACCAGGCAACCCCTGTGAACAGCGCGTCTTCGGCCGGCACGGTGGTGGGTACCTCGCCGGGCGGCCAGACCATCCCGGGCTCGATCATCACCATCCAGATCAGCAACGGCATCCCGCCGCCGCCTCCGCCGCCGCCGGCAGGCATTCCGGGGCTGGATCCGCTTGCCCCGCCGCCACAGGTGGGTTCGACGGTCATCGAGATCCCCGGCCTGCCGCCGATCACCGTGCCGGTGCTCGGTCCGCCGCCGCCGCCACCCCCGCCGCCGCCGTAATCCACAGGTGATAGCCGGGTCGTCCTGCGCGACGGGCAGTAGTCTTTTGACCATGCCGTACGTGAAGAACACCGCTGCCATCGCTGCAGGCACCCTGGCTGCCGGCATCGGCTATGCGTCGCTCATCGAGCGGAATGCGTTCGCACTGCGCGAGCTGACCATGCCGGTGCTGTCGCCGGGATCCACCCCGCTGCGCGTGCTGCACCTCAGTGATCTGCACATGCTGCCGAGGCAGCGCCGCAAGCAGGCCTGGCTGCGTGAGCTGGCCGCGCTGGAACCGGACTTCGTCGTCAACACCGGCGACAACCTGTCGCACCAACGTGCCGTCCCGGCCGTCGTGCAGGCGCTCGGCGATCTGTTGTCGGTCCCCGGGGTGTTCGTGTTCGGTAGCAACGACTATTTCGCCCCGAGGCCGAAGAACCCGGCGAACTATCTGTTCAAGAAGCACAAGCGGATCCACGGTGCGCCGTTGCCCTGGCAGGACCTGCGGGCCGCGTTCACCGAGCGCGGCTGGCTGGACATGACGCACACCCGCCGGGAGTTCGACGTGGCCGGGCTGCGCATCGCGGCCGCCGGGGTCGACGATCCGCATCTCAAGCGCGACCGCTACGACGCCATCGCGGGCCCCGCGAGCGCCACCGCCAACCTGACACTCGGTGTCACGCATTCTCCGGAGCCCCGGGTACTGGACCGCTTCGCCGCCGACGGTTACCAACTGGTGATGGCCGGGCACACCCACGGCGGCCAGCTGTGCGTGCCCTTCTACGGCGCGTTGGTCACCAACTGCGAACTGGACCGCTCACGTGTGAAAGGTCCCTCGCAATGGGGGGCCGACATGAAGTTGCACGTGTCGGCCGGGATCGGTACCTCGCCGTATGCACCGGTGCGGTTCTGCTGCCGCCCGGAGGCCACCCTGCTCACGCTGGTCGCCGCGCCGACGGGCGGGGCTGTCCTGGGCGCGCGGGCCGGGCAGGCGCACCCGACCGTCACGGCGCGGTGAGCCCCGGAACTTCAGGCGAAGGCAGGTCTGTCACCCGCAGCCAGCCACGGGAGTGGGTGGACAACGCGGTCCGGCTGATCGAGGCCGATGCGCGCCGCAGCGCCGACACCCATCTGCTGCGCTACCCACTGCCCAGCGCGTGGGCGGATGTCGTGGACGTTCAGCTGTATCTGAAGGACGAAACGACCCACATCACCGGGAGCCTCAAGCACCGGTTGGCTCGTTCGCTGTTCCTGTACGCGCTGTGCAACGGGTGGATCGGTGAACGCACCACCGTCATCGAGGCGTCCTCTGGTTCCACGGCGGTCTCCGAGGCCTACTTCGCCGCGCTGCTCGGGTTGCCGTTCATCGCGGTGATGCCGTGTTCGACCAGCCTCAGCAAGATCAAACTGATCGAATCACAAGGTGGCAGTTGCCATTTCGTCACGAAGTCGGCGGAGGTGTACGCCGAGGCCGAGCGACTGGCACGCGAGACCGGCGGCCACTACCTGGATCAGTTCACCAACGCCGAACGGGCCACCGACTGGCGCGGCAACAACAACATCGCCGAATCGATCTTCGATCAGATGCGCGACGAGGCGCACCCCGTGCCGGACTGGGTCGTCGTCGGTGCGGGCACCGGCGGCACCAGTGCGACCATCGGCCGCTATCTGCGTTACCGCCGCTACCCGACCAGACTGTGCGTCGTGGACCCCGAGAACTCGGCGTTCTATCCCGCCTACGAGCAGGGTCGAGCCGACATCGAGACGGGCGCTTCCTCACGCATCGAGGGGATCGGGCGGCCCCGGGTCGAGCCGTCGTTCCTGCCCGGAGTGGTGGACCGGATGGTGACGGTGCCCGACGCCGCGTCGGTGGCCGCAGCGCGTCATGTCAGCCGGGTTCTGGGCCGGCGGGTCGGCCCCTCGACGGGCACCAACGTGTGGGGTGCGTTCGGCCTACTGGCCGAGATGATCGCGCACAAGCAAAGTGGGTCTGTGGTGACGTTGCTCGCCGACAGTGGCGACCGCTACGCCGATACCTACTTCGACAACGAGTGGGTCACCAGCCAGGGGCTGGACCCCTCCGCACCGGCGGCCGAACTCATCGAGTTCGAGCGCTCGGGAAGCTGGCCCTGACGCTCCGGCCGACCGGTCATGAACAACCACAACGCGGCGACGGCGAAGAACCCGACGTAGACCAATGCTCCCAGTCCTGTCATCTCTGCCTCCCCTGTCGTATGGGCTCCATGCCCTGCTGGATGTAACGCCGATGGTCCTCTAATTCTTTCCTAATCTGGGAAGTCGTAAACATCGCCACGCCGAGGCCACCGGCCCCCCTCCCGCGAGCACTCAGAAAACCGCACTTGAGCAGGCGTTTGGCTTCGCGGTGCCCCGGTGCGATACGCTGTCGTGGCTTCACGCGGGGTGTGGCGCAGCTTGGTAGCGTGCTTCGTTCGGGACGAAGAGGTCGTGGGTTCGAATCCCGCCACCCCGACAGCGTGAAGAGGGCCCTGACCTGGGATGACCGGGTCGGGGCCTTCTTGCTGTCCGGGCGGCGCAGGTTTGGCGCCGTCCGATTCCGGCGAATCTGAACGGATGGAACAGAGCAAGACGCCGCCACCCACGCCTGCGGATGCCACCGAGGCCACCGCCGAACAGCGCGAACTGCAGGATCAGCTCGACCACCAGAACGACGATCCCGATGCTCCCGCCCACTTCCAGAGCCGACGCCAGGTGGCCGACGAGACCTGACCGTCACCGTCGCTCGCACGCCCACACCGCGATACACCTGTCGCCGACCAACCACGTCTTGGCCACCCGGAGCCCCAGTTCGCCGGCAAGGCGCAGGCCGTCGTCGGCAGTGCGCGGGACGAATTGCCAGTTGTACAGCCAGTCGGCAGGCAGCCAGTCGTAGTGCCGGCGGTCTTTCAGACAGAAGACCACCTGACCACCGTCCGCGAGCAGCGGAAGGAAATTGCGCACCGTCGTGAGCATCTGCGCGTCGTCGAGGTAGTCGAACAGGCCGAACGAGTAGATGACGTCGAACGGGCCGCCGGTGGCCACCTCGTCGACGACGGCTCCACCCGCGATGACATCGCCGACAACAGTCCGTACGCGGTGTTCCGGCGCAACGCCACCAAGACACACGCGGGCGAAATCCAGCGGGCGGGGATCTCGGTCGACGAGGGTCGACTCCACGAATTGCAATGCCCGCGGACTCATTTCCCGAAGTTCACGCGCCGCTCCTGCCGCAAGCGAAAGTATCCGGACGGGTCGACCGGCCGACAGCGCCCGCTCTTCGAACATGCTGGCCAGCAAGTCTTTTCGCGCCGACACCGCCCTCGCCAGGGGTGCACCGGCGAACCACGCGTCGGCAAAGCGCCCGGCCGCGGTACGCGAATCCGCATGTGGTCGCACGTCGTAGGCGAGTTCCAGAATCGTGTAGTCACCCGGATACCCGAGGGGCCGCGCCAAAGCGTGCCGGGCCGTCCCACACGTCTCGTAGAACGCCACGAGACCACGCCTGGCCGCCTTGGTCAGTCCCCTGAACGTCTCGAGGTCGCCCGCCGACGCCCGCGCACACACGACGGCGCGCGATCCGAGGAACTCGGCGTGGGCCAGCTCGACCGCGGCCACGGATGGTGCCTGCAGCACCCGTTCGGAGAAGGTGGCCGCCGCGCGGGTCACGGCCTCCTTCAGCGCATCACGCGTCCCGTCCAACGTGTCAGCCATTGCGTCAACTCCTCGGTCGCCGAGTGCGATTGTGGGTACCACCACCATCCACTGCCGAGGCCGGCAGACCGTGAGTAAGTCACTACCCTAGTTCGGACCCTCCCCGGCATACTCCGCCCACATGGCAGCCGCAGCCGCCATGTGCCCCTCGAAGCCCAGTTTCGTTGCACTGTCAAGGTATTGACGAGTCATGTCGCGAGCCGCCACGTGATCACCGTCGGATCGCGCGAGAAGAGCCCGCAAGCGCAGGACCGGCGGATCGTAGGCGATCGCCCCCCGTGCGCGGGTGAGCGCAGCGAGATCGTCGATGGCTGTACCGGCCTCGTCAAGACCCGCCACCCCACCGTGTCGCAACAACAGCTCGGCCAGCAATTCCGTTGCCAGACTGCGCCAGCCCATCTCACCCTGGTCCCGGAGGTCGCGCACCAGCGTGCGCAATCCGGCGACCGCGCCGGCGCCGTCACCCCCGGAAGCCGTCCGCTTCGCGGTCAAGATGTCGATCAGTGGCACCCACGGGCCGACGCCGACCCGTTGCGCGATGTCGCGAACCGCGGCGATGTCCTGTAATCCCGGGCTGCGGTTCGGTTCGTCCAGATGCAGCAAGATGACGAGCCGGCCCACCTGGGCACAACCGAGGGCGAGATCGTCACCGAAGTTCTCGGCCAGCCCGACGATCTCATCGGCTTCCCGCAACGCCGCGGAGGTGGCCAGCAACCACCCCTGTGAAATCGCGACACCGTGTACGAAGGACGTGACCATCGCGCGGGAGGTCAGGTCGAAGGATCGTGCGATCGAAACCGCCCGCATGAGGTCTTCCCGCCAGCCGTCCATACCCAGCGCGGCCCGCGCCACCCCCCGCGTCATCACGCCGACCGCCAACGGTGACGCGACGGCCCCGTTGCCGAGGTGACCGCGAGCCGGGTCATCGCCCGCGAGCTCGATGACGCGTTCCGAGACGGCTGCCAGCTCGCCCAGATCCCCCGCGTGTATCTTGAAAGTCACTGCGCCCGAGAGCAAACGGATCGCACTGTCGGCGTCGCTGATCTCGTCAACCGCAGCGACGACGTCGGAGGCCAGCCTGGCCGCGTCACGAAATCGACAGTGCCGATACAGGTCAGCCGCGTGGAGCACCGTGACGAGTGTGCTGGCCATCCGATCCTCGCTCGATCCTGCGAGTTGCTGCAGCTCCTCGAATCCCTCGTCGTCGATCGACCGGCCGACCCGCCACGCCGTCGCACACAGCAGTGCCCGTGGCATGATCCGCAGCGCAACGGCGCCCGGCGTATCAGCGGGCACCCCATCGGCGGCCAGACGAGCTCGCGCCCAACTCATCCGGGCTGCCCGGATATCTCGTGTCGCCGACCATGTACCGGCGCGCATATGCCAACCCAGTGCCACACCCGCATCGCCCGCGGCGTGCAGGTGTTCGGCGATCAGCGCCGCATTGCGGTCGGCCGCCGCCGGCTCGCGGTGCTCGATGACGTCGGCGAACCGTCGGTGCAGCGCGGCCCGTTCCGATTTCAGTTGAGATGCGTAGGCCACCGACTGGATCAGCGGGTGACGAAACGCGTATTCCGCCCGCAGCGCAGCGTCACAGCGCTCGATCAGTTCGCAATCCACCAGTGCCGACAGCGTGCCGGGCTCGTCGATGTCCATCACCGTGCCCACGAGGTCGGCATCGAAACGCGCACCTATCACCGCAGCGCAATACAGGGCCTGCTTTGCGGCGGGCTCGAGCCGGTCCACCCGCGCTGCGATGGCGGCATGCAGGGTCGGCGGCACACTGACAGCCAGGGTGTCGCTTTCGCAGGCATAGTCGCCGGGCACTCCGGTCAATACGCCCCGTTGCGCCAGCTCGCGCACGATTTCTTCGGCAAAGAACGGATTGCCCGCCGCTCGTTCACAAATCTGCGTGCTCAGTGCCGACACGGACGGGTCGGGCCCGAGGGCCGTCGCGACCAGCTCTGACATCCTGTCGCCGGTGAGTCCGCCCAATCGGATCGGCGCCTGCCGGCCCGTCGAGAGGATCCCGTGATATTCGGGTCGGTAGGTCAGCACGACGAGCGCGGGTGTCGTCGCGAGCACGCCGATGAGGTCGGCGAGAATCGCTTCGCTGGAGTCGTCGATCCAGTGCACGTCTTCCACGATGTAAAGCGCCGGGACCGCTCGCGCGCTCAGGTGCTGCTCGATCAACGTCGTCAGGCGACGCCGGCGAGCATCCGGGCTCACTTCCGCCAAATCGGCTTGCACATCTGCGATCCCGAGCAGATCCTCCAGTAGTGACACGTCCGACGGATCGGCGCCGGCGAAAACCGCCCGTAGCCGTGCTCGCGCCGCATCCGCCTGCATCGAGGCCAGCCCGAGTACTCCCCGCAGGAATCCGGCGCCGGCATGAAACGGGATCCGCCGGGCGTGGGACTCACAGTGCGCGACGACGACATCGACTCCGCGTTCACGCGCTGTCGATGCCAATTCCCTTGCAAGTCTGCTCTTTCCGATCCCTGCCGGACCGACGATGCCCACGGCAGCAGCACGCGCGTCGATCGCACCGTCGAGTAAACTGCGCAGCCGGCCCACCTCGCCTTCTCGTCCGACAAGTGCGGATTCGTGTCGACGACCGCGAGTGGAAGAGCTACCCAGCAGCCGCCGAGCGGGCACCTTGTCACGAAAACCTTTGATCTCAAAGAGTTCACGGTCGCCCAGTTCCACCACATGTTCGACGAGCTGCGCGGTGGACTCGGACACCAGCACCCCGCCCGGCGCCGCGGCGGACTCCATCCGCTGCGCGAATCCGACGTGTGCGCCCGTCACCGTGTAGCCCATCGCGGTGATGCCGCTCTCCCCTGCCACGATCTCGCCCGAGTTGATGCCGACCCGCAGCAGCAACGCAAAGCCGTCGGTGATCGCGGTGTACGACGACATCTCCGCGGCAGCTTCCTGGATACGTAAGGCCGCCAGACAGGCCCGCACCGCGTGATCTTCGAGCGCGACCGGCGTACCGAACAACGCCATGATGCCGTCCCCTGTGAAGGCATCGACGATGCCTTCATACGAGGTGACGATGTCCACGCAGGTGTTGACGAGTTGCGTCATGATCTCGCGCAACCGCTCGGCGCCCGCCTGCGACGCGATGTCCATCGACCGTACGACGTCGACGAACAGGATCGTGGCGTGTTTGTACTCGGCGCGATGGGCGGGTACGGGCAGTGCCGCACCACACGAGTCGCAGAAACGCGCAGCCGGCCGTGGCGCGGTGCCGCATTTCGGGCACGACGTGACACGATCCATCCGGTCCTCCGGCCATCGGCGAGCGGGACCCCTCACGATAAGGCCGAGTCCGGGGTCATCGGTCCGCAATGCGCCGCACTCCCCGGACGCCTACCCTGAACACCGTGTTCGAGGTCGGCAGTGTCGTCTCGGGATACATCATCGATGCGCATCTCGGCGGCGGGGCGAGCGCGAACGTGTACCGCGTACACCGCGAGGGCCAGTCCGCGCGATTGGCGATGAAGGTGCTGCGCGCCGGCGCCGCCTCCCACGCGAAGGCCCGCGACAGGTTCGCCAGGGAGTTCGACATCGCGTCGCTGCTGCACCACCCGCACATCGTCGCGGTGTACGCCAGAGGCGAGATCGCCGCAGAACCTCCGGCATACCCGACACTGTGGATGACGACGCAGTATGTCGACGGCCCGGACTCCGCCGTCCTCATCCCCGGGCCGTCTGCGCAACCCGATGTCGCCGTCCTCCTCCTGGTGGCCAAGCAGATGGCGGCCGCCCTGGATTACGCGCATTCTGTCGAAGTCCTGCACCGAGATGTGAAGCCGGCCAACATCTTGTTGTCCGCCGATCATCGCTTCGCCTATCTGACCGATTTCGGCATCGCCCAGTTGATCGACGACGTCAAGCCCTTGGCAAGCAACGGCCGCGTCGAGGGTTCGATCGCCTACGCGGCTCCGGAGTTGTTGCAGGCGCAGCAGTTGACGCGAGCCACCGACCTCTACGCGTTGGCATGCACCATGTTCGAGTGGCTGACCGGATCGCCGCCCTTTCCCCGCAGCACCACGTTCGCGGTCACCTATGCGCACCTACACGATCCGGTGCCACCGTTGACCTGGCGTCGGCCTTGGTTACCAGGCTCACTCGATGCCGTCTTCGCAAAGGCGTTGGCCAAGAATGCCGCCGCACGCTACGACTCGTGCGCGGAGTTCGTGGACATCGTCGCCAGGACCTTGCGGGACGTTCCCGTTCCCGCGGGTCCGCCACATCGCCGGATGTCCCGTCCGTGAGGGAATGGCACGAGGGAATGACGTTGCCGCGTAGCACAATGTTTACATCGCTCAACTTTCGCACCATCCCGACCGGGCCTAGTGTCGAGCCAGTATGCACTTGCGGACGCAACGGGTTTGCGACCGCGGCGTGGTGCGTCTGAAGTACCTTCCGGGCCCCGGGGAATGAGGCCCGCACCTACCGGCGGGGAGCGGTATGACCACAGAATCGACTTACGACAACTCGGCCCTGGCCCACGAAGACGAGGGGTATCACAAAGCCCTCAAGCCTCGCCAGATCCAGATGATCGCCATCGGCGGTGCCATCGGGACAGGGCTGTTCATGGGCGCGGGCAGCCGTTTGCACGACGCGGGGCCGGGCTTGTTCCTGGTGTACGCCTTCTGCGGCATCTTCGTCTTCTTCATCATGCGCGCCCTCGGTGAATTGGTGCTGCACCGGCCCTCATCCGGTTCGTTCGTCTCCTACGCTCGCGAATTCTTCGGCGAGAAAACCGCTTTCGTCACCGGCTGGCTCTACTTCTTCAACTGGGCTGCCACCGCCATCGTCGACGTCACGGCCGTGGCACTCTATGTGCACTACTGGGGCATGTTCGAGGCCATCCCGCAATGGCTGATCGCGTTGATCGCCCTCGGCATCGTGCTGACCATGAACATCATCTCGGTGAAGCTGTTCGGTGAAATGGAGTTCTGGGCCTCCATCATCAAGGTGACCGCGTTGATCACCTTCCTGGTGGTGGGCATCGTGTTCCTGGCCGGAAGATTCGACATCGAAGGTGCCTCAACCGGTTTCAGTGTCATCAGCGACAGCGGCGGACTCTTCCCGACCGGGCTGTTCTCCTTGGTGATTGTCACCTCAGGTGTCATATTCGCCTATGCCGCAGTCGAACTCGTCGGGATCGCCGCGGGCGAGACGGCCGAGCCGGCGAAGGTGATGCCGCGCGCCATCAACTCAGTCGTGGTCCGCATCGCCGTGTTCTACGTGGGATCGCTGATCCTGTTGGCACTGCTGCTGCCCTACACCTCGTACCACAAGGGCGAGAGCCCATTTGTGACGTTCTTCTCCAAGATCGGGGTTCCCGCGGCCGGCGGCATCATGAACCTGGTGGTGCTCACCGCGGCCATGTCCAGCCTCAACGCGGGCCTGTACTCGACCGGCCGGATCCTGCGATCCATGGCGATGAACGGCAGCGGCCCGGCCTTCACCGGGAAGATGAACCGCAACGGCGTCCCGTTCGGCGGCATCGCGCTGACCGGTGCCCTGACCCTGCTGGGCGTCATCCTCAACCTGTTCGTGCCCGAGGAAGCGTTCAACATCGCGCTCGACCTGTCGGCACTGGGCATCATCTTCACCTGGGGCATGATCATGGCCTGCCAGATCCAGCTGTACCGATGGGAACAGAAGGGCATCCTGGAGCGGCCGAAGTTCCGCCTGCCCGGTACCCCCTACACCAGTTACGCGACGATCGTTTTCCTCGTCGCCGTCACTGCGCTCATGTGTTACGAGAACTACTGGAATCTGATCGCCATCGTCGTCATCATCCCGATGCTCATCGCCGGCTGGTATGCGGTGCGGGGCAAGGTGTTGACCATCGCCGCGCAGCGGATCGGTTACACCGGCGAGTACCCGGTGGTGCCGCAGCCGCCGATCCCCGAGGGCCCCGGCGAGCACAAGGACTGAGGTCGGCGCCGGCGCCCTACCAAGTGGTTGATAGGGTCACGCCGGTGACCGCAAAGAGCTGGATGGCCGATCTGCTCGAGTTCGACCGCGACGGCGACCTGTTCATCGCACCGCAGTGGACGGGTCCTGGCAGCCGACTGTTCGGCGGTCTCGTCGCCGCCCAGGCGCTCGGCGCCGCAGGGGCAACGGTCGATCCCGCCAAACAGCCACAGTCACTGCACGCCTACTTCGTGCGCGGCGGTCAGTACGGGATCGATGTCGAACTGGAGGTGGAACGCACCCGCGACGGCAGGTCGTTCGACACCCGCCGCGTCACCGCCCGCCAGGGCGGCAAGGTGATCCTGGAGATGATCGCGTCGTTCCACCTTCCCGAGTCCGGCCCGGACTGGCACCCGGCTCGCGGGCCGAGCGTCACCTTCGCCGACGCCATCCCGAAGCAACCCGACCTGGAATCGGTCGACCGGTTCGAACTGCGGTGCAACCCCGGAGATGATTCGCCGTTCGCGGTCCCGCCGTTCTGGATTCGGACCCGCGAGCCGATCGAAGACGACCCGTTGCTCCGGGCTTGCACGCTCACCTACATCTCCGATCTCGGCCCGGTCCCGGTGGCTAGGCCCCCGGGCGCCGAGTTCACACCCGCCGGCGGATTCGCCGCCAGCCTCGATCACGCGGTGTGGTTCCACCGTCCGTTCACCCCGGATCGGTGGCATCGCTACGAGGTGGACCCGCTGGGCAACAGCCACTCGCGCGGACTGGTCGCGGGCGGTATCTACGACTGCGAGGACCGGCTCATCGCGAGCACGAGCCAACAAGCGCTGTGGCGTTCTTGACGGGTGTCGAGGATCACGGTTTGCCGGCGCGGCACCCGCTTGACCGGGGCCGCAGCGCTACCCCAAACTGTTTAGCGTGGGTAAACGCACGGAACAAGATCAGGTGAATGACGTGGAAACACGGCTGCTGCAGAAGTACCCGGGTCTGCCGTCGGAACACGTCGCGGCCGCGGTCGCCGACGCCCACAAACACTTCGTCACCAGCACCGTGCGCGACTACATCGCCCTGCTGGTCGAACGCCGCGCCTCGGCGGATCTACAACCGCGCCTTCACGGCCGCGGATAGGCGCGATCCCTCGGCCTTGCCCGCGGCGATCGCCGTGGCCGCCTTCATGACCTGGCCCATCTGACGCATGCCGGGTCGTTCCCCGATCTCTTCGGCGATCTGCGCCAGCGCGGTGTCGACCACGTCGGCGAGTTCGGCCTCGGTCAGCGGCGTCGGCAGGTAGTCGTCGATCACCCGGGCCTCGGCGTGTTCATTGGCGGCCAGCTCGCCGCGGCCGTTCTGGGTGTAGATCTCCGCGGCATCGGCACGCTTGCGGGCTTCGCGCGCCAGCACCTTGAGCACATCGTCATCGGAGAGTTCACGCGTCTGCTTACCGGACACCTCCTCGGCGCCGATCGCCGCGATCAGCATGCGCAGGGTGGCCGTCCGCAACTTGTCCTGAGCTTTCATCGCCGCGGTCAGGTCCGCACGCAGCCGGGCTTTGAGTTCCGCCATGATGCTGACGCTACGCCTGCCGACGCCCGGTGCAGCCCCGCTCACGTTGTCAATTGGTCCCGTCGCCGACAGGATGGTGGCCATGTACAGCGACGGGGTCCCACCGGGTCCGGCCTATCCGCCGCCCG
>JAHFVC010000291.1 GCA_023264765.1 Mycobacterium sp. | reverse complement strand
GTCCTCATCGTCGGGCACCGTGGCCAGTGGGCACGGGTGCTGCCGCGGTTCTCGGCGGTGTCGTTGTGGTGTGTGGTGGTGCTGCTGACGGGCGGGATCGGCAGCGCCGCCGTGACACTCGACGGGCCCGCTCAGTTGTGGGGTACCGGTTACGGCCGTCTGATCGTGGCCAAGGTGCTGTTCACCGCGGCACTTCTGGTGCTGGCCTGGCATAACCGCACGGTGTGGCTGCCGTCGGCGCGGGGGCACCGGGTGTCGGCGGCGGGTTCGATCCGACGTTCCCACCTGGAACTCTCCCTGATGACGGTCGCCCTGATGCTGGCTGCCGCGCTGGCGGTCACCGGCTAGCGAATACCCGGCTGGCATGATGGAACCACTGCCTGTGCCACACAGCGAAGGAGCGCCCCCCATGGCCGACGAGCCGGACCGGCCCGACGAGACACCGAGCGAGCAGCCGCCGGTTCCACCCGCCAAGGAGGTGCCCCCGCAGAAGTCCCCGGTGAAGAAGGCCCCGGCAAAGAAGGCTGCTGTGAAGAAGGCCACTCCGGCCAAGAAAGCGGCGCCTGCCAAAAAGGCGGCACCCGCCAAGAAGGCCGCTCCGGCCAAGAAGACGCCGCCTCCGCTCGCCGTCCCGCCACCGCCACCCGCCGACGTGGCATCGGCGGCCAAAGAGGCTGCCGCCCAAGCGAAATCGACTGTGGAATCGGCTCCCGCACAACTCACGGTGGTGCCGTCACCCGGTCCCGACCAGTCCCGGCTGCCACTGGCCGCGGCCCTGGTGGCCGGCCTGCTCGCCGTGCTGGTGGTCTACCTGGCCCGCCGCGGGTCCGAAGAGGACTGAGCAGCCTCGCTAAAATTCACGGCGTGAGCATCGAACCCCGCGCCACCGCCGATCTGGTCGACGAGATCTATCCCGACGTCCGCAGCTGTGACCTGCAGCTGCAGAACTACGGCGCCAGGACCAGCTTCGCCGGCCGCATCACCACCGTGCGCTGTTTCCAGGACAACGCCCTGCTGAAGTCGATCCTGTCGACGCCGGGCGATGGCGGCGTCCTGGTCGTCGACGGCGACGGGTCTCTGCACACCGCGCTGGTCGGCGACATCATCGCCGGACTGGCCCAGGACAACGGGTGGGCCGGGGTCATCGTGCACGGGGCGGTGCGCGACGCGGCCGCGCTGCGCACCATCGACGTCGGCATCAAGGCGCTCGGCACCAATCCCCGTAAGGGCACCAAGACCGGCGCGGGCGAACGCGACGTCGAGGTCACCTTCGGCGGCGTCACGTTCATCCCCGGCGAGATCGCCTACGCCGACGAGGACGGAATCGTCGTCCTCGCCGGCTGAAGTGGCGACTAAACCGTCACGGCCGCACGGTGTTTGGTGAAGTGCAGGGAGTCCTCGTCGACCTTGCCGTAGCGGATGGTGCGCAGGTCGATGAAGTAGTTCTGCTTGAGCCGCCACGGCGCTTCCGAACCGGACTTGGGCAGGGCGTCCATGGCGCGCCGGAAGTAGCCCGGGGTGAAGTCCATGAAGGGCTCCTCGCCCACGGAGGCCCCGGGGTGCTGCGCCTCGACCCGGTCGAAACCGTTGTCGTCCATGTAGTTCAGCACGCGGCAGATGAACTCTGACACCAGATCGGCCTTCAGAGTCCAGGATGCGTTGGTGTACCCGAAGGTGATCGCCATGTTCGGCACACCGGAGAGCATCAGGCCCTTGTAGCACATCGTGCTCGGCAGATCGATCGGCTCACCGTTGCGCAGTGCCTTGGCGCCGCCGAACAGCTGCATGTTCAAACCCGTTGCGGTGATGATGATGTCGGCCGTCAGCTCCTCACCGGATGCCAGCTTGATCCCGGTCTCGGTGAAGCGGTCGATGGTGTCGGTGACCACGTCGGCCTTGCCGGAGCGGATGGCCTTGAACAAGTCACCGTTGGGCGCCAGGCACACTCGCTCATCCCACGGGTTGTAGCGCGGGCTGAAGTGCTTGTCGTAGTCGAAGTCCGCGGGCAGCCGTCGGGTCGCCATCTCGCGCAGCGCCTTCTTGAACACCGCGGGGAACTTGCGCGCCAGCTGATACTGCCCGGTGGCGTACGCGATGGCTTTCCACCGGTTCACGAAGTGCGCCATGTTCTTCGGCAGGTACTTGTTGGTCTGCTTGGCCACCGGATCTTCCAGCGGCAGCGACCCGATGTAGGTGGGCGAGCGCTGCAGCATGGTGACGTGCCCGGCCCCACCGTTGATCAGTGACGGGATGAGGGTGACGGCGGTCGCGCCCGAGCCGATCACGACGATCTTCTTGCCCGCGTAGTCCAGATCTTCCGGCCAGTGCTGGGGGTGGATGACCTGGCCCTTGAAGTCCTCGGCGCCGGTGAAGGTCGGGGTGTAGCCCTCGTCGTAGTTGTAGTAGCCGCTGCAGACCGACAGGAAGGACGCGGTGATCTTCTTCTGCACGCCGCCGGTTTCGACGGTGACGATCCACTTGTTGTCGGCATCGGACCAATCCGCGGCGACCACCTTCTGGCCGGTGCGGATGTGCTTGTCGATGCCGTTCTCGACGGCGGCTTCGTTGATGTAGTTCCAGATCGACGGCCCGTCGGCGATCGAGCGCGCCGAGGTCCACGGCTTGAAGCGGAAGCCCAGGGTGAACATGTCGGAATCGGAGCGGATCCCGGGGTATTTGAACAGGTCCCAGGTGCCGCCGATGTTTTCGCGGCGCTCCAGGATGACGTAGCTCTTGGACGGGCAGCGATCCTGCAGGTGCCAGGCCGTGCTGATACCCGAAATGCCGGCGCCGACGATCACGACATCGAAGTGTTCGTTCATGGGACCGACGGTATCAACACGGTGTTGAGTTGGTCAACAGTGTGTTGAAATTTTCGACATGGCGTAAAGTCTCGGTACATGACCACCTCCAGCCCGGCCCGCGGCCGCCGTGCGGCGCGCCCGTCGGGCGACGATCGCGAAGCCGCGATCCTGGCCACGGCGCAGCGGCTGCTGGAGGACCGCGCCTACGCCGACATCTCCGTCGATGACCTGGCCAAGGGCGCGGGCATCTCGCGGCCGACGTTCTACTTCTACTTCCCGTCCAAGGAAGCGGTGCTGCTCACCCTGCTGGATCCGCTGATCAAACTCGCCGACACCGGTTTCGACAACGCCCTGGAGGACATGCCGTCAGATCCGAAGCGCGCGATCCGCCGGGGCATCGAGATCTTCTTCAGCTCGTTCGGTTCCCATCCGGCGACCGCACGGGCGGGCACCGAGGCGGTGAAGAACCATCCCGAGTTCCGCGCGTTCTGGGAAGGCCTGATGCAGAAGTGGATCGCCATGACCGCCGCGCTCATCAACGTCGAACGCACGCGCGGCGCCGCGCCGGAGACCATCCCCGCACTGGATCTCGCGACGTCTCTGAACCTGATGAACGAGCGCATGATGATGGCGACCCTCGCCGGTGAGCAACTGGCCGTCGAGCACGACAAGGTCGTCGACACCCTCACCCACATCTGGCTGACCAGCATCTACGGCAGCACGCCCTGACCTGTCGGGCCTCCATGCGAACATATGTTCGTGTCCAGCGGCGCCCATATCCTGCACGCTGATCTCGACTCGTTCTACGCCTCCGTGGAGCAGCGGGACGACCCCGCGTTGCGCGGGCGGCCCGTCATCGTCGGCAGCGGGGTGGTGCTGGCGGCCAGCTACGAGGCCAAGGCCTTCGGTGTCCGCACCGCGATGGGCGGCCACCTCGCCCGGCGGCTCTGCCCGCACGCCATCGTCGTCCCGCCGCGCATGTCGGCCTACTCACAGGCCAGCCGCGCCGTGTTCGAGGTCTTCGGTGACACCACCCCTCTGGTCGAGCCGCTGTCCATCGACGAGGCGTTCCTCGACGTCTCCGGGCTGGGCCGGGTATCGGGTACCCCGGTGCAGATCGGGGCGGCGCTGCGGGAACACGTCCGCGATCGCGTCGGTCTGCCGATCACCGTCGGCATCGCCCGGACCAAGTTCCTGGCAAAGGTCGCCAGCCAACAGGCCAAGCCCGACGGCTTGCTGCTGGTCCCGCCGGACCGGGAATTGGCCTTCCTGCATCCCCTCCCGGTGCGCAGCCTGTGGGGTGTGGGCGCCAAGACCGCGGAGAAGCTGCACGCGCACGGCATCGACACGGTCGCCGATGTGGCCGAGCTCAGTGAAGGGTCGCTGGGCGCGATGGTCGGCGGCGCGATGGGGCGACAACTGTTCTGCCTGTCCCGCAACATCGATCGCCGGCGGGTCGTCACCGGGGTGCGCCGCCGATCCGTGGGGGCGCAGCGCGCACTGGGACGCTACGGAAACACCATGTCCGACAACGAGATCGATGCGGTGGTCATCAACTTGGTCGACCGCATCACCCGGCGGATGCGGGCTTCGGGCCGCACCGGGCGCACCGTGGTGCTCCGCCTGCGGTTCGACGACTTCGGCCGGGCCACCCGCTCCCACACCTTGGCCCGGGCCACCTCGTCCACCGACGTGGTGCTGTGCGCAGCCCGCGGATTGGTGGCCGCGGCGGCCCCGCTGATCGGGGAACGTGGTCTCACCTTGATCGGCTTCGCCGTTGCCAACATCGACCGCGACGGTGCCGCCCAACTGGAACTGCCGTTCGGCGGCGGCGTCGATCCGCTGGCGATCGACACCGCCGTGGACCGGGTCCGTGAGCGATTCGGGAACGCCATGCTGACCAGAGGCGTGTTGGTCGGACGTGATCCCGGTCTGGAGATGCCGATGCTTCCGGACTAACCGAATTGTGCCGCCACGAACCCGGCGAACAGGACCAGGAATCCGCCGATCTCGCCTGCCATCAGCGCCATCATCCCGGCGTGCAGCCCGGGCGTGGGGTTCTCGAACTGGTTGGTGGTGTCTCTACGCAATCCGTGTTGCACGTACGCCGCGATGGCCGTCACGAAGAAGAACACCAAAACCATTGCGGCGGTGAGGTTCACCCATACCGGCCACGCACTGAGCTCCACGAACACCGCGACCAGCAGCGTCGCGAACGAGTACAGCAGCGCCGCACGGTGCGCGATGTCGACGTAGGGATGCGCCAGATGGTTGGGGCTGGTCGCCATCTGCTGGTACTTCCACGCCCCCAGGATCAGCGCCGTCAGGAAGATCAGCCCGGCCGCCAGCAGGGTGATGACGGTGTCGATGCCGAGATTCGCGCCCATCTCGCCGAGTCTAGGGAGCGGTCCACGCCAGGAGTCGCTCGGCGTCCCAGGTGTTGACGATCCGGTCCTGCGGCACACCGGCCTCCAGCGCCCGCGCCGCACCGTAGCCGAGGAAGTCGAGCTGGCCGGGGGCGTGCGCGTCGGTGTCGATACTGAACACACAGCCGATCTCGATGGCGAGGCTCAGCAACCGGTCGGGCGGGTCGCAGCGTTCAGGGCGGGAGTTGATCTCAACGGCCACACCGTTGTCGAGGCAGGCGGTGAACACCTTCTCGGCGTCGAACTTCGACTCGGGCCGGGTCCCGCGGCTGCCCTCGACCAGCCGGCCGGTGCAATGCCCGAGCACGTCGGCGTTCCCGTTGGATACGGCGCGCACCATCCGCCTGGTCATCGCGTCGGCGTCCATCGCCAATTTCGAGTGCACGCTGGCCACCACGATGTCCAGGCGCTCCAGCAGTTCGGGTTCCTGGTCCAGGCTGCCGTCATCGAGAATGTCGACTTCGATGCCGGTGAGGATGCGTAAGCCCGAGAACTGTTCGCGCAGTTCGTCGAGCACGTCGAGTTGGTGGCGCAGGCGGTCCGGCGACAGCCCGTTGGCGACGGTCAGCCGCGGCGAATGATCGGTCAGCGCACAGTATTCGTGGCCGAGCCGCTGCGCGGTGGCCATCATCTCGGAGATCGGCGCCGAACCGTCCGACCAGTTCGAATGCAGGTGCAGATCGCCTTTGAGAGCGGCACGGATGTCTCCGCCACCGAGATCGGTTGCCTTCTCCCGCAATTCGATCAACGTATCGGGTTCGCGTCCGGCCCAGGCCTGCGCGATGACCTTCGCGGTCTTCGGACCGACACCGGGCAGCGACTGCCAGCCGTTGCTGCGCCCCAACTTCTCCCGCTGCTCGTCGGTCAGTGCCTCGACCACGTCGGCGGCCTTGCGGTAGGCCATCACCCGCCGGGATTCCTCACGCGCCCGGTCTTTGAAGTAGGCGATCTCGCGCAGCGCGCTCACCGGGTCCATGGGTCCAGTGTGCCGGGGTCCCCCGCGTATTCACAGGAAGTATTTCCGTCACCCCGGAATGAATCCCGCAACAGGACTAGCTTTAGTACGTGTGAGATTCGCCTTCAAGACATCCCCGCAGAACACGACATGGGCCGACATGCTGGCCATCTGGGAAGCCGCAGATGACATCGACGTCTTCGAATCGGGCTGGACCTTCGATCACTTCTATCCGATCTTCTCCGACTCCACCGGCCCCTGCCTGGAGGGCTGGACCACGCTGACCGCGCTGGCCCAGGCCACCAAGCGGTTGCGCGTCGGCGTGCTGGTCACCGGCATTCACTACCGCCACCCCGCGG
Organism: Mycobacterium sp.; assembly: GCA_023264765.1. Lineage (GTDB taxonomy): Bacteria > Actinomycetota > Actinomycetes > Mycobacteriales > Mycobacteriaceae > Mycobacterium. The sequence continues at coordinate 2,019 of JAHFVC010000291.1, read as the reverse complement.
TACTGGCCAATATGGCAGCGGCGCTGGACATCATCTCGAACGGCCGCCTCGAGCTCGGCATCGGCGCCGGCTGGAACGAGGAGGAATCCGGCGCGTACGGCATCGAACTGGGCAGCATCAAGGAGCGGTTCGACCGCTTCGAGGAGGCCTGCCAGATCCTCAAGGGTCTGCTCACCCAAGAGACGACGACGTTCGACGGCAAGTTCTACCAGCTCAAGGACGCGCGCAACGAACCCAAGGGCCCGCAGCAGCCGCACCCGCCGTTCTGCATCGGCGGCAGCGGCGAAAAGCGCACCTTGAAGATCACCGCCAAGTACGCCGATCACTGGAACTTCGTCGGCGGTCCGCCGGAGGAGTTCGCGCGGTTGCGCGGGGTGCTGGACGCGCACTGCGCCGATATCGGCCGCGATCCGAAGGAGATCACCACCTCCGCGCACGTCCGGCTCGGGGAGGACCGCGACTACGCCAAGGTCGTCGCCGAGGCCGCCGCGCTCGGCGAGGCCGGGCTGGATCTGGCCATCATCTACCTCCCGCCGCCGTACGACACCGCGGTCCTGGAGCCCCTGGCCGAGACCATCCGGGACGCGAAGCTCTGAGCTTGGGACGGTTCCCGCAGGGGGCAGGTCACCCTGCGGGAACCGCCGGTCCGGCTGAGATCAGGGCGACGCCGCTGGTCTCTGGTTACATCCTGTGCATTGCGCGGCGATTCTGCGCGGCGAAACGCCAGTTCGGGCCCCACGAGTTTGTCGGTGGCCGAATGCGGCGGTGGTGAACAGCGTTACCGAGCAGGTAACGAAAAGATAACGGCTGGCAAAGTAACGCCGCCGTCAGTACCAGGCTGGCGGAAGGGGTCGGTCAGACGCCGAAACGGAGCATCTCCGCGGCGGTGATCAGACGCTCGTGCTTAGCTGGGAATTCTCGGCTCTTGACTGGATGGCGGAACCATGACCAGGCAATTCTGCTGACTCGGGACCGTGAATGAGTGTTGTTGTACACGGTGAAAACTCCTGCGGTCGGGCGTTTAGCTGCACCGGGGGGTCACTTTACCGCACGACCCCTGCGGGATCATTAGATACCTGTCACAGAGCAAACACAGCAAGGCGCGCCGACGAAAAGTCTTATGTTTCTGGTGCGACTGGAGTTGCTGGTGTTACAGCAAGCGATCAGTTCGTGATCTCACCGGCCCGCGAGATTGCGGTTGCGTCGCGGTTCTGCGACGTGCGCACGCAACAACTGCAACCTCGCGGACAGCCAATCGTGACCTACCTATACCGTCTTGCTCTTCGCGCAAGCGCTCATCGCTATACCGTCTGCTCTTCGCGCAAGCGCTCATCGCTGCGGCGCGGCGGTCGGCTTGATCGGCGCCGGCAGGGCCGACTCGCCCATCAGGAACCGGTCGACACCAGCGGCCGCGGCGCGGCCCTCGGCGATCGCCCACACGATCAGCGACTGCCCGCGGCCCATGTCGCCGGCCACGAACACACCGGGCACCGTCGTCTGGAAGTCGTCGGTGCGGGCCACATTGCCGCGGTCGGTCAGCTCCACCCCCAGGTCGGTCAGCAGACCCTCGCGCTCCGGACCGACGAAGCCCATCGCCAGGAACACGATGTCGGCGTCCAGATCGAAATCCGACCCCTCGACCTTCTCGAACTTCCCGGCCTTCATCTCGACCTCGTGCACCTTGAGCGAGGACACCTTGCCGTCGGCGCCGACGAACTGCTCGGTGTTCACCGAGAACACCCGCTCGCCACCCTCTTCGTGCGCGGAGGCCACCCGGAACATCAACGGGTAGGTCGGCCACGGCGTCGAGTCCGCACGGGTCTCCGGCGGCCGCGGCATGATCTCGAACTGGTGGACGCTGGCCGCGCCCTGGCGATGCGCGGTGCCCAGGCAGTCCGCTCCGGTGTCGCCGCCACCGATGATGACGACTTTCTTGTCCTTGGCGGTGATCGGCGGCTGACCATCGGGTCCGGCCACGTCATCGCCCTGCTGCAGGCGGTTGGCCCACGGCAGGTACTC
>JAHFVC010000290.1 GCA_023264765.1 Mycobacterium sp. | reverse complement strand
GATCAGCGGGATCGGATGCACCGCCCCCGCTCGTGCCGCCTCGATGGGGTGGCGCGGCAACAGATCCACCCCGTGGGTGAGCCCGAAGGCCAGGGTCGGCGTGTCGGCGGCACTGGCAGCCTGCAGCACACCTGCGGCCCGCCGTAACCGGCGCTGCGGCAACTGCTTGAGGTGGTCGACGTCGGCGCCGACCTCGTCGAGGAATGCCTGCGCCTGCCGGGCCCGGGTCCGGCGGTCGGCGATCAGCGGCAGGGCCGGGCTCTGCGCGATACCCCTGGTGAACAACCCCTCGGCGGCGGGGCTGGCCAGCAGCGCCAATACCGATGTGGCACCGGCTGATTCACCGAAGACGGTGACGCGCTGCGGGTCGCCTCCGAACGCCGCGATGTTGTCGCGCACCCACTGCAGGGCCGCGATCTGGTCGCGTAGACAGAGGTTGTCGTCGAAACCGTCGCCCAGATCGCCCAGCTCGAAACCGCCGAACACCCCCAGCCGGTAGGTGACGTTCACGACCACCACGTCGCCGTTGCGGGCCAGCCGGGACCCGTTGTACAGCTGCAGTTGACCGGCCCCGTAGACGAACGCGCCGCCGGGAATCCACACCATGACCGGAAGGGAACCCGACACGTCCGGGGACCACACGGTGACGGTGAGGCAGGCCTCGTCGCGGATCTTGGGGTCGTCTCGGCCACCGCCGACGAAGGACCGACCCTGCGGCGGAAGCGGTCCGTGCTCAAGCGCGTCCCGCACGCCCGACCACGGCTGCAGCGGTTGGGGACGCCGGAAGCGCAGCTCCCCCAACGGCTGCTCGGCATAGGCGACGCCACGCCACACCCCGACACCACTTTCGGTGCCGCCGCGCAGCTTGCCGTGGGAGGTCGCCACGATCGTCGGGACTTCGGCGACGATGGACACACGGCAATCGTAGTGTGGAAAGCTGTGCTCAGCCGGGTGCCGACGATGCAGATGGAGTTGGTGGGGAAATGACCTTCAACGAAGGCATGCAGATCGATACGAGCACCACCTCCAGCAGCGGCGGCGGACGAGGTCCGGGCCGGGGCATCGCCATCGGCGGCGGCCTGGGCGGCCTGCTGATCGTGGTGGTGGCGATGTTCCTCGGCGTCGACCCCACCAGCGTGCTCGGCCAGAACGAGGTGGCGCAGAACCAGGAGTCCGTCACCCCCGGGTTCGACGTGTCCCAGTGCAAGACCGGCGCCGACGCCAACGACATCCTGGGTTGCCGCATCATCGCCACCGGCAACTCGGTGGACGGGGTTTGGTCGCAGCTGTTGAAGGGCTACACCCGGCCGCAGGTGCGGCTGTTCACCGGGCAGGTGGACACCGGCTGCGGACCGGCCACCACCGACGTCGGCCCGTTCTATTGCCCGGCGGACAAGACGGCCTATTTCGACACCGATTTCTTCCAGGTGCTCGTCGACCAATTCGGCTCCAGCGGTGGCCCGCTGGCCCAGGAGTATGTGGTGGCCCACGAGTTCGGCCACCACGTTCAGGATCTGCTCGGCAACCTCGGGCGCGCCCAGCAGGGCCCGGGTGGCTCCGAGGGCAACGGTGTGCGCACCGAGCTGCAGGCCGACTGCTACGCCGGGGTCTGGGCGCATTACGCCTCGGTCACCAAGCAGGAGAGCACCGGCGTGCCGTTTCTGGAGCCGTTGAGCGACAAGGACATTTCCGATGCACTGTCGGCGGCGTCGTCGGTCGGTGACGACCGGATCCAGAAGGCCTCGACCGGTCGGATCAACCCCGAGCAGTGGACCCACGGATCCTCGGCCGAACGCCAGAAGTGGTTCACCGTCGGCTATCAGACCGGCGATCCGAAGAAGTGCGACACGTTCGCCGCGCGCGATCTGGGGTGAGCACCGACCCGATCACCCCGGACACCAAGGACTGGACCTGGGTGCTGCAGCGGCGGTGCCCGGACTGCGGTTTCGATCCGTCCCGGGTCGAGCCCACCGAGGTGGGTGAGCGCATCGCGCGCGATGCCACCGACTGGGTGGACCGGCTGACACGCTCCGGCGTCCGGGACCGGCCAGCACCGGATGTGTGGTCGGTCCTGGAGTACGGCTGCCACATCCGTGACGTGCACCGGATCTTCGATCACCGGGTGCGCTTGATGCTCACCGAGGACGCACCGGTCTTCCCGAACTGGGACCAGGATGCCACTGCACTGTCCGACGACTACCCGTCCCAGGACCCGGCCGTGGTCGCGCGGGAGTTGTTCGAGGCCGCGGCCACGGTCGCCGACACCTACCGCGGTGTCGGCGCCGACGCCTGGTCGCGGCGTGGATTACGCAGCAACGGAAGCGAATTCACGATAGCCACCATCGCCGTGTACCACTTGCACGACATCGTGCACCATGCCTGGGACGTGACCGGCGAACCTGCCTGAGCTACAGCCGCGACTGGTGCTTGATGTCGGTGTCGGTGGTGCGCAGCGGCCGGATCAGGCCGTCCTGGCTGAACGACGCCAACAGTTCGCCGTCTTCGGTGTGCACCGTGCCGCGTACGTAGGACATCCCGGCGCCGACCTGGGTGCTCTCGTGCCCGTACAGCAGCCACCCGTTCCACTGCACGGGTTCGTGGAAGCTGACCGAGACCGTCATCGGCGCGGTGGACACCGTCAGGTGCGCCTGCGCGGTGCCGATACCCTCGTGTGCCCGCATGGTCGTCGAAATCCCCAGGTGTCCGGTGAAATACGCGATGAGCGCCTTGGCCAGGTCTTCGCGCTGCGGCACCGGGTCGTAGTGCAGCCAGGCGTGCAGTTCCGGCGGCCCGACCTCGTCGGGGCTGTTGACGTCGACGACGTCGACGAGGCGCAACTCCCGGCCCGTCATCGGCATGTGCGAGACGTGGGCGTCCGCCGGGGCGGCCACATCCGGCTTGGGCAGGTGATGGCGGATGACGTCGCCGGACGGCACGTCCAGCAGCACGGTGACGGTGATGCACCGTTTGCCGTTCTGCGAGGCGGAGATGACCGCCGTCGCCGTCGAACGCCCCTCGGACACCACGTCGACATCCAGTTCCACCGGCGGCCCGACGAGCACCACCCGGGCGAACACCGCGTAGACCGATCGCACCGACTTGTCCGGAAAGCGCTTGGCCGCAGCGACGATCGCCTGCGCCAGCACCTGGGTGCCCTCGACGACCTGACGGTCGTCGGCGCCGGCCAGGCCGGTCTGCGCGAGGAACCGGTTGTCTCCGTCGGGAGTGGGCTCGAAGAGGTCCAGTAGGTCCTCCAACGTCCACTGCACCTGTTCGGCGGCCTGATCGGTGTTAGTCATGTGTCCTTTCCGGCAGCGGCAAGCCCGCATACGCGCTTTGCAAAAACGGTAACGTCATTCTCACCCGTCGCACAACACGTCTGAGGAAGGTGGTTCCCATGCCGAACGCCCCGGACGTCGAATCCCGCCCAGCGCGATTCATGAAATCCGCGCTGGCCATTCTCGGCGAGACGGGCCGGACCGACTTCACCGTGCTCGAGGTCGTCGAACGGTCCAAGACGTCGTTGCGTTCCTTCTACCAACACTTCTCCACCAAGGACGAGCTGCTGCTGGCCCTGGTGGACAAGCTGATGTCCGAATCGACGGCGCGGTGGCGCACCGAGACCGCAGACCTTGACGCGGCTGCCGCGCTGCGGCTGCTGGTCGACCGGATCAGCACACCCGCCACGTCGAGCACCCAGGACAGCATCAACCGCGGCCTGACCTTCTACAACGATCACCTCGCGGAGAGCCTGCCGCGCGAGTACGCGCGGGTGCTGGCGCCACTGCACACCCTGATCGGCGAGATCATCGATCGCGGGATCGCCGAGGGCGTGTTCCGCGCCGACGCGAGCGCCGACGCCACGCCGACGTTGGTCATGCAGACGGTGCTGGGCGCCCTGCGGCTCCGGGTGCTCGGCGCCGAGCTCAACGGCACGCCACTCGCCGCCGACCAGATCTTCATCTTCTGCGTGCACAGCCTGCTTCGAACCACCTGAACTGCATAAATCCGCGTCCCGCACAGCGGTGTTCTCCGTCACACAAAAGTGGTAACGTCATTACCGCTAGAGGAAAATCAGACTTCCAGGAGGCGGACATGCCCTCACGCATCCTCGACTATCCGGTGTTCGACGCCGACAACCACTTCTACGAGCCCAAGGAAGCGCTGACGCAGTTCCTGCCGGACCGGCGCAAGGGCGTCATCGACTACATCGACGTGCACGGCCGCACCAAGATCATGGTCCGCAACCACATCAGCGACTACATCCCCAACCCGACGTTCGAGGTCGTGGCCCGGCCCGGAGCCCAGGAAGAGTATTTCCGGCACGGCAGCGGCGGGAAGAGCTACCGCGAAGTGATGGGCAAGCCGATGAAAGCCATTCCGGCCTTTCGCAATCCGCAGGCCCGCCTCGAGGTCATGGACGGTCTCGGCCTCGACTACACGCTGATGTTCCCGACGCTGGCCAGCCTGGTGGAGGAGCGACTCAAGGACGACCCCGAGGCGATCCTCGACATCGTGCACGGCCTCAACCAATGGATGTATGAGACCTGGCAGTTCAACTACGAAGATCGCATCTTCTCGACGCCGGTGATCAACCTGTCGATCGTCGACCGCGCCATCGAGGAACTGCAGTGGTGCGTCGAGCGCGGCGCCAAGACCGTCCTGGTCCGGCCCGCGCCCGTACCCGGCTATCGCGGCAGCCGGTCCTTCGGTCTGCCCGAATTCGACCCGTTCTGGGACGCCTGCGTCCAGGCCGGCATCCCGGTGTCGATGCACGCCTCCGACAGCGGCTACGCCGAATACCTCAACGACTGGGAACCCGGCGACGAGTACAAGCCGTTCAAACCGACGTCGTTCCGGATGGTGGCGATGGGCAAACGGCCCATCGAGGACACCATGGCGGCGCTGGTCTGCCACGGCGCACTGACGCGCAACCCCGATCTGCGCATCCTGTCCGTCGAGAACGGCGCCTCCTGGGTGCCCTACCTCTTCTACCAGTTCAAGGACGTCTACTCGAAGATGCCCGGCGAGTTCCCGGAGGATCCCATCGAGGCGTTCCGGCGGTGCGTGTACGTCGCGCCGTTCTGGGAGGACGACTTCAAGAAGATGGCCGACCTGTGCGGTATCGATCGCATCATCTTCGGGTCAGACTGGCCGCATCCGGAGGGGTTGGCCGATCCGATCAACCTGGTGGCCGACCTGAAAGCACATGGCCTCGACGCCAGTGGTGTCCGAAAGGTGATGGGCGCCAACATGATCGACCTGTTCAAAGTGGAGAACAAGGTCGTCTACAAACCCGATGTGCCCGCGCTGGTCCTGACCTGAGATGAGTGATGTGACAAACCCCGAACAGATGCTGTTCGCCTCGACGGCGCAGGCATTCCTGGAGAAGGAGGCGTCCCTGGGCGCCGTGCGTGATCTGCACGCGCGCGACATACCCTTCGAGTCCGCCTGGTGGCAGCGGGCCGCGGAACTCGGCTGGGCCAGCCTGCTGGTACCCGAAGAGCTCGGCGGCGGAAGCGTTTCCGGTGACGGGCTGGCCGATCTGGCCCTGGTCGCCGAGCAGGCCGGACGAACCGTCGCGCCCGGTCCGCTGCATCCGGTGAGTGTGGTGCTCAGTGGCCTCGTGGAGGCGCCGGACGGCCACGAGCCGACCATCGAGGCGCTGGTCTCCGGTGAGTCGGTCGCCTCGTGGGCGGTCTACGAACCGCGCCGCCCGTTCGACCCCACCGCGGCGGACACCACCGCCACCCGCACCGATAAGGGCTACCGGATCGACGGTGTCAAGGACAGGGTCGAGGCCGGGACCCAAGCTGAGGTGTTCCTCGTCGTCGCCGAATGCGACGGCGCCGTGCGCCAGTTCCTGGTGCCCGCCGACTCCCCCGGCGTCACCGTCACGGCGCAGAAGTCCGTCGATCTCGTGAAGACCTATGCCCGAGTGCAATTCGACGGCGTCGAGATCGACGGATCCGCGGCCGTCGGCACCGCCGAGCAGACCGCCGAGGTGATCGAACGTCAGCGGCAGGTGGCCTTGGTGCTGCAGTGCGTCGAGACCGTCGGCATCCTCGACGCCGTGCTGTCGATGACCAATCAGTGGCTGTTCGACCGGCACAGCTTCGGCAGGCCGTTGGCCTCCTATCAGGCCCTCAAACATCGCGTCGCCGACATGAAGCTGTGGTTCGAGGCATGCCGGGGTACCACCGCCGGCGCCGTGGAGGCCGTCAGCACGCGGTCACCGGAGGCTCGCAAGCTGGTCAGCGTCGCGAAATCCTATGTCGGAGAACGCGCTCCGGTAATGCTGCAGGACTGCGTGCAGCTACACGGCGGCATCGGCGTCACCTGGGAACACGACCTGCATCTGTATCTGCGCCGTGCCGCTCTGAACCGGGCGATGTTCGGCTCTCCCGAAGACCACCATCGCGCCATCTTCGAACTGAGCCGGAAGGTTTCCGCATGACCGAGACCGCTGTCGCCACCGGCACCCAGGAGTCGGTCGCCGACTTCGCCACGCGGGCCAGGGCATGGCTGGCCGCGAACATGCCGCCCATCGACCCCGACAATCCGCCGTTCATGGTGCGCGCCGAGCAGGACTCCTGGGACCGTGCCAAAGAGCTGCAGAAGCGCCTGTACGAAGGCGGCTTCGGCGGGATCTGCTTCCCCCGCGAATACGGTGGTCTCGGACTCGATCTCGCGTACCAGAAGGCGTTCAACGTCGAATGCCGCAGCTATGAGATGCCGCTGATCCTGAACACCCCGTCGTTCACCATCTGCGGGGCGACCATCCTGGACATGGGCAGCGAGGACCAGAAGCGGGACCGTATCTCGGCCGCGATTCGTGGCGACGAGGTGTTGTGCCAGTTGTTGTCCGAGCCCAGCGGCGGCTCGGATCTGGCCGGCGTGATCACCCGCGCCGAGAAGGTCGGCGACAAGTGGATCATCAACGGCGCCAAGACGTGGAGCACCAGCGCGTTCGCCGCCGATTACGGGCTGATGCTGGCCCGCACCGACTGGACCGTGCCCAAGCACGAGGGCCTGACCATGTTCCTGGTCCCCCTTGCCGCGCCGGGCATCACGATGCGCCGCATCAAGGAGGTCAACGGCAACGAGGAATTCTGCGAGGAGTTCTTCGACGGCCTCGAACTCGGTGACGATGCCGTCGTCGGCGCGGTCAACGACGGCTGGACCGTCGCCTCGCGCCAGCTGCACCATGAACGGCGTGCCGTCGGCGGCGGATCGGAGTTCGCCAGCGGTACCGGCGCCGAGAACGCCAGCGAGATGCCGCCCGACCACGTCGGTCTCGCCGAGGCCACCGGCCAGGGGTCGGATCCGCGGGTGCAGGATCTCGCCGGCCGCGCGCTGGCCCGACGGATCGTCAAGGAACAGTTGATCGACCACGTGTCGCGCGCCATCGCCGACGGTTCGCTGCCCCCGAACGCAGGCACGCTGATCCGGCTGTTCCACGCCGAGACAACCGAACTCGAAGTCTACACCGCACTGGCCATCGCAGGCACCGTCGGCGTTGTCGACGAGGGCGACGGCCTGCTGGATATCGGGGTTCGCTACCTGTCCCGGCAGACCGGTTCGCTGGGCGGCGGCAGCTCGGAGATGGCCCGCAACGTCATCAGCGAGCGCGTGCTCGGCTTCCCACGTGAGGCCGCCGCCGACCGTGGCGTCCCGTTCAACCAGGTGAAGCGCAACAAACCTGGCCACTGACTCCGCTAGTAGGGCGGTGGGTCGGTGCCACTCGCCGCGCGTTCTGCTGCGTTGCGGGTGCGTTCGGCTTTGATCCGTTGGGCGTGATCCTGGGCGCGGGTGCGCCTGCGTCTGGGCATCATGACACCCCGATCACCATGAGCGGGCCGAGTGACCGGAGGCGGGACCGCGATGTGAATGTGCCTGTCCGCGAACAACACTGACACACCCGCAGCCTTGACATAAGTGTGACCGGTCGGCGCGACCCACATGACCGCCCCATCGGGCTGCATCCTGGGCTCCCACCCACAAAACGTCTTGACCAGATGATGCTCACGACACAACGGATGCAGATTCCCCGGATGCGTCGCCCCCACCGGCCACGCAACAACATGATCCAGATCGCAGCGATCCGCAGGCCGACTGCACCCAGGGAACGTGCACATCAGATGAGTCATCCGCACCAACGCCGTCAACGACACCGACGGATCATGGCGAGGTTCGACACCTACCTCGGTGACCCGCGCCAACGGCTTCACCGTCGCACCCGTAGCCACCAGATCAGCGAGCATCCCCGCCGGGATCACACCCCCACCCAACATTGCCCCCGGACCCACCGGCGCCCGGCACGCCGCAGACTCAGTAACCGGGACCTGGTCGGCCAGCACGTAAATGGTCACCGCCCCCGACCGCGGATCCTTACCACTACCCACACACGCAGGATCCCCGCACAAACAGGTCAACCGCTCCACCTGCGGGCCCACCACGCCCAACAACCCCAACGCATCAGCCCGACGCTCCCGCACCGACCGCGGATCATCGCGGCACACCGTGCCCGCCAAATTATCCAGACGCCGCTGCAACGCAGTCTTATCCGT
>JAHFVC010000289.1 GCA_023264765.1 Mycobacterium sp. | reverse complement strand
TCGAGTTGACCCACCACAGGCTCAGTAGCAATGCCAGCCGGGTGCGGCCGCCACGTCCACCGCCTGCACCGCCGCGAGCAGCTCGCATCACGGCTTCGAGCCCCGTCGGACTCTCACCATCCTGGCGGGTCACGAAGGCCCGTCGCACCGGAGCGCCGCGGTGGGCAGTAGTTCCCGCGAATGTTTGCGCAGTGCGGCGTGACGGCATCTGACGTTGGGGCTGCTCGGGCACCGGCTTTCACCTGCTACTTCTTGAGTGAAGACCTGCCACACTTGGTCAGGTAATTACATAGTACCGGGCGCTAACGCAGGGGTATACCGGACGCAAACGACATATGGTCCTTGGACCTAGCCGCGGCAGTGAGGTAGCGTCAGCGGCACACCTGGTCCACCGAACTGTTTAGCTCGCACTTGGCTTCCTTTCGGTGGGCACGCTCGCGCTGGATGTCGCTGCCGCCCCAGGTTTGGGTGTCGGGAAAAGGACGGCATTGGCCCTGCGCAAAGAGGGTGCGACACCCCCGGGGCTCCTCCCCCGGGGGTTTGTCGTCTCTGGTCACGCCGAAGGGAATCGCGCATGAGCATCACTCCTACCCCACCACTGCAACCCGACTACGGCCCCAGCAGCCCCGACCAGGTGATCGCGCATGTTCACTCCGATGGACGGATGGCCATCACGCTGACCGAGGGCACCTGCCTGCAGGTGCCAAACCTGGACGAGTGGCAGCTTCTGGGCCGCGTACAGATGCGCAGCGACATGCCTAGTGAGCTCAAGATCAACGTGGTTGCGTACCACCGCCACACCGGACGATTAGCACGTTTCTACATGATCCGGCCGAAACATCCCGATGGGCTTGATCCGCTGGATTACAGCTCCGACCCCGCTGATCTGCCTGGTTATGCAACCTGGAAGCAGCAATGGGACCAGGAGAACGCCGCCGGACGGTACGAGACCGATAAGCCCCTGTGGGACCTGGTATCCCGGCTTCCCGAGATCACTGACGTGTTTATCGGTACCGCAAAGGATCTGCACAACAGCAACGAGGGGAAGGCGTGACCCCCAAGGGGACGCGAGGTTGGGCGATGCGTGGAGTCAACTGAGACATTTCACCTGGGCGGCTACAGGACGCCATACCGCTGGCGCACCCGGTCACCTAACTGCGCGGCGGTGATCGTGCCTCGCAGGTAAGCGAGCTGATCTGCCCGAGTGGCGGCGGTGCTGCTCGCCCCCTCCAGCTCGGTGCTGCACCGAGCTGACCTGACGGTCTTCATCCTCCGGTTGGCCTGGGGCAGGTCGGCCATCGGGCGGTTAGGAGTCGGCGAGCTTGGCGACGCGGGGATCGACAGGACGGCCGGTCTTCTTGCTCGCGGTGACCGCGGCCCGGGCCGCAGCCTTGCGCACGGACAGGCTATAGGTCTTGCCTGCCGGTGGGGCTTTCGTCGTCTTGGTCCCCTGAGGGTTCTTCGAGGGCCACTGCTGCTTCGCCATCGTCACCCTCCTCTGCGGCGGCACTGCGGGCGAAGAGCTCACCCACTACTTGAACGATATCCGAATCGTTTTTGGTTGCGAGCGGTGAAGCAACCAGCACATTGATCAATTCCCATCCCAGCTCTTGCTCAGCCGGGTCGTCACTGAAGACACGTTCATAGGCCCACGCCAGGCGCCGCCACCACTCACTACGCCGATCAGCGGTGTTCTTCTGCCGCCAGGTGATCAGCACACCGGCGATGGCGATCAGACCGACGATCAGCGTGACCCACGCTTGTGCTGGCATGTCGAGCACGCTAGCCACCCACGGTGCACAGGCCTCGCCTCCGACACGTTCTGCGGGCGTATTTCCGTCCATGCCTCAAACCGTAGAAAACGAGGGTGCAGAACAGCGCCGCCCCAAGCGGATCGGTTGCCGTTCTCGCGTCACGTCCTCCGGCAGGTGTTCGGCGCGGTGCTGGTCAGAGCAGGTTTTCGAACGGGGATGGTGGTGCTGGCTGAGGGACCGTGGCGCTGGGCGCCGGCGGAACCTCAGACTGCGGAGCCGCTCCTGGTGGCGGTGCGGCCGCAGCGGTAGGTGGTGCGGCAGCGGTGGGCCGGAACACGCCTTGAAAGCCGCGCTGGTCTTTCAGGGCGTCCTCGAGTGTGTGGGTCACGCCGGGCTGGGTCGGGTCCGCGACCAGATCCGGCGCGACCGCGACCATGGTCTTGTCCTGCCACTTCAGCACGTCCCCCGGCGCCATGTCGGCAGGGTCGACCTTGGCGCCGAGGTTCTTGCCCTCTTCGGGTAGCTGCAGCCCGGTCGGGTTGTAGGCCTTCTGTGCGGCATCGCCACCTGGTGAGGCCGTGTTGATGGCGTTCTGGGCGGCCTCGGCTGCCTGCTCGTTGGGCGCCTCCGCCGTCGCGCCGTCCGGGAGAGTCACGGTGTGCGCGGCGGCGGCAACCCCGGGCTGTTCAGGCTCCGTGCCCGCCGCTTCAGCGGGTGCGGCGGGCGCTGGCGGCGGGTTCTGCGGACCCGGGTTCAGCGGCGCGATCGGCGCCGTGGTGTCATCGTCCCCTGTCTTGTCCAGAGGGGTCAGCGGCTCGACCGCATCTGCGCGCGCCGATGGTGGTGAGGCTCCCCGGCCCCCTGCGGGCATTCCTAGTCCTGCTGCGTTCTGTGGCATGAGGCCCCCCAGCCCGGCCATCGGGTTGCCGCCACCCATCGGTAGGCCGGCGCCGGTGCCGAGCAGCGGAGCGCCGCCGCCGAGGGTGGACAGCAGGTCAGCCAGGCCACCCGAGTCCGGTTTTGGTTCCTTGGCCGTAGCCGCTGGCGGTGTCCCCGGCGGCGGAGTGTCGATGCCGGGTAACGGCATGCCCTGCGAATAGTCGATACCGGGCGGCAGGGGTACTGGCTCGGCCTGGGCCGCATTGTTCACTTCGGTTTTGACCGTGGCCAGCATTGTGGACTCGGCCTGCAACAGTCCGTCCCAGTCATCGCTGTCGAGCGTTTCGGCGGTGGAGTTGAACATCGCGATCGCGTTGTTGATCGTGTCGCGGCCGGCGCGCGTTCGATACGCCGAATCGTGCACCGCACTCTTGAATGCCTGTGCCGCAGCGTCGAATTCGGATTCGATGCGCTGGAAGTCCCGCTTGAGGTTGTCATAGGCGTCGATGCCCGATCCCTGGCCGGTGGCCGTGCTGAACGGGAACTCCGGGAGCACACTGGCGGCGGGGTCGCCGCTGCCGAACAGCTCGTAGAGCCGCACCGCGACAGCGGTGAGCTGACGAGGAATGTCCGAGTCGGCCGCGCTGGCCCACTCCGGGTAAACCAGCACGGTCATGCCCGCCGGCACGGCGACCTCTTCGCTCACGACGGTGAACGCTCGGCGGCATCAGCGGCGGCATACCAGCCGTCGTCATAGCCGAGCTTGAGGTCCTCGGCGGCGGCCCGGATCGTCTCGACACTCAAAGCGCCGGTCGCGGTGATCCGCGAAATCCACAACGCCAAGCTGTGCGGGTCCGCGCCCGCGTCGACGCGCTCGGCGAGCAGATCGAGCTGGGCGCGGGTCAGCACAGCTGACGTCGGTGTGGCATCCATGTCCCGATGGTCTCCCTTCACGCTGAGGTCCGCACCGCGCCGGCGCGAGCTTGTGCGGCGGCCACCAGATCCTCGGCGACCAGATAGACCGCCGGCCTGCCGGCGGTGGCGTGTCCCTGCGGGTCGACGTGCACCACCCGCAGCCGCTGCGCCGGCCCCAGAATCGACTCGTCCTCGGCCGGGTTGGCCGATACCGACCGGATGGGCAGCGCTGCCCGCGACTGGATCACCATGATGTAGGCCTGCTCCTCATCGGCGAACTCCAGCGCCACGGCCGTGTTGTGCGACGTGCTGGCGATCTGCCCCAGGTCCACCCGCGCACCGACCGGATACACCGTGTCGAACAGCTCTCGCTGGTCGTTCCACCCTGGCGGCATCGGAACACCGCGCAGCACCGTGGCCGCCGGCCGGCGATCGGCGCGCGCATGGTCGTCGAACTGCGTCAACACCGCCACCACTCGATCGGCCATCGCCCGGGCCTCGGGATCGACCGGCGGAGGCTCATCGCCGGTCACCGCGCGGTTCATCTCCGGCGACCAGCCGGCGGTGTAGGCGGTGAGGGCGTCCCGATCAGCCTCCGGCATGTCGTCGAGGAAATTGTCAGCATCGTGGTCCTGCCAGGTCTCTATCCTGCCCCGCCGGTTGGTGTAGAACTCCCACGCCTCCGGGTCGCCGGCCCGTTCGGCGATGACCGGGAAGTCCGTGGCCGACTCGGCGCCATAGGCGCGGATACCGCAGCGCCGCAACTCCGTTCGGCGCTGTAGGTCCAGCCCCGCCGGCGACGGTGGCGACGTCGCGAGCAGCACACGCAACCGGTCGTGATCGTGCTCCGCCGCTGCGACCAGCGCCACCGAAGACTGGTAGCGGGCGCGCTGATGACCCGAGCAACGGCGCGGCCCGCCCGGCTCACGACTCGATCGGCACACACTCGGTAAGTACCGGGTGATCACCGGTTTTCCGTCGCCGCAACCGGAAGAAAGTCCCCGAAGACACCCCGCTCATCGCCGGCCAACGCCCACGCATTCTGCTGATCGGCGTCAGCGGCCAGCCGTGCGCGACGACGCCGAACCCACCGCCACCCGGCCACGACGGTGACAGCGACTGCCGCCACCGGCACCAGCCACTCCCACTGCCAGATCATGCACGCGACCCAGAACACGATCAGCGTCGTCCACACCGGGTGCCGCTGACACCAATCTCGCGACGGCGCCACCGTCACCGGCACCGCGGTCACCGGAGCGGTAGCGACTGCGGACGTCCACTGCCGCCCATCCCAAAATCGATACGCCGCAGCCCCGGTCGGATCGGGATACCAGCCCGCCAACACGACCATCACGCCACCGCGGGCGCCAGCCCGCCGTCACCGGCGCCCAGCAGCAGCAACAGCCGGTCCCGAGCATCGTCATCGGCCGGGTCGTCATGCAGCTCGTCGCACGCGATCTTCACCAGCCGCCGCCACGACGCACGAGACACCACACCGACGTGCGCGCCGACACCGTTGGAGGACGCCGCCGGCACCCGACCCAGCAGCTGCCGCAACCGGCCCGCAGCCGCCGCGTCATCCGGGTCGCAGTACAGGTCATCGCACGCCTCCTGAATCCGCAGCCGTGTCCGCTTCGCCATGTCGCCCGCCCCTCTCAAATAAACTCTAAGTCATTCTTTTTTATACTTTTAGTTAGTTTTAGTCAAGACAGAAGGTTGATCCTTGGTTGCCGTGAAAGTCCAATTACCGCCCTATGATGCGGAGATGGCGTTGTACGGACTCAGCGATGATCAGGCTGGCGCCGCCCGTGAAACCATCGCGGCTGCGGCTCTGGACGCGGCTCGCCTGGCGGCAGCTGCGCATCTGGTCAGCGGCCTCGCGGACGGTGCCGGCGACGCTGCTTCTGCTGCCGCTGTCCTCACCGAGCGCAACACCTCAGACCCGCGCTATGCGCTTATGAGTGCGATCGAGAAGTCATGGGCACTGCTGACTCTCCAGCTCGTCGCCGGCGTTGTGTCTGATCCGTCTCCCGCGGTCCGTGACGCACGAGATCGCGGTGCAACTGTCGCCGAAATCGCCGCAACACTGGGCATCACCGAGCCCGCAATTTACAAGCGCTACTCCGAACAAGTCCGCCGTCGGCGCTGACCTGAGCGCACCTCGACGTGCCGGGGACGCGCTATCGGCGATAGCGGGCTTCAGGATGTCCTATCCGAGTGCAGCTACCTGCTTGGCATGGTTGCGGTGTAGTGGTTCGGCGGCGGCAGCGCTGTAGTGCAGCGTGGCGGTCAGGTCAGCGTCGGAAAGTCCCGCGAGGTCACTGATGTGCAGCGCCGGTAGTTCCTCGGCGAGTACATCGACTACGCCCTGTTCGTCATCGACGAACAGGGCGGCCATCTGTTTCTTCGGGAGAGCAGTGGCGGTGGCGAAGAAGTGCTCGGTTTTGCAGGCCTCCGCGACGCCGGCATTGCGGCGGAGAAAGACGTTGGTCGGCTGCATTGGGAGGTGCGCTCGCGTCCATGAGCGGATCGGTGGGCGGTGATCCACGAAC
Source organism: Mycobacterium sp. (assembly GCA_023264765.1). GTDB lineage: Bacteria > Actinomycetota > Actinomycetes > Mycobacteriales > Mycobacteriaceae > Mycobacterium. The sequence continues at coordinate 2,483 of JAHFVC010000289.1, read as the reverse complement.
GTCTTTCGCGGTGCAGGGTGAACCGTTTGCACCGCGGCCGGCCTGGTCGTGGAGATCGAGTAGCGCCACCGGATTCGGCGCAGCGCTGCGACCAGTTCGACGCCTTCGACGATGGGGGCGGCCTCGGCGGTGTGCGCCAGGAATCGACTCCATCGATCTCTGCCCGGACTACCCAACTCGAAGGCAAACGGCTCCATGTCGATCAGCAGGCCGTCGAAGTCCAGCAGGACTTGGAACCGGTCGCAGACCCGTGTATTCGTCATCGCAGCGACCACGCTAACCGCCGCCACGGGGGCCGCGTGGGTGGTCTGTCGATCGGTCCGGTGAGCGGTCGCACAGGACGCCACGGACCATGCGGCCGGGTGATCTTTCTGGCGCTTCGAGGCGCGGGCATCCTCATCGTTGCGCCTTCGATCCAGTGATCGTTGTGCGGATCTGCGCAAGCATCGCGGCGCGATGGCTAGCGCTGGCTGGCACCGATATGAGGTCTGGGGTGACGTGTTGCGTCGGTGAGAGCGGAACAGGGACGACCGCGCTCGGTGCCGCGCTGTTGTCCAGGCTGGCGGCGGTCACGCCGCCTCGGTGCGGCCCATCGGGTCGCACCGGGAGTCGCCGGAGCCGAGTCGTGAGGAACGCGCCGGGGCGCTCGATCCGGTCTGGCCATGACCAGCCGCGGGCGCGCATGTCGGCATTGAGTGCGGCGGTGATTCCGCGTGCGGTCCAGGCGTCGAGGTCGAGACCAGAACGGGCGAGAGCGTCGCAGATGTGCCCGGTGTGCACAGCGCCGAGGCCTTGGCAGTTGGCTACAACGCCGGCGGCGAGCTGCTGCTCGTGCAGCGGCCTCGGCGCGTAGCGCCGGGCTCGCTGCGGTGGTTTCTTGGAGGAAGATTTCGTTTTCGGCGCGCGCGTGCGCGTGCTTGGTGAGTTCTTACCAACGTGAGTTAACCGCCTATCCCTACGGGATGGCGGTAGGCGGCAAACGACGGGTTTATCCACAGGCTCGCGACGGGTGATCAGGTGCCATACGGAGGGGCGGCACGCTGAACTCGGCGTAGTTGCGGAGCCAGTCCCGCGCTGAATTTCGACGCCTAGCCCGGCCGTGCTTAACAGGCCGCGGACGGTGCGCACGGTGCGCTCCGAGCAGCCAGCCAGCTGTGCGACGACAGCGTTGGTGACCGCGCAGTGTCGTCCGGTGCTGTGGTCGGCGTGAGCGGCCAGGGCCTCGGCGACGCGCAGCAGCATTGACGCGCGCACCTTGCGCGCACACGCCGCGCGGCCGGCCTCGGTGTCGGCCCATGCGGCCAGCTCGTCGAGCCAGCCCGCGCGGCTGGTCCACATCGGTGTGGTGGCGGGCGCACACCCGGCGCGCACTGTCCACTCACGCTGCGCACGCCGCTTCTGAGTCCGTTCCGCAGCTCGTGCAGCACGAACCGCCCGGGACGAAAATTGAATGTCACGATTTGCGCGCCCCGGTGTACCTGAGGGGGGACATGCGCTACCGTGAGAGCTGTCCGGCAAGACAGTCCCTTCGGGGATGGGGGTGCGAACCCCACCCGAGCCGAGCTGCTAACTCGACTCGATAACTTGAGATTGATCCCGAAGCCCCTGGTTCCCGCCGGGGGCTTCGAAAATTTCTGGACTATCTCAAAGCCTGGTGGTGCTACCTCGCACCCGAGCTATTCAGATGTGTGAAAACCGCACCGAGTCGGTGCGAAGGATCGTCACATCGCCAGCTGCAACCTCCCGTCGTCGAAGACGTAGGCGGCAGGGGCTTCCCCAAGAATCAGGCGAGCAATATGAGGCCGGCGAGCGAGATCAGGTCGACCGATCACCGCCGCGGCGAGATCACCAAACAGCGTCGTACGTTTCCCACCGATGCGGGCGCTGATCTGCTCCAGGCTTATGCAGACGGGTGCGGGGAGCCTGGACTGGATCAGTAGGCATCCTGGCAGGGTTCGTGGGCCTGCATCGCTACCCAAGGGCCACTCCGTGGGCGAACTGATGTCGAATCGAACTGCCTCGATCAGATTTGTGTGGCCGACCAGGGCGGCCGCAGCGTCGGCCAGCAGTGTGGAACGCTCGACGCCCATGTCGGCCGACAGCTTGTCGATGCCATCGCGCACGCCGGCCACCACCTGGGCCATGACGAGGACTCTTTCCCCTTTGTGCCGTCGAGCCATACCGCACACTCAAACGCAACAATCTGATTAGGTCACGCGCGACACGCGCAATTTTGAGGGTTGCTTTTCCGAACATCGACACGCCGCCTGAGCAGGAAATCCGGCCTCCACCCTTGACAAGGGGGGTACGCTGACCGTGCAACGGAGTGATAAGGGCAGCGTAAATCCGCTTGCGTGAGAAGACCTAGGTGTTCTTCACGGGTAGGTTGTGAACGCGTAGGCGCTCGATTGGTGTCATTCCGCCGATGCCGGTGTGGGGTCGGTGGTGATTGTAGTGATGCAGCCAGTGCTGGTAGGTTCCGG
>JAHFVC010000288.1 GCA_023264765.1 Mycobacterium sp. | reverse complement strand
TGGACCACCCGCATCAACCCCACCACCGGTCGCGCCGAATGGATCCCCCCACCACTATTGGATATCGGCCAAGACCGCACCAACCACCACTTCCACCCCGAAGAACTCCTCAACCCACCCGCGGACAACGACCCATAGCGGGGCTGGGTTGGCTGAGCATCGCGGATTTGAAAGGCTCTACCCATGGCTGCGTCCGCGATCTACATCGCCTCACCCGAAGGCGACACCGGGAAATCCACCATTGCTCTGGGCATCCTGGCGCGGCTGGCGGCCACCGTGGCCAAGGTGGCGGTGTTCCGGCCCGTGGCGCGCAGCGGGGAGGGCAGGGACTACATCCTGGAACTCCTGCTGGCCCGCACTACGGCCGGGCTGGATTACCAGGACTGCGTCGGGGTCAGCTATCAGCGGTTGCACGAGGACCTGGACGGTGCCATCGCCGAGATCGTCGAGCGCTACCACCACGTGGCCGACCAGTGCGACGCCGTCGTCATCGTGGGCAGCGACTACACGGATGTGGCCAGCCCCAGTGAGCTGGCGGTCAACGCGCGGATCGCGGTCAACCTGGGCGCGTCGGTGGTACTGGCGGTGCGGGCCTCGGACCGGACCCCGGCCGAGGTCGCCCAGGTGGTCGAGCTGTGCCTGGCCGAGCTGACCATCCAGCACGCGCACACCGCCGCGGTGGTGGCCAATCGCTGCGACCCGGCCCAGCTGGCGGCTGTCGCCGCGGTGCTCAAGCCGCTGGGCCCGAAAAGCTATGTGCTGCCTGAGGAACCGCTGCTGGTGGCACCGTCGGTCGCGGAACTGCGCGATGCGGTGAACGGCACCTTGACCGGAGGTGACGAGGCGCTGCTGAGCCGCGAGGCGCTCAGCGTCCTGGTCGCGGGAATGACCGCCGAACATGTGTTGGAACGGCTGCGCGACGGCATGGCCGTGATCACCCCCGGCGACCGCTCCGACGTGGTGATGGCGGTGATGGGCGCACACGCCGCAGAGAACTTCCCGTCACTGGCCTGCCTGATCCTCAACGGCGGACTGGCCCTGCACCCCGCGGTGGCCAAACTGGTGGACGGGCTCAAACTGCGACTGCCGGTCATCGCCACCCAGTCGGGCACCTACGACACCGCACGCGCCGTGTCCAAGGCCCGCGGCCGGGTCACCGCCGAGTCGACCCGCAAGATCGACACCGCCCTGGCACTGATGGAGACGCACGTCGACACCGCGGATCTGCTTGCCCAGCTGGCCATTCCGATCCCCGAAGTGGTCACCCCCCAGATGTTCACCTACCAGCTGCAGGACCGGGCTCGCCACGACCGCAAACGCATCGTGCTGCCCGAGGGCGACGACGACCGGATCCTGCGCGCGGCCGGCCGGCTACTGGCGCACCGGGTCGCCGAGCTGACCATCCTCGGTGACGAAGCCGTGGTACGGGCGCGCGCCGCCGAACTGGGTGTCGACCTGGACGGCGCCCAGGTGCTCAACCCCCGCACCAGCGAGCTGTGCGACCAGTTCGCCGAGCAGTACGCCGAATTGCGCCGCAAGAAGGGCGTCACCGTCGAGCAGGCCCGCGAGATCATCCACGACGTCTCGTATTTCGGCACCATGCTGGTGCACAACCAGATGGTCGACGGCATGGTCTCGGGTGCAGCGCACACCACCGCCCACACCGTGCGGCCCGCCTTCGAGATCATCAAAACCCAGCCCGGCGTCAACACCGTGTCCAGCATCTTCCTGATGTGCCTGGAAGACAAGGTGCTGGCCTACGGTGACTGCGCCATCGTGCCCGACCCGACCTCCGAGCAGCTCGCCGACATCGCGATCTCCTCGGCGCGTACCGCCGCGCAGTTCGGCATCGATCCCAAGGTCGCCATGTTGTCGTACTCGACCGGTACCTCCGGCACCGGAGCAGACGTCGACAAGGTCAGGGCCGCAACCGAACTGGTGCGCGAACGGGAACCTAGCCTGCTGGTGGAAGGGCCCATCCAGTACGACGCCGCCGTGGAACCGTCGGTGGCCGTCACCAAGATGCCGGACTCGCCGGTGGCCGGCCAGGCCACGGTGCTGATCTTCCCGGACCTCAACACCGGCAACAACACCTACAAGGCAGTCCAGCGCAGCGCCGGGGCCATCGCCATCGGCCCGGTCCTGCAGGGCCTCAACAAACCCGTCAACGACCTCTCCCGGGGCGCGCTGGTGGAGGATATCGTCAACACCGTGGCGATCACCGCGATCCAGGCGCAGGGCAAATGAGCGTACTGGTACTCAATTCGGGCTCCTCCTCGGTGAAATACCAGGTACTGGAGCCTGATTCCGGGACGTCGCTGTGCAGCGGGATCTCCGAACGCGTCACCGACTACCGCGAGGCGCTGCAGCAGGTGTTCGCCGGGCTGACCGCGGCGGGGGTGCACACCGACGACCTGGTGGCGGTGGGGCACCGGGTGGTGCACGGCGGCCGACAGTTCTACCAGCCGACGCTGATCGATGACGACCTGCTGGCTCGGATCGGCGAGCTGGCACCCCTGGCGCCACTGCACAATCCGCCGGCTGTGCTCGGCATCAAGGAGGCCCGCGCACTGCTGCCCGGTCTGCCTCATATCGCGGTGTTCGATACCGCCTTCTTCCATGACCTGCCCGCGGCCGCGGCGGAGTACGCCATCGACCGCGAGGTGGCCGACCAATGGCACATCCGGCGCTACGGCTTCCACGGCACATCGCACCGCTACGTCAGCGAACAGGCCGCCCTGTTCCTGGACGCCCCGCTGGATTCCCTGAATCAGATTGTGCTGCATCTGGGTAACGGCGCCTCGGCCTCGGCGATCGCCGGCGGCCGCCCGATCGACACGTCGATGGGTCTGACCCCGATGGAAGGCCTGGTGATGGGCACCCGATCGGGTGACCTGGATCCCGGCATCATCATGTACCTGTGGCGGACCGCGGGAATGCCGGTCGAGGACATCGAGACCATGCTGAATCGCCGCTCCGGTGTCTTCGGTCTGGGCGGTGAGACGGACTTCCGGGAACTGCACAAGCGCATCGACGCCGGCGATGCCGACGCCCAGCTGGCCTACGACGTCTACATCCACCGGCTGCGCAAATACGTCGGGGCCTATCTGGCGCTGCTGGGCCGTGCCGACGTCGTGACCTTTACCGCCGGGGTGGGGGAGAACGACGCCCTGGTCCGTCGTGACGCGCTGTCCGGATTGTCCGCGCTGGGAATCGAACTCGACGAAGGCCTGAACTCCGCCCCGGAGCGGGTGGCGCGGCGCATCTCGGCGGACAAGTCGCCGACCACGGTGCTGGTCATCCCGACGAATGAGGAACTCGCCATCGCCCGCGCCTGCGCGGCCGTCCTGGAAGGCTGACGGTGCGGCTGCAGCGTATCCACCACGTCGCGGTGATCTGCGCGGATTACGGTGTCTCCAAACGCTTCTACGTCGAGACCCTGGGTCTGCCGGTGATCCGTGAGGTGTACCGCGCCGAACGGGACTCCTACAAACTGGATCTCGCGCTGCCCGACGGATCGCAGATCGAGCTGTTCTCTTTCCCGCAGCCGCCCCCGCGACCCGACGCCCCGGAGGCCCGAGGTCTGCGGCATCTGGCCTTCGCCGTCGACGACCTGGACGCGGCGGTGCGGGAACTCGAAGCCAAAGGTGTTGTAGTGGAACCGGTCCGCGTGGACGAGTACACCGAGCGCCGGTACACCTTTTTCAAGGATCCCGACGGTCTCCCGCTGGAGCTCTACGAAATCTAGAAGGTGCTCATCGGCCGCACGCTGTTGGCCAGGTCGACTAGCGCGTAGCGGTGCGCTTGGGTGGGGGCCACCCGCGCGAGGCTGCGCAGCGACGCCTCCACGCCCAGCTGCAGTCCGTGCTGCGTGAACGGGAAACCCAGAATGTGGTTGGTACTGGCGGTGTTGTCGGCCAGCCAGTCCATCGCGGTGCCCAGTACCAGGGCGCGGATCTGCAACACCCGCGGTTCCCCTTCGGGCAGCGCCTCCACGCGCCGGGCGGCGTCACGGATCTGCCGCTCGGACACCTCGCTGATCGAGCGGCCGGACAGCAACGTCACCGCACTGGTCAGCCGGGCGGTGGTGAAATGTCGTGAGGTGGCGGGCACCAGATCCAGGGTGCGCACCGCGTCGTCGCGGTCACCGTCCGCGGACTGGGCGCGGGCCAGTCCGAATCCCGCGGAGATGACACCGTTGTCGGTACGCCAGACCGTGCCGTAGAACTTGCGCTCATCGGCAGTGCCAGAGAGTTCGGCAGTCGCGGCCAACGCCACCTTCGGCGCCAACTCGCCGGGCAACGTGTCGAGCACTTCGGTGAAATACTTTGTGGCCGTTTCGTAGTCGGCGGTCAGCAGGGCGGCGACACCGCGGAACCAGGCCAGCCGCCAGCGCCACCCGACCCGTTCGGCCAGATCGTCGAGCTTGCGGGTCGCCTTGGCGACGTCACCGAGATCCAGCAGGGCCCGCGCCTCCATGAGCGGCAGTTCGACCGATTCGGATAGGTCGATCCCCTCGGAGTCCAGGGTCCCGTGCCGGGCCGCTCGCAGCGAATCGAGCGTCTGCACAGGCTGACTGAGTACCGTCGCGGACAAGATCGGCGCCCCGACGTCGGCCGGGTCGACCAGCGGAACCTGCAGCGCCTTGACGATGTCGGCCGCCGTCAACTTCGCCGAATGCACCTGGCCGTCCAGGTACACGTCGGTATGCGCCACCAGCAGATCCACGCCGAAAGTCGAACGGGGAGGACTGAACACGGTGGAAAGGCCGGGCCGCGGCACCCCGGTGTCCTGCGCCACCACCTCGCGCAGCACGCCCATGAGCTGACTGGACATCTCCTCGGCGCTGGTGAACCGCCGCCCCGGATCGGGATCGATCGCCCGGCGCAGCACCCGGCCGAAGGAGTCGTAGCTGGCCAGCACAGGGTCGTCCTCGGGCAGGCCGTCGACATATCGGCCCTTGCGCGTGCGCAGGTTCAGCGTCAGCGCGGCCAGGGTTCGGCCGACGGTGTAGATGTCGGTCTGCACCGTCGGTCCGGTCCGGACGATCTCGGGCGCCTGGTAACCCGGTGTGCCGTACAGGAATCCGAACGAGTTGATCCGCGATACCGCGCCGAGGTCGATGAGCTTGAGCTGCTCCTCGGTGACCATGATGTTCTCGGGCTTGAGGTCGTTGTAGACCAGGCCGAGAGAGTGCAGGTAGCCCAGTGCGGGCAGGATCTCCAGCACGTATGCGATGGCTTGTGCGACAGGAAGTCTGGCACCCTTGCGTTGTTTGAGCGAGGTTCCGCCGACGTACTCCATGACGATGTAGCCGACGGGATCGCCGTGGTTGTCGTCGTGTTCGACGAAGTTGAAGATCTTCACGATCGCCGGATGGGTGACCTCGGCCAGGAACTGACGCTCGGCCATGGCGGTGGCCTGCGCTTCGGCGTCACCGGAATGCACCAGGCCCTTGAGCACCACCGGTCGGTAGTTCACGTTGGTGTCGAAGGCCAGATACACCCAGCCCAGCCCGCCGTGCGCGATGCAACCCTTGATCAGGTATTGATCCACCACCATGTCGCCGGGGCTCAGCTGAGGCAGGAACGAGTACGCACTGCCGCAGTGCGGGCACGCCCCCTCGAACTGAGCGGGACCGTCCTTGGACGCGCGGCCCACGGGCTTGCCACAATTCCAGCAGAACCGTTTCGACTCGGCCACCACCGGATTGGTCATCAACGCGGCAAGCGGATTTCGTTCGGTCACACGTGGAATCTCGACGAGACCGCCGCCGAGGCGCCGGATAGGGGACCGGGGCCGGGTCAGCGTCGACATGTGTTCGGTCGGTTCGGTGGTGGCGGTGCCGCCCGAAGACCGGATGGAGCGCTCTGTTTCGCCGAAGTCCGGGCGGTACACCGCCTGGGTGGCCATCGGCCGGACCGTCGCCACGGAGTCGTCGGCGAAGTCCTCGAACTCCTCCAGGTCGGCCAGGCTGGCAGGCCGGGTTCCGGGGTCGTCTTCCTCGGGCTCGCTCATCAGTCCACGTACCTCGCCACCGGCGGTGCGGGCGTGGGGCCCAGGACCGTCAACCACTTGCGGTACAACGTGTTCCACGTGCCGTCCCGGCGGATGCGTTCCAGGGTGCCGTTGACGAACCGGACCAGACCCGGGTTGGCTTTCCCGATCCCGATGCCGTAGGGCTCCTCGGCCATGCTCGGACCGACGATGTGCAGATAGGGGTCCTGGCTGACCAGACCCGCGAGGATGGTGTCGTCGGTGCTGACGGCGTCCACCTGGCGCTGCTGCAGCGCCACCAGGCAGTCCGCCCACGTCACCGTCTCCACGATGACCGGTGGCGGGTCGATCTGCTTGACCCGCTCCATCGACGTGGTGCCGGTCGCCGCACAGACCCGCTTGCCCGCCAGATCCGCGGCCTGCCTGATCTGGGAGTCCCGCGGCGCCAGGATGCGCTGATTGGCGGAGAGATACTCGGTGGAGAACGCCACCAGTTCCTTGCGGGCGCAGGTGATGCTCATCGTCTTCACCACGATGTCGACCTGGTCGTTCTGCAGCGCGGTGATCCGGTCGGCCGAGGACAGGATGCGGTACTCGACCTGGGAGGGGGTGCCGAAGATGTCGCGCGCCACCTCGCCGGCGATGTCGACGTCGAACCCGGTGATGGTCCCCGTGATCGGATCGCGGAACGAGAACAGATTGCTGCCGATGTCCAGCCCGACGATGAGCCTGCCGCGATTGCGGATCTTCTCCACCGCGTCCTCGGCCTGCTTGCGGTCGGGAAACGGGCGCAAGCTGGCGGCCCGGTCGCAGTGGTCGTTGGTGGGGACAGGATCCGGGGACGGGTCCGGCGCCAGCTGCTGCATCCCCGCCGGGGTCGGCGGCGCGAGCGACACCTCCGGCATGGGAGCGGCGGGTGCACTCTGGGAGCAGCCGGCCAGTAGCGCGACGGCAGCGAGCGCGGCGATCGATTTCCGGGCCACTAGCGGTACTCGCTCAGCCGGGGCCACAGCCCCAGGGTGACGGCGATCGCCGCGATCAGGCTCAGCGCCGCCGCACCGAACGTCGCGCCCGCCAGCACGCGGCGGGCGTTGGCGATATCGGTACGCAACTGGTTTCGGCTGTCCGCGATGCCCTTGGCGAGTGCCTCGTCGAGCTTGCCGAAGGCGGGGGTGGAGTCGTCCTCGCCGGTGCCGAGCGCCACCTGGGTGGCGGCCTGGTAGTCACCGACGGCGATGTAGGCGTTGATCCGGTCGTCGGCCGCCCGCCATTTACGCAGCAGTTGTTCGGCATCGGCGAGGTCGCCCTTGTTGACGTCATCGCTGCCCAGATAGATCGACAGCTGCTGCTGCATGGCGTCGATGCGCTGATAGTAGGACTGCTTGCGGACATCTTCGTCGCCGCGGCGCACCAGGGCCAGCGTCTCGTCGGCGCGGGCCTGCTGGGCCGTGATCGCCATCGTGGTGACCGTCTTCAACGATTGCGCCGCAGTGTTTTTCGCACTGCGGCTGTCGGTGGTCGAGATGACCAGTGCGGTACCCACCCAGACCACCATAATCAGCACCGCCAGTCCGCCCGCGACAAAACCGATGTTCACCCGGCGCCGGGTGCGCCTGGCCAGCCAGCGGTTGGCGAACAGCCCGAACAGGATGGTCGCAGTCACGACGATGATCACCGATGCCGGGATACGTGCCGAGGCGGCCGTCTCCGAGTCCACGCGCGCCGAGGTGAACTCGTAGAGCCGCTGGGCGTCGGGCAGGATCTGGGTCTGCATCAACGCCGACGCTTCGGACAGCTACGACGATCCGACCGGATTGCCGGCCCGGTTGTTGGTTCTGGCGGTCTCGACCAGGCCGGTGTAGATGGCCAGCTGCCCGTTGACCCGGCCGAGCAACTGGATCATCGGCTCGTCGGTCAAGCCGCTGGAGGCCCGGGTGACGGCGACCGAGGCGTCGGTGATGGCCTGCTCGTAGCGCTGCCGGACAGCGGTCGGTTCGGCGCCGGCGATGAACGCCGTCGCCGCGGCGGCATCGGCGACCGAGAGGGTGGTGTAGAGCTGCCCGGCCGCGAACGACAGCGGTTCGGTGTGGTTGAGCACCGTGGTCAGCGCCTGCTGGCGGTCATCGACGGTGCGTGACGTCGCGAACGCGCAGGCGACGACGAGTGCGCACAGCACCATGCCGATGGTCATGATCCGGCCGGGAGTCGTCCACAGGAACCACCATCTGGGGTGAGCAGGGGTGGCCGGCGACCGTGACGCCAGCGGTTCGGTCGACGGATGCGCCAACTCCACGGTCACGGGTGCGTCAACCTCCCTCACAAAGTGGTCGGTGGGTGATTAATGAAAGTCTAAGAGAGATTGGTGTGACGTGTGGGAATTCGCGGCCCCTTATCCTGAACGCGTGCGTGGCGACGGTGACGGCTGGGTGTTGTCCGAGGGCGGTGGGCATTTCTGGGGCCGCCATGGTGCGGCCGGGTTGCTGCTGCGTGCGCCCGGTCCCGACGGTGCGGCCGCCGTCCTGCTGCAGCACCGGGCCCCGTGGAGTCATCAAGGCGGGACCTGGGGACTGCCCGGCGGAGCCAGGGACAGCCACGAATCCGTCGAGGAA
>JAHFVC010000287.1 GCA_023264765.1 Mycobacterium sp. | reverse complement strand
AAGCCAGGGGTCCGTCGCCTACGGTAGAGAGGTGACTGACGCAGCCCCAGGCACTGATGCTTCTGACAGCCGATGGCCGGCCATCCTGACGTGGCGGGCCCATGACCAGCCCCGGATGGAATCGGTACGGGTACAGCTGTCCGGGAACCGCATCAAGGAGAACGGCCGGATCGTGGCGGCCGCCACGGAGTTACACCCTGCGTTCAGCGCGTCCTATGACCTGGTGACCGACGAGTCAGGGGCGACCAAGCGGCTGTCGCTGACGATGACGCTCGCCGAACGGGAACGCCAGCTCTCCATCGCCCGCGACGAGGAGAACATGTGGCTGGTGCAGGATCACCAGAACCAGACCAGGCGGGCCGCCTTCGACGGTGCGCTGGACGTCGACGTGGTGTTCAGCCCGTTCTTCAACGCCCTGCCGATCCGTCGCACCGGCCTGCACCAGCGTGCCGAGACGCTGAACCTGCCCGTGGTCTACGTGCGACTGCCGGAGCTGACGGTGGAGTCCGAGACCATCAGCTACACCAGTACGGACGCCGGGATCAGCCTGAAGTCACCGATCGCCGAGACCGGCATCACGGTGGACTCCGACGGCTTCATCCTCGATTACCCCGGACTGGCAGAGCGGATCTGATCACCCCGCCCGCCCGGCCCGCGGCGGCAAGCTCTTCGCGCCAGTTCTCGGCGCCGATGGTCACGTGCAGGATGTCGGGCCGGCTGAAGCTGTCGTAGCGCACCCGCGCGGCATGCCCGGCGTCCACCAGATCGGCCACCGAGGTGTGGGTGGCCAAGTGGTCCCTGGCCTGTGTCAGCAGGCCGAGGGTGCGGTCGAGCATGGACAGCAGTTCGTCGCCGTTGGCTTCGCACATGGCGCGCACCAGGTCGGGGGCGGTGGCTGCGACCCGGGTGCCGTCCCGGAAGGAACCGGCGGCCAGCGCGAAAGCCAGCGGCACGTCGCCCGCGGTGACGGCCAGTGCCTCGGCCAGCAGATGCGGCAGGTGCGAGATGGCGGCCGCCGCGGCGTCGTGTTCGTCGGAGCGGGCCGGCACCACGAACGCCTGGCAGTCCAAGGCCAGGTTCATCACCTGGTCGAACACCTGGGCATCGACACCGTCGTCCACGCTGACCACCCATGCGGTGCCCGCGAACAACCCCTTGCTGCCCGCCGCCCAGCCCGAGTGCGCGGTGCCCGTCATGGGGTGCCCGCCGACGAATCGGGACCGTAGTCCGTGCGCCTGCACTTCACGCAGGACCGCGCCCTTGACGCTGGTGACGTCGGTCAGCGCGCAGTTCGGGGCGACGCGGCCGATGTGGTGCAGCAGGACGCCCAGCGCGGGCATCGGGACGGCCAGGACGATCAGCGCGTTGCTCTCGGCCGCGCGGTTCAGGGCCTCGTCCAGGGTGGCGGTGGCGTCGAAGCCGTCGAGTCGGGCGGCGGCCACCCCGTCGACGGATCGGTTGTAACCGAACACGTCCCGGCCGGCCGCCTGCGCGGCCCGCAGCAGGGAACCCCCGATCAAACCCAGTCCCAGCACGCACACCGGTGTGTCGGTCACGGCTCAAGGTTGGCATACCGGGCCGCTGCCGGTCATTAGGTGGTCAAAGCCCCTGGTCTGCGACTAGCGTTAGCCCCATGGGAGCACAGCGTGCGCCGGCGCAGAAAGCTGCCGAGCAACCCGAGGGGTTCGGGGTTGCGGTTGTCCGTGAGGACGGCAAGTGGCGTTGTACGCCGATGCGGCGCGCGGCTCTGACCAGCCTGTCTGCGGCAGAGACGGAGTTGCGCGAATTGCGCAGCGCCGGCGCAGTTTTCGGCCTGATCGACGTCGATGACGAGTTCTTCATCATCGTGCGGCCCGCACCCGCCGGTACCCGGCTGCTGCTCTCGGACGCCACGGCCGCGCTGGACTACGACATCGCTGCCGAGGTGCTGGACAAGCTCGACGCCGACATCGACGACGAAGACCTCGAGGACGAGGACCCGTTCGAACAGGGCGATCTGGGTCTGCTGTCCGACGTCGGGCTGCCCGAGGGCGTGCTCGGAGTGATCGTCGCCGACTTCGACATGGAGATCGACGAGCAGATCAGCGCGATCGCCGAGCGGATGGGCTTCGATTCGGAGCTGTCCGTGGTGCTCGACAAGATTGGTCGATGACGGCCGACGAATCCTTGATTCGCGCGGCACTGGACGCTGCGCGAGCAGCGAGTCCCGACGATGTGCCGATCGGTGCGGTGGTGTTCGGCCCCGACGGTGTCGAGTTGGCGCGCGCCGCCAACGCCCGCGAGGAACTCGGGGATCCGACGGCGCACGCCGAGATCCTCGCCATGCGTGCGGCCGCGACCCGGTTGGGTGACGGCTGGCGGCTGGAGGGCTGCACGCTGGCGGTGACGGTCGAGCCCTGCACCATGTGCGCCGGCGCGATCGTGATGGCGCGGATCGAGCTGCTGGTGTTCGGGGCGTGGGAACCCAAGACCGGGGCGGTCGGCTCGCTGTGGGACGTGGTGCGCGACCGCCGGCTGACCTACCGCCCCCAGGTACGCGGCGGAGTGCTGGCGGACGAGTGCTCCGCGCCGCTGGAGGAGTTCTTCGCGGCCCGACGACGCGATTAGGGGCAACCGCAGCCGACCGGTAAGCTGCCTCCCGGTGGCGTGTCCGAGCGGCCTAAGGAGCACGCCTCGAAAGCGTGTGACGGGTAACCCCCGTCCGAGGGTTCAAATCCCTCCGCCACCGCCAAGAACCGCCCGCCTGTTGGATCAGGTCAGGGCGGTTTTTGAATTCCTGAGTTGTCCTCGAACGCCGGTACGTGTGACTCGCCTATAGTCGAACCCGACAGCGTCTAGGGTTCCGGCGTCGACAACGTGTCTGGTCCGAGCGACGCCACTGCGCCTCCCGACGGGGCGCGGTCATCTGAACGGACAAAAGCCTGGAGGATCTCCGGCGGCACGCCGCGTGCCGTCGAGAAGGTCCTTGATGCTCACCACGTTTTTGCTTCTTCTCATTGCTCTTGCTGCCGGTGCCCTCGGCGGCCTCGTGGGTACCGGATCCTCGGTGATCCTGCTGCCGATTCTGGTGTTGCTCGACGGTCCCCGCGTAGCTGTGCCGGTGATGGCGATCGCGGCAGTATTGGCGAATGCGGCCCGGGTCGCGGCGTGGTGGCGCGAGATCCGGTGGCGGCCGGTAATTGCCTACGCGATGCCCGGAACACCTGCCGCCGTCCTGGGCGCACACACGCTGATGATCATTCCGCAGACCGTCGTGGATGGCGTTTTGGCGGTCTTCTTCGTGGCAATGATCCCGATCCGCAGGCTCGCCGTCGCGCGCGAATGGCGGGTGCGGCTGTGGCAGCTCGCAGTCGCTGGAGCAGTGGTCGGCTTCCTCACCGGACTGGTTCTGTCCACCGGGCCGCTGAGCGTGCCCATCTTCACCGCGTTCGGGCTCGGCGCGGGCGCGTTCCTTGGCACCGAGGCCGCCAGCGCGCTGGTGCTCTATACCGCCAAGCTCGCAACTTTCGGAGAGTTGGGCGCCCTCGATCACGCGATGATTCTGCACGGCTTGATCATTGGCGCCGCGCTCATGGTCGGCCCGTTCCTCACCCGCGGCATCGTCCGTCGGGCCACGGCGCGGAGCTACGCGCTGATGATCGATGCGGTGCTGGTGGTGGCGGCCGCCGGGATGGCGGTGGCGGTACTCGGGCTCTGAGTCCCGATGACCCGGCCGTGCGCGGTGCCCTTCGGGGTGTCGATGTCGATGATGCTGCCGGGCACCGGGGCCGGACCCTCATCGGTCCCGTCGAACCACGCCGTCAGCCAGTCGACGCTGAGATTCTGCACGGCCGGCGGATTCTGCGCCTTCGGGAAACCCGCGAGCAGGAACGCGAAGAACTGGATCACGGGGTTGCCACCCTGCATCGAATCCATGTGGACGCCGCCGGAGAGGATCACGCCGTTGAACTGATCGGGCCTTGCCGCCGTCAGTGCTTCGTTGACGGTGCTGGGCGCGTTCCAGGCGTTCTTCGGTGCGCCGATCTCGCGGACGGGGATGTAGTGCCCGCCAGGCGAATCGGCGTAGGCAGCCAGTTTGGTCAGGGCGGTCTCGAGGGTGCCCTCGCTGGGCACGGCGTCGAGCAGGATGACGCCGACCAGATTGTCGGCCGCTCCGTTGGTCGCCAGGAAGCCTGCGGCGCCGGAGACCAGGCTGCCGCCCAGCGAGTGCCCCGCGAGGGCGAACTTCTCCGGCAGTGCGACTGTCTCCGGGTCGAGGCCGTACCGCGTCGCGTAGCCCGCGTCGATCGCGCTCTGGGTCAGTGCGTCCCGGTTGCCGGTGAACAGATTCGCGATCTCCTCGGCCATGCCGGTTCCGCCGAGCCAATGATCGTCACCGGCGAAGAAATTCGACGTCAGGGTCGGGGTGACGACGACGCTGTGGGTGCGCTCGGCCAGGTTGGCGGCGGTGTAGCTGTACATCGGGCCGAGGGCCAGGAAGCCGTGCTGCAGCAGGATCATCTTCTCGGGCGGCTCGTCGCCATCGGGGAAGTACCAATTGGCTTGCACGCGTTGCCCGTTGCCCAACAGGATGGTGGAGGTTCGGACGGTGACCGTGCTCTTCGCCGGGAGCACCGGTGGCCCGGCGAGAAGTTTCTCCAGCGCCTGCAGCGCATTGATGGCCACCGACCCGACCCTGTTGACCAGGCTGGTGACGGCTTTGGCGATGACCTTCACCGGATTGACGGCGGCGGTGGGTGCGGCCTTGGCGGTGACGGGCTCCTCCGCCAGCCGCAGCGCTGTCTTGACGGCCGGGGTCGCCGCGGCTACGGCGCTCTTTGCCGGCTCGGAGGTGGCGGCCGACAGCTTGGCGGCGGTCGACTCCGACGGTGCTGCGGCCGGTTCGGTCTTACGTTCGGTGGCGGGCTTGGCCGTAGAAGCCGCAGAGCTGGTGGCCGGCTTCTTCTTTTTCTTCTTCGGGCGATCGGCCTGCGCAGCCGTGGTGTCAGGGGCGGACCCCGAAGTGGTCTGGCCATCGGTTTTGGCGCCGGGTTCGGCCGCCTTGGGGTCGGTGGATGTCTCGGTCTTGGCCGGACCGGACTCCGAACCACTCGACGCCCCCGAAGCGCCCGCCTCCGATGACGGCGCCGAGCCGGTGTCCGCCACCGCTACCCCCGCACCGCTCAACACGCCGGCCGACATTCCTGCCGTCAACAGACCGGCACTGACCCACACCGACAATCGCTGCACGCGGAAAACCCTTCTCGAAGTACCCGCCCGAATACTGACAGGGGCCAACTCGGCTGCGGGCGGTTTTCCCTGGAATGAATTTGTTGATGTGTCAATTAGGTGAGAACAGGCCGGGAACTGTTGTGTCACCCGATGGTGCGCGCCCCGTCGAGGCGTGTTCACCCGACGTTCGTCTCGGTAGTGAGATTGGTCAAAGGGCGCGTGTGCCAACCGGATTGGCGGCCGCCAGTGTGCGACAGTGGACACATTATGGCGAACAGCGTGAAGAGGCCGCCGCTATGGCGCGACCCGATGTCGTTGTCTTTCGAGGTGCACCGTCGGGTGTTGCTCGCCCGTCTGCGGCGCCATCAGCGGCGGCACCCGGCGCCCGCGCCGATCTCCCCGCGTCCCTGACCCCCATCACCCGCGCGAACGTTCATTACCGCTCGACGAAATCCAAATTCTTCGAACGGTAATGAACGTTCGCGCCAACCCAACCGTTGCCGACCCCGCACACGGCCGTCCGGGTTTAGGGTTGAGCGCTATGAAGGCATTGCGGGGTTTGATCGTCGCGGGCGCGCTGGGCGCGCTGGGCGCGGGGTTGGCCGGCGTGGCCGCTCCTGTCGCGCACGCGGATGTCGTCGCGTATCTGGTGAATGTGACGGTGCGGCCGGGCTACAACTTCGCGGGCCCCGATGCGGCCATTGCCTACGGACACACCGTCTGCGACCGGGTGGCCGGGCAGATGCCCTACAGCCAGCTGGTCCAGCAGGTGATGTCCGAGTTCAACAGCTCCGACAACTACCAGGGTGCCTACCTGATCAATCAGGCCGTCAACGAGCTGTGCCCGGCACAGATCTGGCAGCTGCGCCAGTCTGCCGCCGGCTACACCGTCCCGGCTCCGGCCTGAGCCCAAACGACAACGGCGGCGCCCCGTTGGGGGACGCCGCCGTCGTGTCGTGGTGTGCCCGTCAGTTGGGGCAGGTGACCTCGATGGTGAACGGCTTGTTCACCGGGGTCATGGGGTTCGCCATGTCGATGCCGGTGGCGGTGCCGCTGATCTTGTAGGTCTTGCCATCCTTCTCGGCTTTCGCCTCGCCCTGGCCGGCGCCGTTTTGGTAGCCGAGGGTGACGCCGTTGACGTTGCCCAGGCCGACCGAGGTGACGGTCGGGGAGTCGCCGTCGCTGAGCACTGCGGCGATACCGGTGGCGGCTTCGCCGATCGCGATGTTGACGTTGCCGCCCATCGTGGCGCACACGACCGAGCCGTTCACGGTCTGGTCGGCGCCGTCGATGGTGACTTTGGTGCCGCCCGATCCCGAACTGACCGATGGCGACCCCGAGGTCGCCGATGCGGCCGACGAGGTGGCCTTCTCCGAGCTGGAGCCGGAGGATTTCTTGTCATCTGAGGAACAGCCGGACAGTCCCGCGATGACGATCGCCGCACCGCCCAGGGCGACCACGAATTCACGCTTCACCACTGATCTCCTTGTTGTCGTGCGATCTCGTCTTCTTCAAGATCGCCTGATGATCCCTGAGCAGTATGGTGCTCAGCCGACGCATAGACACCGTTATGCGCGAAATACTTGACTGCGGGTCACCTGCGGGTAAACCGCAGTTCAGCAGGCCACCTTCACGGTGAATCGGCTCTGCGCGTTGAAGCTGGCATTGTCGGTGCGGAAGCCCTGCGCCGTCCCGGAGATGTCGTAGGTCCGTCCGGTCATGCTGACCGTGGCGCTCGGTTTGTCCAGTCCGGCGTTGTAACTGCCCGTGAAACCGCCCACGTTGCGGAAGCTGATCGACTCCGCGGTGAGCTCGTCGCGGTTGGACACCATGACACTCATCCCGGAGGCGTCGTCACCGGTGGTGATGGTCGTGAGGAAGCCTGCCGGTGAGCAACTCACCGAATGGGTGGTGCCGGCATCGCGACCGTCGATGGTGATCTCGGCGGTGCCGGGCGTCAGTGCTCCCGGAGGTGGTGGCGCGGCTTGCGGGGACGACGAGCATGCGGTGGATGTGGCCGCGACGACCGCCAGTGCCGCGACGCCGGCCAGCAATCTCATCCTCATGTGGTGAATCTACGACCGACAGCGCCTGAGCACGGGGACTTCGCGGTTGATTGAATGTTCGCGTGAGCGAGCAGTATTTCGAGGTGCGGGCCGAGTTGCCCGGCCGAGCGGGCCGGGTCGGTGTCATCCACACCCCGCACGGTGACATCCAGACACCGGCGTTCATCGCCGTCGGGACGGCAGCCACCGTCAAGGCCGTGTTGCCTGAGTCCATGAAAGCGGTTGGGGCGCAGGCAATTTTGGCCAACGCCTACCACCTGTATCTGCAGCCTGGGCCCGCCATCGTGGACGAGGCGGGTGGGCTGGGCAGCTTCATGAACTGGCCGGGACCGACCTTCACCGACAGTGGCGGCTTCCAGGTGCTTTCGCTCGGAGTCGGTTTCAAGAAAGTGCTTGCCATGGACGCGACCCGCGTCCAGGCCGACGACATCATCGCCGAGGGCAAGGAGCGACTGGCGCATGTCGACGAGGATGGCGTCACCTTCCGGTCGCACAAGGACGGCTCCACGCACCGGTTCACCCCCGAGGTGTCCATCGGGATCCAGCACCAGCTCGGGGCCGACATCATCTTCGCCTTCGACGAACTCACCACGCTGGTGAACACCCGCGGCTACCAGGAGCAGTCGGTGCGGCGCACCCACGACTGGGCGGCGCGCTGCCTGGCCGAACATCGCAAGCTCACGTGCGAGCGCGCGCATAAGCCGCGCCAGGCCTTGTTCGGGGTGGTGCAGGGGGCGCAGTACGAGGATCTGCGGCGCCAAGCCACCCGCGGACTGGTGTCCCTGGTCGATGAGGACGGAAACGGGTTCGACGGCTACGGCATCGGCGGCGCGCTGGAAAAGCAGAATCTGGCCACCATCGTCGGCTGGGTCACCAGCGAACTACCCGCCGACAAGCCCCGGCACCTGCTCGGCATCAGCGAGCCCGACGACCTGTTCGCGGCGGTCGCGGCGGGCGCGGACACCTTCGACTGCGTCTCGCCGTCGCGGGTGGCGCGCAATGCCGCCGTCTACTCGGTGAACGGGCGCTACAACATCACGGGTGCGCGCTACCGCCGTGACTTCACCCCGATCGACCCGGACTGCGACTGCTACACCTGCGCGCACTACACCCGGGCGTACATCCACCACCTGTTCAAGGCCAAGGAGATGTTGTCCTCGACGCTGTGCACCATCCACAACGAGCGGTTCATCATCCGGCTGGTCGACCAGATCCGTGCCTCGATCGTCGCGGGCGAGTTCGACGCGCTGCGCGAGCACGTCCTGGGGCACTACTACGGGACGGGCCTGCGGACCTCTTAGACGCGTGCACAATAAGGACATGACGAGGACGACCGCGGAAGCGC
>JAHFVC010000286.1 GCA_023264765.1 Mycobacterium sp. | reverse complement strand
GTGCCGGTGAGTTCGGGAAGGTCGAGGGTGTTTTTCGGGCCGTGCGCGTGCAGAACCGAAACACCTTTGCCCACAAGCTCTTTGGCCGCAGCAGCCACCGCCCGGTTGATCGACTGGGCGCCCTGGGAGCCGCCGAACACCAGCAAGACCACGGCGTCGTCGTCGAATCCGAAGGCCGCGCGGGCCTGCGCCCGCAATGCGGCGCGATCCAGAGCGGTGATGCTGGCCCGCACCGGCACCCCGACCACTTCGACATCGCGCAGGCCGGGATCGGGCACCGCGGAGAGCACCCGCTCGGCCGATCGGGCTCCGACCCGGTTCGCCAGGCCGGCGCGCGCGTTGGCCTCGTGGATCACCACGGGCACCCGGTGCCTGCGCAGCCCCGGCCGAGCGGCCAGGTAGGCCGGCAACGCCACGTAGCCGCCGAACCCGATCACCACGTCGGCGGCCGTCTCGTCGAACACCGCGCGGGTCTGCCGGATGGCGCTGCGCACCCGGAACGGCAACCGGGCCAGATCCCCCGACGGCTTACGGGGTAAGGGCACCGGCGTGATGAGCCGCAGGTCATAACCGCGCTCGGGCACCAGCCGGGTTTCCAGACCGCGGGCCGTGCCCAGGGCGGTGATCCGCACGTCCGGGTCCAGTTCGATCAGGGCATCGGCCACGGCCATCGCGGGTTCCACGTGTCCCGCCGTCCCGCCACCGGCAAGAACGACCGATATCCCCGAACTGCTCACCCGTAACGCTGACCTTCCAGTGCGCGGGCCCGACGGCCCTGCTGACGCTGTTCGCCGGTCGCCCCGCGGCCGGCACGGGCCGGCTGGCCGGAGCGCTGGCCGCCTCCATGATGCCCTGCGCGCCGTCCCGCCCGATCAGCCGGAGGGTCGGTTTTGCGTCCGCCGGCGCTCTTGCCTTTCGGGAGCGCCTTGGCGGGCGCCTTCTTGACGGCCTTCTGTGGCGTCCGGGCAGGCTTGTCGGTCTTGGCCCGCATGCGATCCCGCGCGACCTCGATGCGCGGCGGCACATAGGGCTCGGGCTGCGGCAGACGCAGGATCCGGTTGACCCGGTCGTCGCGGCCGGCCCGCAGCGCGGCCACCGCCTCGGGTTCGTGGCGTGCCGCATTGGTGATCACACCGAGAACGAAAAGTGTTGTCGCCGTTGATGTACCGCCGGCCGATATCAGCGGCAGCTGCAGTCCGGTGACCGGTAGCAGCCCGATGACGTACCCCACGTTGATGAAGGCCTGGCCGAGCACCCACAGCGTCACGGTGGCGGTGAGCAGGCGCAGGAACGGGTCGGCCGAGCGGCGCGCGATCCGCATGCCGGTGTAGGCGAACAGCCCGAAGAGGCACAGCAAACCCGCGGCCCCGATGTAACCGAGTTCCTCGCCGATGATCGCGAAGATGAAGTCGTTGTGGGCGTTGGGCAGGTAGTTCCACTTGGCCGTGCCCTGACCGAGCCCGTCACCGAACACCCCGCCGTTGGCCAACGCGTAGCGGGCCTGCCGGGCCTGGTAGCCCGACCCCATGGCATCCGAGTTCGGATTGAGCCAGGACTCGACCCGGTCGGACCGGTAGCCTCGCGAAACGGCCAGGACGGCGGCGGCCGCCATCGCCGCGCCCAGCGAGGAGGCGAACACCCGCAGCGGGAGCCCGGCGTACCAGAGCAGGCCGAGCAGGATGATGGCCATCGACACGGTTTGACCGAGGTCGGGCTGGATCACGATGAGGGTCAGCGCCAGCAGCGCCGCGGGTACCAGCGGCACCAGCATCTCGCGCAGCGACGCATGCTCCATGCGGCGTGCCGCCAGCAGGTGCGCACCCCAGATGGCGAAGGCGATCTTGGCCAGTTCCGACGGCTGCATGGAGAAGCCCGCGACGACGAACCAGCCGCGGGAACCGTTGGAATAGGTGCCGATTCCCGGGATGAGGACCAGCACCAGCAAGACGATGGTGAGCGCGAACGCGGGCAGCGCCAGCCGGCGCATCAACGAGATCCTGGTACGCAGCGCGACATAGAACGCCACCAGACCGACCGCGGTCCACAGCACCTGCTTGCCGAAGATGGTCCAGGGCGAACCACCCTCGTCGTAGGAGTGCACACCGGACGCGGAGAGCACCATGATCAGACCGAGGGTGATGAGCAGCCCGGTCACCGCGATGATCAGATGGAAGGACGTCATCGGCCGGCCCAGCCACATCCCGAACCGGGTCCGGGGCTCGCCCTTGACGTGCACTGTCTTCGCGGATTTCGCGGTGTCTTCCGGTTCCGGAGTCGCGTTGTCGTCTGCTTTGCTGGAACGCCGCAGCCGTGACCGCACGGCGGTCAGCAAGCCATCCCCCGGCTATTCACAAGAGTCACAGGTGTAACACCTGCCCCATTAGTCCCTTGCACCCCAGAATCCTCCCCCGTCCCAGCACTGAGTGCCGGGACATCCGGGGCGTGTCGCGATAACGATCAGGAAGCGGTCAGGTGCGTTGCCCGTCGTGCGGCGTCTACGCGCCGACGGCTGTGAGCCACTCGCTGTAGAACAGCGCCACACCCAAGCCGCACGCGATCGCGGTCAGTAGCCAGAACCGGATGATCACGGTGGTTTCCGCCCAGCCCACCAGTTCGAAATGGTGATGGAACGGCGCCATCCGGAACACCCGGCGGCCCGTCGTGCGGAACGCCAGGATCTGCACCACGACCGAGGTCACCTCGGCCACGAACAGCGCACCCAGCACCACTGCCAGCATCTCGGTACGGCTGGTCACCGACAGGCCGGCGATGATGCCGCCCAGCGCCAGCGAACCGGTGTCACCCATGAAGATCTTCGCCGGCGCAGCGTTCCACCACAGGAATCCGATGCTGGCGCCCGCCGTCGCGGCGGCCACGAGTGCCAGATCCAATGGGTCGCGCACGTTGTAGCAACCCAGTCCGGGGCTGGTCGCGCAGGCGTTGCGGTACTGCCAGAAGGTGATCAAAACGTACGCGGCGCTCACCATGGCCATCGCGCCGGCGGCCAGGCCGTCCAGCCCGTCGGTGAGGTTCACCGCGTTCGACCACGCGCTGACGACCACCACCACGAACACCACGAACAGCAGCGGGGCGAGCGTGACGGTGGCGATCTCTCGGACGTAGGACAACCCGGCACTGCCCGGTGTCAGCCCGTCGCCGTTACGGAACTGCAGCACCAGCGCGCCGAACAGGATCGCGGCGCCCAGCTGCCCGACCGTCTTGGCGGTCTTGTTCAAGCCCAGATTGCGTGACCGGCGGATCTTGATCGAGTCGTCGATGAAACCGACCACGCCCAGCGCGGTGGCCAGCCCGAGTACCAGCAGCCCGGACGCCGACGGCCCTTCGCCGTCGAACGCCAATCCGACCAGATGGGTGCCCAGGTAGCCCGCCCAGATTCCGGCGACGATCGCCACCCCACCCATCGACGGCGTGCCGCGCTTCTTCTGGTGACTGGCCGGGCCGTCTTCGCGGATCTCGTGGCCGAAGCCGCGCCGGGTGAACAGCCGGATCAGCGCGGGGGTCAGCACGATCGACACGGCCAGCGCGATCGCGACGGCGATCAAGATCTGCTTCATCGGGCCGCAACCGCGTCCGCGAGCGCTCCCAGACCGGCCGAATTCGAGGCCTTCACCAGCACCACGTCCCCGTCGGCCAGTTCGGCGCGCAACAGCGCCAGTGCGGCGTCGGCGTCGGGGACGAGCACCGACTCACTGCCCCACGACCCTTCCATCACCGCCCCCTGGTGCATCGCGCTCATCGCCCTTCCGGCTCCGACAACAATCAGACGAGAGACATCTAAGCGCACGACCAGCCGTCCGATGCGATCGTGTTCGGTTATCGCATCCTCACCCAGCTCGGCCATCTCGCCCAGGACGGCCCAGCTGCGCCGCCTCACTTCGCCCGATCGCGCCATCCACGCCAGCGCCTTCAGCCCCGCCGCCATCGAATCCGGGTTGGCGTTGTAGGCGTCGTTGATCACCGTGACGCCGTCGGCCCGTGTGCTCACCTGCATCCGTCGCGCCGACACCGGCGCTGCGTGCGCCAAGGCTTCCGCCACCTGGGTCAGGCTGGCGCCGCACTCGATCGCCACCGCGGCCGCGGACAGCGCGTTGGACACCTGATGCTCGCCGTGTACCGCGAGGGCCACCTCGACCTGCTCGCCGCCGGCATGCAGGGTGAACCGCGGCCGGGCGACGTCGTCGAGGGTGACCGGACCGGCCCAGATGTCACCGGCCGCCCGGGACACCCGGACCACCCGTGCGGCGGTCTTGTCCGCCATGGCCGCCACCGCCGGATCATCGGCATTGAGAATCACCACACCCGAAGACGGAACAGATTGCGGCAGTTCGGCTTTGGTGGCAGCGATAACCTCGCGCGAGCCGAACTCGCCCAGGTGCGCCGTACCCACGTTGAGCACCACACCGATCGACGGCGGCGCTATCGACGCCAGCGCCGCGATGTTGCCCGGATGCCGGGCCGACATCTCCAGGATGAGGAAGTCGGTGTCGGTGGTCGCGCGCAGCACCGTCCACGGGTGACCGAGCTCGTTGTTGAACGAACCCGGCGGGGCGATGACCTCACCCAGCGGCGCCAGCACCGCGGCCATCAGGTCCTTGGTCGAGGTCTTACCCGACGATCCGGTGACCCCGATGATCCGCAACCCGCCGGCCGTGAGTTCGGTGGCCACCGCGGCCGCGAGCCGCGCCAGGGCGGCGAGCACCGCCGCACCCGAGCCGTCGGTGTCGTGTTCGAGCGCACCCGAGGCACGGTCGGAATTCTCGGCGGGCGGGACGACGATCGCGGGTACACCGACCGCGCGGGCCGCCAGCACCGCGACCGCCCCCGCGGCGGCCGCGGCGGCGGCGAAGTCGCGCCCGTCGGTGTTGGCCCCGGGCAGGGCGAGGAACAGCCCGCCGGCGGTGACCTTGCGGGAGTCGAACTCCACGGTGCCGGTCACTTCGGTGGCTTCGGCCTCGGCGCGGGTGATGCCGGACAGCTCGCCGCCGACGATCTCGGCGATCTGCGCGACGGTCAAGGTGATCATGCGTTCCGCCTCAACAGCTCGAGTGCGGCGGCCAACTCGTCGCGGTCATCGAAGGGGCGGGTACGGCCTGCGCTCGTCTGCCCCGATTCATGGCCCTTGCCCGCAATGAGGACGGTGTCCCCCGGGCCGGCCCAGGCGACCGCGTAGTCGATGGCCGCCCTCCGGTCGCCGATCTCGACGACCTCGCCGCGTTGCCCGGCTGCACCCGCCACGATGGCGGCCCGCACCGTGGCGGGGTCCTCGTCGCGCGGGTTGTCGTCGGTGACGACCACCAGGTCGGCCAGTTCCGCGGCCACCCGGCCCATCGGTTCGCGCTTGCCCGCGTCCCGGTTGCCGCCCGCGCCGAACACCACGGCCAGCCGTCCCGTGCCGCGCAGAGTGCGCAGCACGGCCTCCAGCGCGCCCGGCTTGTGCGCATAGTCGACCAGCGCAAGAAAGTCCTGCCCGCGGTCGATGGCCTCCAACCGGCCCGGCACCGCGGCCTCCCGCAGGCCGGGGGCGCTCTGTTCCGGGGACACCCCGACGACGTCCAGCAGGGCGAGCGCCAGCAGCGCGTTGGCCACGTTGTAGCGGCCCGGCAGCCCGATCCGCAGCCGGTGATGCACCCCGGACGGATCGACGGCGACGAACTCCTGGGCGCTGCGCCCGACGGCGTGCACCTCCTCGACCCGCCAGTCGGCGTCGGCACCGTCCGTGCTGACCCGCACGGGGTCCGCGGACCGCGCGGCCATCTGGCGGCCCCAGTCGTCGTCGACGCAGACCACGGCGTGCGCGGCGTGCGTCGGCGAGGCCGGCTCGAACAGTCTGGCCTTGGCATCCAGGTAATCGGCCATCGTCGGATGGAAATCCAGATGATCGCGCGACAGGTTGGTGAAGCCACCCGCCTCGAACGCCACGCCGTCGACGCGGCCCTGCGCCAGCGCATGGCTGGACACCTCCATCACGACGGTGTCCACCCCCTGCTCGACCATCACGGCGAACAGCGCCTGCAGGTCCGGGGCCTCCGGTGTGGTGAGTGAGCTCGGTTGATCGCGTCCGTCGATGCGGATCCCGACGGTGCCGATCAGGCCCGCCACCCGCCCGGCGGCGCGCAGACCGGCCTCCACCAGGTAGGTGGTCGTCGTCTTGCCGGACGTCCCGGTGACGCCGATGACGCGCAGCCTGCGCGACGGATCGCCGTAGACGGCGGCGGCCAACTCGCCGAGCACCACACGCGGCTGCGGGTGGACGAGCACCTCGGCGCCGAGATCCGATGGCAGCTGGGCCGCACCGTCCGGATCGGTGAGGACGGCCACCGCACCGGCTGCGATCGCGTCGGCGGCGAACCGGGCACCGTGCAGGCGGGAACCGGGCAGCGCGGCGAACAGGTCACCAGCGACGACGTCCTGGCTGCGTAGCGTGACACCGGTGACGCGGATGTCGGGGTCGTGCACGCCGACGGCACCGATACGCACGGCCAACGGTCCGAGCAGTTCGCCGGCGGGATGCGAGGGACGCAGATTCATGGCCTTGCCACAGTACCGGTCGGGTTCCTGGCCGGCGGTGGGCGTGATCCGGCTCAGTCGGCCTGCAGGACCAGCGGCGGTCCGGGATCCGGCGACAGCGGCACGTTCTCCCGCTGCAGCAGCCACGCGGCGATGTGGTGGAACAGCGGCGCCATCGTGGTACCCGGCAGACCGTCGGCCGTGCGGTGCGGGTTGTCGGCCATGATCCCGACGACGTAGCGCGGATCGTCCGACGGCGCCATGCCCGCGAAGGTGATCCAGTAGTGGTCGTCGTAGTAGCACCCGCACGCCGGGTTGATCTGCTGGGCGGTGCCGGTCTTGCCCGCGATCTGATATCCGTCGACCGCCGCCGCCGAACCCGTGCCCTGCTGTATGCCGCGCGGATCCTTCTGCACGACGGCGCGGAGCATGTTGCGCACGGTCTGCGCGGTCTGCGGCGACACCACCCGGATGCCTTCGGGTTTCGGTTCGTCGGTACGGCTCCCGTCGGCGGCGATGACCGACTTGATGATCCGGGGCGGGATGCGTACCCCGTCGTTGGCAACCGCCTGGTACATGCCGGCCATCTGCAGCAGCGTCATCGAAAGGCCCTGGCCGATGGGCAGGTTCGCGAACGAACTGCCCGACCACTGGTCGATGGGCGGCACCAGGCCGGAGCTCTCGCCGGGCAGGCCGACGTTGGAGCGCTGGCCGAGGCCGAACTTGTCCAGCATGTCGTAGAAGCGCTCGGGCCCGACGCGCTGAGCCAGCATCAGGGTGCCGACGTTGGACGACTTTCCGAACACACCCGTCGTCGTGTAGGGCATGACGCCGTGCGGCCACGCGTCGCGGACGGTGACCCCGCCCATGTCGATCGAGCCCGGAACCTGCAGCACCTCATCGGGATTGGTCAGACCCAGCTCGATCGCCGTGGCGGCGGTGACGATCTTGTTCACCGATCCGGGCTCGAACGGTGAGGACACCGCGGGATTGCCCATCTGGCGGTCGCCCTGGCGGCCGAGGTCCTGGCTGGGGTCGAAGGTGTTGTCGTTCGACATCGCCAGCACTTCACCGGTTTTCGCGTCCAGCACCACCGCCGAGACGTTGTTCGCCCCGGAGGCCTCCTTGGCCTGCTGCACCTGCTGCTGGACGTAGAACTGGATGTCGTCGTCGAGTGTGAGTTGCACCGAGGAGCCGTTGACCGCGTCGTGGCGGTTGCGCATGCTGCCCGGGATCATCACGCCGTCGGAGCCGCGGTCGTAGGTGACCGATCCGTCGTTGCCGGCAAGCTTGGCGTCGTAGGAGTCTTCCATCCCGAGCAGGCCGTGCCCGTCCCAGTCGATGCCACCGACGATGTTGGCGGCCAGTGAACCCCCCGGGTACTGGCGGATGTCCTGGCGTTCGGTACCGACCTCACGGAACTTCGTGGTGATGGCGTCGGCCACGGCAGGGTCCACGGCACGGGCCAGATAGACGAAAGAGTCCTTGCCACTGAGCTTCTTGAGCAGGGTCGACGAGTCCGGCTTGTTGTTCAGGCGGGTGGCCACCTCGGTGGCGATGGCGCGCAACCGCTGGTCGGGGTCGGGCGCGCCCGGATCGGCGGCCTTGGCCTCCTCCAGCATCTTTCGGACCTTGACCGGCTGGAAGGTCAGTGCGCGGGCCTCGATGGTGAAGGCCAGCTTGTCGAAGTTGCGGTCGACGATGCTGCCGCGCACCGCTTTCTGCACATCGGTGACCTTGAGCTGACCGAGCGCCTCGGCACGCAGGCCGGCGGCGTTGGAGATCTGCAGATTGAACAACTGCGCGGCGGCGACGACGAGCACCAGGAAGATGACGACATTCCCGAGCCGGTGCCGGAACACGAAAGACGAACTGCGCAAACCGGTCTCGCCGCCGGATTTGATGGGCTGCCGGACCCGCCGTTCGGTGGCCGGATGTTCCTGGGGGGATGCGGTGGGGGTACGTCGCCGGGCCGGCGGTGCGGGCTTCTTCTTGCGGCCGATCATGCGGGCGCGCCCAACGGCGCGGCGGCCGCCGGCTGCTCGACGCCACCGACCGGGCCGGGCTGCGCCGGGAGCGCCGGGGTGGCCAGGTGCGGCGCACCGTCGACCGGC
>JAHFVC010000285.1 GCA_023264765.1 Mycobacterium sp. | reverse complement strand
GGCTTCGGCGATGAGTTCCACACCGGCTTCGGCATTCTCGATCAGCGGCATCACATCGGAGAAGCGCGGGTCGTCCGCCAGCTCGGGCAGGCCGAGATGTTCGAACGCGTCGCGGATGTACCCCGTGGGGCTGACGATGCACAGGTTGATGGTGCCGCCGTCGGAGGTCTGGTAATTGGCCATGAACGGGTTGACCGATGCGGTGGCCCCGGGCATCAGCGAGCGCATGGTCTCCCCGGTTTCCATGCCCTGGGTGACGCTGGCTCCCGCGGCCCACCATGCGGTGCTCAGCAGCGACACGTCGATCTCCAGCGCTTCACCGGTCCGTTCCCGGTGGAACAGTGCCGCCGAGATCCCGCCGGCGATGTTCATGCCGCCGATCGAGTCCCCGAACGCGGGAATGCCCTGCGGCAGAGCTCCTCCGAGCTCTTCGGGGGTCAGGGCGTGCCCGACGCCGCTGCGGGTCCAGAAGGCGGTGCCGTCGAATCCGCCGATCAACCGCTCCGGGCCCTTGTCGCCGTAGGCGCTCCCACGCGCGTAGATGATGTTCGGGTTGGCCGCGCGGATGTGCTCGACGTCGAACTTGTTCTTCTGGCGCTGCGCGGGCATGTAGTTGGTCAGGAAGACATCGGCCGTCTTGGCGATCTCGTAGAGCACTTCCTGACCCTGCGGCGTGGAGACGTCGATCCCGACGCTGCGCTTGCCGCGGTTGGGGTGCTCGATCAGCGGGTGCCGGTTGGGGTCGAGCTGAAAGCCGCCCATGTTGATGAAGCCGCGCTGGGTGTCGCCGCGGACGGGATGCTCGACCTTGATCACGTCGGCGCCCCAGTCGGCGAGGATCGCCCCGGCGGCGGGTACGAACGTGAACTGCGCGACCTCCAGGACGCGCACACCCTGCATGACCTTGCTCATATCGGCGACCGTACCGTACCGGCGACAGTACGGGTCGGGGCCGACCGGTTCAGCCCAGCTTCTCGCCGTACACCCGTTGCACCGCCAGCGTCATCAGGACGCGGCGGTCGGACACCATCACCGACCGGTACTCGTCCCAGTCGGGATGCTCACCGGCCGCGGCGCGGTAGTAGTCGACGAGCGCCTGCACTTCGGGGCCGTGCGGATCGACGCCCGGGCCGGTCAGGCTGACCGTGCCCTCCGCGGTGGCCCAGGCCCGGCCGTCGGCGCTCGTCACCTCCAACGCCGCCCGCGGATCCCGGCGCAGGTTCGCGGTCTTGGCGCGGCCGTCGGTCATCGAGACGTGGATGACCTCGGCGTCGCGGTCGTAGAACGGTGTCACCGGTGACAGTTGCGGGAGGCCGTTGGCTTTGATGGTGGCCAGCACGCCGAGGCGGGCGCCGGCCAGGAGCGAGCGCGGGTCGAACGCGGAAGTGGTCATACCCGTGCGCAACCGCGCACCGCGGCCGTCGTATTCCGCTGCGTCATTCGCCCCGGACGCCGCGATAGATGCCGCGGCGGATGATCCACGGCCGCACCACCCGGTCGAAGGACCAGGCAGGGAAGCGCACGGCCTGGCCGGTGGGTGCGAACACCTCGAGCCCGTCGCGCTGCACACCCAGTACCGAGCCCCACCGGGCCGATGGCGGGCGGTAGTCCCGCATCCGGCCACCGTCGAGGTGAGCGGTGACGTTGCGGGCGACCAGCCCGTCCGCGCGACTGCGGGCCGATGCCCGCAGCGGATCGGTGGCAGCGACGTCGCCCACCGCGAACACCTCCGGGTGGCCCGGGATCTGCAATTGCGGTGTCACGCGGACGAATCCATGTTCGTCGAGCAGATCCGCGGGAAGCCATGCGGTGTTGGGCCGCACCTTGCCGATGGCCCACAGCACCGCATCCGGGGTCGCCGGAGACTGCCCCGTCGACCAGTGCACCGGCTCGCTGGTGATGCTGTCGCAACCGAATCCCACCGGGATCACCGCGCGGTGGCCGGGATGCACCGCCACGCCCGCCGCGTGCAGCCGCTTCTCGATCCGGTGCCATACACGCCAATGATGTTGCGGCAGTGCATGTTCGCCGGGAAAGTACAGACCGATATCGCTGCCCGGCAGCACGGCCGCCAGATTCGCCGCGGCGCTGACGGCGGCGGCCCCGCCACCGATGATGGCGATGGATCCCGCCGCGGCAAGTCGCTCGTGCACCGACTGCAGTTCCTGCCCGATCTCGTCGGCGGTCTGCCATCCCGGCTGGCGCCAGAAGCCGTTGGTCACACCCGTCGAGATGACCAGGGCGTCATACGGTTCCTCGTGCGTCGTCCCCGCGGCATCCACGCTGACGGTCCGGCGCGCGAGGTCCACGCCGGTCAGCACGCCGTGCACCGTGCGCACCCGGTCCAGGCCACGGAACCGGTCGAATCCGGTCCAGTAGTCGCGCGCCCAGTCGTCGGGCCGGGCGACGCGCACCCCGAGTTCCTGGCCGCTGATCAGTCCCGGCTTGGTCGAGATTCCCACCACGTCGAAACGGCGCGCCAATTTGATGGCCGTGAGCACACCGGTGTCCCCGAGCCCAGCGATCACGACGCGACGTTTCATCACCGCACGCTAACCGCTGTCGGCGCCGAAACCTGCCATTGACGCAAGGCCCTGGTGGTCGTAGCTTCAGAAGCAGATCTACTACAGGGGGTAGGAGATGTTCCGTTTCAGTAATTGGAGCTTCGCCCAGTGGGGCCTGCTCGTCATCTCGGTCGCCCATCTCGTGCAGGCGGTCATCGGATTCATCGCCGAGCCCAGCTTCGCCACCGGCCCCGGCGCGCCGACCGTGCAGATCCTCGGGATGGACTACAACGGCTGGCACGCGGTGGCCGGCCTCGCACTGTTCGGCCCCGGCCTGGTGTTCTGCCAACGGAAATCGTGGGCCGTGCTGTATCTGCTGGTCGCCGCGGTGGCGGGTGGACTACCCGGCATCTGGGCGCTGTTCTCGCATCAGGTCGCCTACGTGTTCACCTTCCCGAACAACATCACCGACGCGATCGTCCACTTCGTCACCGCCGCAGTGATGGCGGGCGTCGCAGGCGTCCAGATCTGGCGCGACGGCGGTCTGCGCCGGTCGTTGGCCGACCTGCATTAGCGTGAGCGCCGTGACTGACGCCTACTACGAGCTGGTCGACGACGCGGATCCGATCGGTGCGCGATTCACCGCATCCGACCACGTGATCAGCACCTGGGGTGCCGAGATGCAGAACGCGGCGCCGGTGTCGGCACTGCTGGTGCGCGCCCTGGAACGCTGCGCTCCGCGACCCGACGCCCGGTTGTCCAGGGTGGTGGTCGATCTGCTCGGACCGGTCCCGGTGGCCGGGCCACTGTGGCTGCGCGCCGAGGTGAAACGTCCGGGCACCAAGATCGAACTGCTGGCGGCCGAGATGCTGGCCGTTGGGCCCGGCGGAACCCCACGCCCGGTGGCCGAGGCCCGCGCCTGGCGCTTCCAGGAGCACGACACCTCCGGGCTGGTGTTCACCCCCAGCCCCGCGCTGCCACCGCGAGCGGCGACCTACCCCCGTCCGGTCAATCCTGATCTGGGCCAGACCTTCATCGACACCTTGGACTGGCTCTGGGTCAACGACGTTCTCAACAGTGTCCCCGCGGAATGCTGGGTGCGCCCGAAGGTGGACCTCGTCAAGGGTGAGAGCGCCACCCCGCTGCAGCGGCTGTTCTGCGTGGCCGACATCGCCAACGGCATGGGGTCCCGGATGGACCTGACCAGGTGGACCTTCCTCAACACCGACCTGACGGTGCACATCCACCGCGTGCCCACGGGCGACTGGTTCGGCATCCGCGCCGAAACCAGTTACGGGGCCGACGGTGTCGGCACCTCGGTGGGAACCCTGTTCGACGAATCCGGACCGATCGCCGCGATCCAACAGGCCCAGCTGGTGCGCCCGAGGGCCCGCTAGCCCACCGCCTCGATCGCCTTGTAGATCCGCTGTTCGCTCACCGGCCGAGGTGTGCCGAGTTGCTGCGCCCACAAGCTCACCCGCAGTTCCTCGATCTGCCAGGCGATCTCACGGACGTCGGCAGCCCGGGCGCGGGTAGGCGAGATGGCCTGCACCAAGGCGTCATACGCGTCTTCCACGCCATGCACGCGGGCCATCCGCTCCGCGTCGGCGCCCGGGCCGTGCGGCAGCCGCTCGAGGCGGCGGCCGATGGCGGTGACGTACCGAATCAGGTCGGCAAGCCGACCGGCGCCGGCATTGGCCACAAAACCCTTGGGCAACAACCGATCCAGCTGCGTCCGAATGTCGGCGATCGCCGCCGCCTGCACCGTTGCGGGCTTGTCCGGAACTGCCACCTGGACTTCGTGGAATGCGGCCAGCACCTTCTCGACCCGGCTCACGATTCCCCGCGTCGTGGCGCCCAACTCCTGGGCCACTCTGTCCTTCAACGCGGCGAACTCGGCGGCGGTCCACACCGGTGTCCGCGCCAGCGCGTCTACGGCCGCATCGGTGCAATCGTCCAGCAGCGCCGCCAGCGTGCCGTCCGGGTTCGCGTTGAGCGACAACCGGGTCCGGGTGTCCAGGCCCCGCTCGATCGCCTTGACCGGCGACGGCACGCTGAGACGCAGCAGTCGGCGGATACCGGGACCCATCGCGGCTTGTTGTTCGGCGGCCGAGGCGAACACGCGCACGTCGACCGACTTCCCGCGGTCGACGAAGGCCGGGTAGCCGCGCACCGTGTGCCCACCGGTGACGCGCTCCACGGTGCGGGGCAGTTCGTCGAGATCGCCGGGCCAGGCCGTCACGCCGGTGCGTTCCAGATCCCCTGCGACGGCCGCGGTCACCGCCCGCTGGATCGGTGCGGCCAGGTTCTCCTGAAGTGCACCAAGGTCTTTGCCCCTGGCCACCTCTTTCCCGTCGTTGCCTTCGACGGCAAAGGTCACCCGCAGGTGCGCGGGCACCTTGGTCAGGTCGAACGCGTCGATCGGCACCAGGACGCCGCTGATCCTGCGGAGTTCACGCTGGAGGGCATCGAGCACCGATCCCGTTCCGGGGTTCAGGGTGGGTAGTACCGCGCGGGCGGTGTCGGGCGCAGGCACGAAGTTGCGGCGCAGATCCTTGGGCAGCGACTTGATCAGGGTGGTGATCAACTCTTCGCGCAATGCCGGTACCTGCCAGGCGAATCCGTCGCCGCCGAGGCGGGCCAGCACCTGCACCGGAACGTGCACGGTCACGCCGTCGTCGGCAGCGCCGGGTTCGAACCGATAGGTCAACGGCAGCTCGAGGTCATCGGTGCGCCAGGCGTCCGGATGATCCGCAGAGTCGTCCACCCGCAACAGCTCCGCGCGGGTGAACGTGAGCAGATCCGGCGTCAGGTGGCGCTGCTTCTTCCACCAGGCATCGAAATGCCGCGCCGAGACGGCCTCGCCGGGCACCCGGGCGTCGTAGAGCGCGTAGATCTCGTCGTCGGTGACCAGCAGGTCGCGCCGCCGGGAACGTTCTTCCATCTCCGCCAGTTCCGCACGGAGTGCGGCATTGTCGCGAAAGAAGTGGTGCCTGGTCTGCCAGTCGCCCTCGACAAGGGCATGACGGATGAACAATTCGCGCGCGACGACGGGATCCACCGCGCCATAGCCGATTCGCCGCCGCGGGACCAGCGGCAACCCGTAGAGCGTGACCCGTTCGTAGGCCATCACCGCGCCGCGGGTGGCGTCCCAGTGCGGCTCACTGTAGGTGCGCGCCACCAGATGTGCGCCGACACGTTCCAGCGTGTCCGGATCGATCCGTGCGGCGGTCCGCCCGAACAGCCTGCTCGTCTCGACCAGGTCGGCGACGACGATCCAACGCGGCGGCTTCTTGGTGAGCACCGACCCCGGCGCCAGCACGAACTTGGAATTGCGGGCGCCCTGGAAGTCTCTGGAGTCGCGGCCCTTGGTCTCCTCGCGCAACCCGATGTGGGACAACAGTCCCGCGGCCAGCGCGGCGTGGATGCTCGCCGGGTCGGCCGCCTCGTCCGACTCGTGGATACCGATGTCGCGGGCGATGCTGCGCAGTTGGCCTGCCAGGTCCTGCCACTCCCTGATGCGCAGGTAGTGCAGGAACTCCTCCCGGCACATCCTGCGGAAAGCACTGCCGGACCGTTCTTTTCGCTGTTCGCGGAGGTAGTTCCACAGGTTCAGGTAGGACACGAAGTCGGAGTGCTCGTCGGCGAACCGGGCATGCTTCTGCCGGGCCGCCTCCTCGCGGTCGGCGGGACGTTCGCGTGGGTCCGGGATGGACAGCGCCGCCGCGAGCACCAGCACCTCGCGCACGCTGCCCTCCGCGTCCGCGGCCAGGATCATCCGGCCGATCCGCGGGTCCAGCGGTAGCCGCGCCAACCGCCGCCCGACGTCGGTGAGGCCCCCCTGTCCGTCGAACGCGCCGAGTTCCTGGAGCAGTCCGACACCGTCGCGGATGCTGCGCGCATCCGGCGGGTCCAGAAACGGAAACGCTTCGATGTCTCCGAGATCGAGGGCGGCCATCTGGAGGATGACGGCGGCGAGGTTGGTGCGCAGGATCTCCGGATCGGTGTAGCGGGGCCGGGAGTCGAAGTCCTGCTCCGAGTACAGCCGGATGCAGACACCGGGTGCGGTGCGACCGGACCGGCCGGCCCGCTGGTCGGCCGAGGCCTGCGAGATCGGCTCGATGGGCAACCGCTGCACCTTGGTGCGCCGGCTGTACCGCGAGATGCGAGCGGTACCCGGGTCGACGACGTACCGGATGCCCGGGACGGTCAGCGACGTCTCGGCGACGTTCGTGGCCAACACGATCCGCCGGCCACTGCCCTTGGGGGTGAACACCTTCTGCTGATCGGCGGTCGGCAGCCGGGCGTAGAGCGGCAGCACTTCGGTATGCGGCCCCACCGCGCCCTTCAATGCTTCCGCGGTGTCCCGGATCTCGCGCTCGCCGGACAGGAACACCAGCACATCGCCGGGCGGTTCGGCGGCCAGTTCTGCGACGGCGTCGACGATCGCCTCGGTCGGATCGCGGAGTTCGGTGCGGACGATCTCGTGGTCGGGGTCGTCGGGATCCTCCGAATCGTCGCCGGCGACCGGCACTTCCAGTGGTCGGTACCGGATCTCGACCGGGTAGGTGCGCCCGGACACCTCCACGATCGGCGCAGGCGCCGAGACAGTGCCGAAATGCTGGGCGAAGCGGCCCGGATCGATGGTCGCCGAGGTGACGATCACCTTCAAATCCGGCCTGCGGGGCAGCAATTCGCGCAGGTAACCGAGCAGGAAGTCGATGTTGAGGCTGCGCTCATGCGCCTCGTCGATGATGATGGTGTCGTAGCGCAGCAGTCGCCGGTCTCTTTGCATCTCGGCGAGCAGAATGCCGTCGGTCATCAGCTTCACCAGGGTCGAGTCGTCGGCCTGGTCGGTGAACCTGACGGTGTAGCCGACGGC
Organism: Mycobacterium sp.; assembly: GCA_023264765.1. Taxonomy (GTDB): domain Bacteria; phylum Actinomycetota; class Actinomycetes; order Mycobacteriales; family Mycobacteriaceae; genus Mycobacterium. The sequence goes on along the minus strand of JAHFVC010000285.1, from coordinate 1,261 downwards.
GCCGCCGAGCGGGACGTGCAGTTCGTCGGCGATGCGCTGGGCGACGGTGCGCGCAGCCAGCCGCCGTGGCTGCGTGTGGCCGATGGTGCCGCGGATCCCGCGGCCGAGCTCCAGGCAGATCTTGGGCAGCTGGGTCGTCTTTCCCGATCCCGTCGCGCCCGCGACGACGACCACCTGATTCGCGCTGATGGCTTCGGCCAGTTCATCGCGGTGCTGGCTGACCGGCAGGTCCGGGTAGCTGATGGTCGGGACGGCCGCCCGCCGGGTGGCGATGAGTCCGTCCGCGGCGGCGAACTGCGCGATCAGATTCTCCGGCGGAGCCCCGCGCAGATTTCTCAGCCGCCGCCCCAGCCGTGCCGCGTCGCGGAACGTCAGGTCATCAAGGCGCGCGCGCAGCTCGGCGACAGACGGTTCTTGCACCAGGACAAGCATAGGGTGCAGGCTCGAGGGATCGACCCGACGGGAGCGCCTGATGAGCGATCGCTTGTTCGACTACTTCGGTGAGATGTTGCGGAGCTGCCTGGACACCGATCTGGGTTCGTCACCGGTCATCGGCACCGGCGAATTCACGAGGTTCCTCACCGACGACGTGCGGTTGCACGTACTCCAGGGCCGGCTGGCCGCCGCCGAATGGGGTGCGGGCGAGGCCCACCACCCGGTGCCCGTGACGGCGACGCACATCGTGATCACCGAACACGGCCTGCTGTACGTCGCCGTGGTGGAAGGGCCACATCCGGGCTACTACCTTGCTGCACCGAGCGCCCTGCTTGACGCGGTCGCCGATCATGTCGCAGCCAGCCCGCCGCCGTCCGGCTCAGTGGCCGCTGTCGACTGCCGGCTGGATCACGACCTGTCGTCCATCTGGCAGTTCGAGAGCGCATTGCGGCACAGGCTGGACACCGACCCGGTGTTGCAGGTGCAGCTCACACCCGCCTTCGCAGCCTGAGTCAGGCCGGCGACCAGTAGGCCAGCATCTCGGCGAACGTCTCGAACGCCGGTTTGGACACCCCGTAGGCGACCTCGAAGTGCACGCTCAGCGGGAACCCGAGATCGGCGACGCCGTCGATGACCCGCTTGTACAGATCGAGCATCAGCGCCCGCTTCTCGGCGGGCTCGAGCGGCGCCAGCTTGGTGACGAACTCCTGCTCGGCGGCCACCGCGGCATTCCCCTGGTCCTGGATGAGCCAGTTGATCAGCCCGACCTTGGACTCCATCTTGGGCACGAACCCGAAGGACAACAGGATCTCGGGCCGGTGCTCGG
>JAHFVC010000284.1 GCA_023264765.1 Mycobacterium sp. | reverse complement strand
CGGCGCCTGGACCGACACGGTCTGGTTGAACTCGCCGACCGGGCCCGGTGTCTCGGCCAGCCAACGGATGATCGGCGTGGGTTGTACCGGCCCGACGCCCTCGTCGATCACCGCGGACCCGGCGCCCGCCATCTCGGTGACGCGGGCCAGGCGGGCGACGGTCTGTTCGACGAAGATGTCGCGCGTGGAGCAGGTCAACCCCGCCGCGCGGGCCCGGGTGACCACCTGCATCGACGAGATGCTGTCGCCGCCGAGGTCGAAGAACGAATCGTCGATGCCTACGCGGTCGGTGCCGAGCACATCGGCATAGATGCCCGCGAGGATCTCCTCGACCGCACTGCCGGGAGCCCGGTACTCCCCCGTGCGGTACTCCGGTTCCGGGAGCGCTCGGGTGTCCAGTTTGCCGTTGGAGGTCAGCGGCAATTCGGGCAGCAGCACCACCGCGGCCGGAATCATGTACGCAGGCAACGTGTCCGCCAGCGTTGCGCGCGCCGCGACAGGGTCTGCGTTGCCGGTGACGTAGCCGACCAGACGGGTGTCCCCCGGCCTGTCCTCCCGGGCGATGACCGCTGCCTGTTCGACCCCGTCCAGCGCGGCGAGTGCAGCGCGCACCTCGCCGAGTTCGATGCGATAGCCGCGGATCTTGACCTGTTCGTCGATGCGCCCCAGATAGTCGAGCTGTCCGTCGGCGCGCCAGCGGACCAGGTCCCCGGTGCGGTACATGCGGGCGCCGGCACCGGCGAAGGGGCAAGCCACGAATCGCGACGCGGTCAGACCGCCGCGGCGCACGTAGCCCGCCGCGACACCCGCACCGGCCAGGTACAGCTCGCCGACGACGCCGATCGGGACCGGCCGTAACCTGCTGTCCAACACGAACGTTGCCGCCTTGGGCACTGGCCGCCCGATCGGGACGACTCCGGGGGCGGGCGACAGCGCGGCGCTCACGGCTGCGTAGATGGTGGCCTCGGTCGGTCCGTAGGCATTGATCATCGTCCCGGCGGGTGCCCACCGGGACACCAGTTCTGCCGGGCACGCCTCACCCGCGACCACGAGGGTGACGTCGTCCAAGCCGGTCGGTGGCAGCATCTCTGCGGCCGAAGGGGTTTGGCTCAGCACCGTCACCTGTTCGGCCACGAGCAGTGCGTGCAGGTCTTCCGGCGAGCGCGCCGTCGACTCCGGCACCACGACGAGGCGGCCACCGCGCAGCAGCGCGCCGAAGATCTCCCATACCGACACGTCGAACGCGAGCGAATGCCACTGCGACCACACTCCGGCGGTCGGCAGGCCGGAATCCGGGGTGGCCAGCAGTTGGGTGACGTTACGGTGTGTGACGGCAACACCTTTGGGGATACCGGTGGTTCCCGAGGTGTAGATCAGGTAGGCGAGATCGTCGGCGGCGGGCCACGGCAGCGGGGTGCTCGGCCGGGCGGCGATGGTGGGGTCGGCGAGATCGACGGGCGTGAGCACGGTGACCGGGGCGGCGTCGGCGAGCACGAAGTCGATCCGGGCGACGGGGAGCGCGGGATCGATCGGCAGATAAGCCGCACCGGTCTTGAGCACCGCCAGGATCGCCACGATGGCGTCGGCCGAGCGGGAGAGCTGCAGTGCCACCGTCTGTCCCGGACCCGCACCGCGGCCCGCCAGCACGTGCGCCAGCCGGTTGGCGGCCTCGTCGAGTTCGCGGTAGGTCAGTGCCCGATCCTGGTAGGTGACGGCCACCGCGTCGGGGGTGTGGGTGACCTGGGCGGCGAACAGCTCCGGGATCGAGGGATCGTCGGCCGGCTCTCTCAGCGCCGCCACATTGGTCAGCTGGCCGATGCGGGTGTGCTCGGCGTCGTCGAGCACGTCGACCGACGAGAGCGCCACCGTGGGATCGGTGACGACGGCGGTCAGCACACGCTGCAAGCGTGCGATGAGGGTGTCGATTCCTTCGGCGTCGAAGACGTCGGTGCGATATTCGACGGTGCCTGCGATGCCCGCGAGATCGCCTGCTTCGGTCCAGGTTTCGCCCAGCGAGAAGGTCAGATCCATGCGGGCGGTCTTGGTGTCCACCGGTATCGGGCTGACCGCCAGGTCCCCGAGGGCCAGTCCGCCGGCCGGGCTGTGGGCCTGCCCCGGCAGATTCTGCCAGGCCAGCATCACCTGCACCAGCGGATGGTGGGCCAGGCTACGGGTCGGGTTGAGCCGCTCGACCAGTACCTCGAAGGAGACGTCCTGGTTCTCGTAAGCGGCCAGGCTCCGTTGCTGCACCTGCGCCAGCAGGTCGGCGAAGCTGGGATCACCCGTCACGTCGACGCGCAGCACCAGGGTGTTCACGAAGAACCCGACGAGTTCATCGAGCGCGGCGTCGCGCCGACCGGCAATCGGGAATCCCACTGCCACATCGGAACTCGCGCCGATCTTCGACAGCAGCGTGAGCAGCGCGGCCTGCACCACCATGAAACTGGTGGCGTTGTGCGCACGTGCCACCCGCCCGATCTGCTGCTGCAGTTCGGCGGGCCATTGCACCGCAGCCGTGGCTCCGCGCTGGTCGGCGACCAGCGGGTAGGGACGCTCCGTGGGCAGCGCCAACCGTTCGGGCAGGCCCGCCAGCGCGTCCTCCCAGTAGGCCAGCTGCCCGGCGATGGCGCTCCCGCTGTCGTTCAGTTCGCCGAATTGAGCACGCTGCCAGAGGGTGTAGTCGACGTACTGCACCGGCAGGTCCTGCCAGGCGGGGGCGGCACCGGAGTGACGGGCCGCGTAGGCCATGCCGAGGTCACGGGCCAGGGGGGTGATCGACCAGCCGTCGGCAGCGATGTGGTGGACCGCCGCCACCAGCACGTGCGCATCCGCTGCGACCCGGAACAGGACGGCGCGCAACGGGATCTCGGCGGAGAGGTCGAAGGCATGGCGGGTGGCGGCATCGACCGCCTCATCCAGCCGCACCTGCGGCCAGCCCTCGGCGTCGACGATCTGCCAGCCGAACCGCGCCCGGTCCACAGGAATCACGATCTGCTGCGGGATACCGTCGGGTGCCGCGAACAGTGTGCGCAGGCTCTCGTGCCGGGCCACCACGTCGGCCAGCGCGGCGTGCAGTGCGGCGACGTCGAGGTCGCCGTCCAAGCGCATCGCCGTCGCGAGGTTGTACACCGCTGACGGCCCCTGCAGCTGTTCGAGGAACCACAACCGGTTCTGTGCGAAGGACAGCGGGATGACCTCGGGCCGCGGGCCTGCGGTCAGTGGGGCCAGACCGGTTGCGCCGCCGTCGATCCGGGGTGCCAGGCCGGCGATCGTGGGAGTCTCGAACACCGTACGCACCGCCAGATCGGTGCCGAGCGACGTGTTCACCGCGGTGATGAGCCGCATGGCCGTGATGCTGTCGCCGCCGAGGTCGAAGAACGAGTCGTCGACGCCCACCCGGTCCACTCCGAGGAGTTCGGCGAAGACGCCGGCCAGGATGTCCTCGACCGGGTTGCCGGGTGCCCGGTAGGCACCGGTCGGATAGTCGGGGGCAGGCAGCGCCCGCGTGTCGAGCTTGCCGTTGGCCGTCAGCGGCAGAGCTTCGAGCACCACGATCGCGGCGGGCACCATGTAGGCGGGCAGGCGTTCGGTCAGGGCGGCGCGCACCTGTGCGGGGTCGGCGTCGCCGATGAGGTAGCCGACCAATCTCTTGTCGCCGGGCCGGTCTTCGCGGGCGATCACCACCGCCTGCCGCACACCGCCCACGGCACTCAGCGCGGCCCGCACGTCACCGAGTTCGATACGGTAGCCGCGGATCTTGACCTGGTCGTCGGCGCGGCCGAGATAGCGCAGCTGGCCGTCGGCGCCCCAGCTGACCAGGTCACCGGTGCGGTACATCCGCTGCCCGGCGGGCCCGAACGGGCATGCCACGAACCGTGTTCCGGTCAGCGGGGCGCGGCCCAGGTAGCCCACCCCGAGCCCGGCGCCTGCCACGTACAGCTCGCCCACCACGCCCGCCGGCACCGGCCGCAGCCACCCGTCGAGCACGAACAGTCCGGCCCCGCCGACGGGGGTTCCGATCGGCACCACGCCGGCCCCGGGGCTCAGCGGTGCGCTGATCGCCACACACATCGTGGTCTCGGTGGGTCCGTAGGCGTTGATCATCACCGTGGTGGCCGACCACCGGTCGACCACCTCGGGCGGGCAGGCCTCACCGACCACCACCAGCGTCGCGGCCTCGAGTCCCCGCGGGCTCAATATCGCGGCGGCAGAGGGAGTCTGGGTCAGGACGGTGACACCTTCGGCCACCAGCACGGCATGCAGGTCCGCGGCAGAACGAGCCACCGCATCGGATACGACGACGACCCGGCCGCCGCGCAGCAGGGCCCCGAAGATCTCCCAGACCGCGACGTCGAACGCCGGCGAGTGCGCATGGCTCCACACCCCGGCCGCAGGCAGCCCCGCCGCCAGCGAGCCCAGCAGTTGGGTCACGTTCCCGTGGGTGAGGCCCACGCCCTTGGGTACGCCGGTGGTGCCCGAGGTGTAGATCACGTAGGCGAGGTCGTCAGCGGTGGGCCCCGGCAATGCGGCGCCGGGTTGCTCGGCCATCCCCGGTTCGTCGATGTCGAGCACCACACCGGTGAAATCGGTTAGCCGGTCGGTGAATTCCGCGGATGTGATGGTCACCGCCGGCGCGGCGTCGGCCAGTACGAAGTCGATCCGCTCGGTGGGCCACGCCGGGTCGACGGGCAGGTAAGCCGCACCGGTCTTCAGCACCGCGAGCATCGCGGCGATGGTCTGCGCCGACCGCGACAGCAGCAGCGCGCAGCATCCGCCGGGGGCAGCTCCGTATCCGGCGAGCACGTGAGCCAACCTGCCGGAGGCGATGTCCAACTCCGCATAGGTGACCGCGCGCTCACCATCGCTGACCGCGACCGCATCCGGGGCGCGTTCGACATGGGCGGCGAAGAGTTCCAGCATCGACGTTCCGGTGGTCGGCCGGCTCAGCGCATCACGGTGGCCCAACGCGTCCAGATACGAATGCTCTTTCGCGGCAAGCAGATCCACCGACGACAGTGAGCGCGCTGGATCGGTGGTGATCGCCAGCAGCACCCGGCGCAGCCGGTCCACCAAAGCCTGCACCGCGGCGGCGTCGAACACGTCGGTGCGGTATTCGACGATGCCACCGATTCCGGCCGGCGCCCCGCTCGGGTTCCACTTCTCCGCCAGCGAGAATGCCAGGTCCATCCGGGCGACCTGGGTATCGACGGGCAGCGGTGTCACCTCCAGGTCGTCGAGCCGCAGGCCCGCGGCATCGTCGGTGTGCTGCCAGGGCAGGTTCTGCCAGCCCAGCATGACCTGTACCAGCGGATGGTGGGCCAGGCTGCGGGCCGGATTCAGGCGCTCGACGAGGACTTCGAAGGGCACGTCCTGGTGCTCGTACGCGGCCAGGCTACGGGTACGTACCTGCTCCAGAAGCTGCGCCAGCGTGGGGTTTCCGCTGAGGTCTATCCGCAGCACCAGGGTGTTGACGAAGAAGCCGACCAAGTCGTCGAGCGCGGGATCACGCCGTCCGGCGATCGGGAAGCCCACGGCCACATCGGAACTCGCGCTGAGCTTGGCGAGCAGCACCGACAGGGCGGCCTGGATCACCATGAAGCTGGTCGCATTGTGTTCGCGAGCCACCCTGGCGATCTGCTCCTGCAGACCGGCGTCCCAGTTCACCTCGACCGTGGCACCCCGTTGGTCGGCCACCGCCGGGTAGGGGCGATCGGTCGGCAGGTCGATGCGTTCCGGCAGACCGCGCAGTTCCTCTTCCCAGTAGGTCAGCTGCTCGGCGATCGCACTGGTGTGGTCGTCGATGTCCCCCAATTGCGCCCGCTGCCACAGGGTGTAGTCGATGTACTGCACTGCCAGCGGCTCCCAGCCTGGGTCGCGGCCCGCGGATCTGGCGGCGTAGGCCAGGCCGAGGTCGGTCACCAGTGGCCGCAGCGACCAGCCGTCTGCGGCGATGTGGTGCACCACGGCGACCAGCAGGTGTTCATCCTCGGCCGTGCGCAACAGCGTGGCCCGCACCGGGATCTCGGCACCGAGATCGAAGGCGTACTGCCCCGTCGCGCGGACCGCTTCGGCCACCCGGTCCGGGCTCCACCCGAGGGCATCGACGGCATGCCAGCCGATCTCGGCGCGATCGGCCGGAACAACCACCTGGTGCGGCGTCCCCCCCGTCGCCACGAATCGGGTGCGCAGGCTTTCGTGCCGGGACACCACATCGGCCAGGGCGGCCCGCAGCGCGTCGGCGTCGAGGCTGCCGCGCAGCGCAAGCGCCACCGGCATGTTGTACATCGGCGACGGGCCCTGTAACTGATCGATGAACCACAAGCGGTTCTGCGCGAACGAGAGTGGAACCAGCTCGGGCCGCGGGCCGGCGACCAGTGCCTGCCTGCCCCGTCCGCCCTCGCCGAGGCGCGATGCGAGTTGGGCCACCGTCGGTGCCTCGAACACCGTGCGGACCGGGAGTTCGGCACCCACCTCGGCGTTGATGGCCGCGATCAACCGCATCGTCGACAGCGAGTCGCCGCCGAGGTCGAAGAACGAGTCGTCCACACCGACCCGCTCGACGCCGAGCAACTCCGAGTAGATCGCGGTCAGCATCTCCTCCACCGCACCGGACGGAGCGCGGTAGCGGGCGGCGTCGTGGAAGTCGGGCGCGGGCAGGGCGCGGGTGTCGAGCTTGCCGTTGACCGTCACCGGCATGGCCGCCACTTCGAGCACCGCCGCGGGCACCATGTAGCCCGGCAGCCGCTGGGCCAGTGCGGCCCGCGCCTCGACGGGATCGGCTGTCCCGGTGATGTATCCGACCAGGCGCTTGTCCCCGGGCCGGTCCTCGCGGGCGATCACCACCGCCTGTTCCACACCGGCGACGGCGGCCAGCGCCGAGCGCACCTCGCCCAGTTCGATCCGGTACCCGCGGACCTTGACCTGTTCGTCTGCGCGGCCGAAGTAGTCCAGCTGACCGTCCGGTCGCCAGGACACCAGGTCGCCGGTGCGGTACATGCGCCGGCCGGGGGCACCGAACGGGCATGCCATGAAACGTGTTGCCGTCAAAGCGGTCCGGCGCCAGTATCCGATGCCCACGCCCAGACCGGACAGATACAACTCGCCGACCACGCCGGGGGGCACCGGGCGCAGTCGTTCGTCCAGCACGAAGAACGCCGCGCCGGAGGTCGGCGAGCCGATCGGCGGCGCCCCTGAACCGGCGACCAGGGGCGCGCTCTTGCACAACCACATCGTGGTCTCGGTCGGGCCGTAGACGTTGACCATGGTGCGCCCGGGCGCCCATCGGTCCACCATCTCGGGCGGGCAGGCTTCGGCGCCGATGATCAACGCGGCGGCGTCCAGCCCGTCGGTGGACAGCACCGCGGCAGCCGACGGGGTCTGGGTGAGCACGGTGACGCGTTCGCGGACGAGCAGCTCGTGGAAGTCCTCCGCGGAGCGCGCCACCGCGTCCGGCACCACGACGAGGCGGCCGCCGTGCAGCAGTGCACCCCAGATCTCCCACACCGAGAAGTCGAACGCGTAGGAGTGGAATTGCGTCCACACCTGCTCCGGGGACAGGTCGATGCCCAGTTGCAGATCCCGGAACAGCTGGGTGACGTTGTGCTGGGTGACCGCCACGCCCTTGGGCACACCGGTGGTGCCGGAGGTGTAGATGATGTGGGCCATGTCGTCGGGCCGGGGTGTGGGCAGCGGCGTGCTGGGCTGGGCGTCGACGGCCGGGTCATGTACGTCGATGACCCGGATGCCCGACCCGGCGAACCGGTCGGCCAGCTCACCCGTGGTGACGGCGACGATCGGTGCGGCGTCGCCGAGCATGAACTCGATACGCGCCTCGGGCAGCGCCGGATCCATCGGGAGATACGCGGCACCGGCTTTGAGGACGGCCAGGATCGCCACGACCGCCTCGGCCGAGCGCGAAAACAGCAGCGCGACAGATTGTCCCGGGCCCGCACCGTGCTCGGCGAGTTGCCTCGCCAAACGGTTCGCGCTCTCGTCGAGCTGCCGGTAGCTCATGGACCGGTCGCCGCAGACGAGTGCCACCGCCTCGGGGGCGCGGGTGGCCTGCGCCGCGAAGAGCTCCACCACCGTCGCCTCGGCGGGCGTGCCGGCGAGTACCGCCCTGTTGCCCCACCGGTCCAGCCGCGCGTGCTCCCCCTCGTCGAGCAGATCGATCGCGGCGGGCCGCAACTGCGGATCGGCGGTCAGGGCGGTCAGGAGTCGCCCCAGCCTGCCGACCAGAGCGCCCACGGTGTCGGCATCGAAGATGTCGGTGCGGAATTCGACGTTCACGTCGAGGCCCGCGGGTTGTCCGTCCTCGTCCCACCGCTCGCCGAGGGAGAACGCGAGATCCATCCGCGCGGTCTCGGTGTCGACCGGCAGCGGTGTCACCTGCAGATCGCCCAGTGCCAGGCCCGCCGCGTCGCCGGCCTGCCAGCTGAAGTTCTGCCACCCGAGCAGCACCTGGACCAGCGGGTGATGGGTCAGGCTGCGGGTCGGGTTGATCCGCTCGACGAGAACCTCGAACGGCACGTCCTGATGCTCGTACGCGGCGAGGCTGCGGCGGCGCACCTGGCCCAGCAGCTCGGCGAAGGTGGGGTCGCCGGAGAGGTCCACGCGCAGCACCAGCGTGTTGACGAAGAACCCGACGAGCTCGTCGAGCGCTTC
>JAHFVC010000542.1 GCA_023264765.1 Mycobacterium sp. | reverse complement strand
TAAGTCTGTAGACCGTCAAGTAGCGAAACGGAATCGTCATGTGGCGATATGGAAGGCCAGCTACAGAAGATCGTCGGGCGCAACCTGCGCCGCTATCGGCTGGAGCATGGGTACAGCCAGGAGGCCTTCGCCGACTACATGGGTGTCCACCGGACGTACATGGGTGCGGTCGAGCGCGGCGAGCGCAACTTGACCTTGCAGACGTTGGAACGGATCGCCGAGTTTCTCGAAGTCGATCCACTGGAGTTGTTGACCGATTTGCCTGTCGACTAGATCGGGGCCCGGCCGGATCGGCGCGGCGAGGTGTGGACAGGGTGCCGCTAGCGTCACGCAACGCGCTGATTGCGAGTTGCGACGCGACTGATCCCCGGTAGCGCACGACGCCCGGAACGTTTCGTTCTGTCACCTGTTCGCGGGTATCAGGAGTGGGCCCGATGAGCACAGCGACATTGCGTCCGTGGAGATGCCTCGGCACGCCGGAGGTGCTGTGTCCGAGATTGTCTTTCGTGATGTCGAACAGGCCCGGTCATAACGGGCCCCTCCTAGGGGCCCGCGTCGTAGTAGTCGATCACAGCGTCGCGGTCGTCGGAGGCGGCATCGATCAGGGCGGGTTCGTTTGGATATTTGCGCTCGATGAAGTCGCAGAATGCGACCGCCTCAGTGCGCCACTGCATGTCCATCCGGGGGGTCGAGGTCCAAAATTCTGTGACTGACTCCCCGAGGCGTGCACCCAGCGTGTCCACGACAGTCGGCACTGTTCGGACGAGCGCCGTCAATCGGTTGGCGCGGTACAGAGAGCACAGCACCTCCATCCCGCCGTCCCTGGCCATCGTCTCCACACGCTCACGCTGAATGGGGGAGAGGTTGAACGCGGCAAGGGAATCATCGTCTCCTCGCCGGACCCGGCGTACAAGCTCTGGATCGCATGCTAACGCGGCCAGGGCACGGTAGAACGAATCAAGCGACACCGTGGGCCACCTTCTCAGTAGCCAGCCGGATCCTGGCCAGTTGATCATCGAGGCCGGCCGCGCCGAGCACCTCGATCCGAGATTCATGCACTTCCAGGGTGACAAGGCGTAACGCAGGCGCGGCGGCCACCACGAGGTCGAGCAGTTCGAAGACTCTGTCTGGGCAGGCACCGCTGTGCGCGTCGGTGTACCAGCGTCCGAGCATCTCACCGCCGGCGACATGGACTTCGAGCACTCGGGTGAGGTCGAGCTCGTCAAGGTAATCCTCGCCGTTCCAACCACGATTTACCTCGTTGACCATCAAGTTGTGCAAGTCGAGCAGAACGCCCGCGCCGGTCTCATCGCACAACCGGTTGAAGAATTGCGCCTCGCTCATTTCGCAGGTGGGAACTTCAACATAGATGGCGCTGTTCTCGATGAGCACCGGAATGCCAAGGTGGGCAACCGTCGTCGCGACCTTGGGCGCCATCTCGCGAAGCGTCGGCGCATCGAAGGGCACCGGTAGTCCTACGCCGGCGTGTATTGGCGTGGCTGAGTCTTCACCAATCCGGAAGGCAGACAGGTGCTCGCTGTACCACAGTGGCTGATAGCGGTCGGCGGCCTCGGCCACCCGTTCAAGATGTTCAACGTCAAGGGGCAGACCACTGCCGAGAGACAGTCCGATGCCGTGGAACACGCACGAAATGTCCCCGATCGCCTGCTCGAAACGGTCAGCGACCGCGGCTATCCGCCGATATCGGGGAGTGGCGCTCGATTCATGCCACAACGTCTCCGGAATCAAGCTCACTGCGTCCACCATGCCCGCCGTGCCGGCCAGTCCCTCGGCGAGGGCGTCGTTGTACAAGACGCCGACCCCGACGCCACCCCAATCAGGGTGACGCAGAGTCATTCCGCGAGCTCGACGAGGATCACCTCTTCGAATTGCTCCAAACGCAGGTCCTTACCTGAGATGCATGCCTGGCATCCACCGGCACGTACGGGGCCCCGAATGCCCTCGACCAGCGCCTTGCTCTTGAAAATCTTGTCCAGGCTGGTGCCTTTCGGCACTGAGACCCTGACACTGCCTTGTTCAAGGCGCGCGATATGGACGCCCTTCGCACTTTCGGACATGACTCTTCCCCCCGATGTGTTCAGCGCCCCCCGGCGCTGCCGCCGACGACCCGTCGGCTTAATTTCGATGGTAAACCTGTCGACTCTTGACCGAAAGGCCCAATTCTTGTGGACGGCAAAAACTCAGGAAGACAACATAACTGGCCACCTTGATGCTTGGAGCGTGAGTTGATCGGGCTGGTGAGACGATCGATGCTTACACGGCGACAGCCGGGGCGGTGTCTGAACCCGCCGCGGTCTTGCTCCGTGTTTCGCAGCGGCGCGGGCAGCACCAGGCCGCTGCGCTTCGGTTGCCGTCACACTGGTTCACGTCGGGGGGTGTGGCGCGAGTAGCGCCCTACTCGACTTCGAACGCGCGGCTACCAAACCGACCGGCCACTGCGCCGGATGTGGATAGTTGCTCATTGGCTGTCTGCAAGTACCTGACCACTAGGACCGTCGTGGCGTATGGCGGTGAGCGTTCTGGCCGAGTCCGTGCCGCCCTTGCGCGTTGTTGCCCCGATGCCCTTTGGGCCACTCGACTCTGAGCGGTCGCTCATCGCTGTTGGCTTCATGATTCGAGTAGTCGACTACTCATCCGGCGTCGCTTCTTGCGGATCTATCGTCCGCGTATGAAGCCACCGGGCAATGGCGATTCGCGGGCGTCCTATGCGCGACGATCGCTACCCATTGCTCGGGTGAGATTGAGGCGCGTCGCGGGAGATGCCCGACTGTGGAGAACATCGGGTGAACTTCCTGCCATGTTGCGTGTGGAGCGCGCCCAGGGTGGGCCAATTGATTGGGACGATCGGTCATCGGTCCGTCCGGAGGGTTCCGTTGTTGCCCAGGTCGTTTCGAGTCGCGCAGGAGGATGGTCATGATGAGTCGGTTTGTGCGCAGTGTGAATTTTGAGGCGCTTTCGCTGCAAGATCTGGCCGACGCGCGTGATGCCTACCATGTGCACTTGGC
>JAHFVC010000039.1 GCA_023264765.1 Mycobacterium sp. | reverse complement strand
ACAGGTCGACGACGGCGCCGGCCACCTGCTCGAGTTGCTCGGCCGAATGCCTGCCGAGACCACACTCGGTGGAGATCCCGAACCGGGGCAGGAACGTCGCCGCGAGCGCGGCCCTGGCCCGAGCACCGGCAGCGCCATCGGCGGCGTGCAGCAGTCCCAGATAGAACTCGGTGTCCGGTTCGATCGCCAGGTCGGCCAGCGGCTGCCAGTGCGCCAGCCGGTTCCACGTCGTCACCGTCGCGGCCTGGATGGCGTCGATCCGGCGGGGGACATGGCGCGACAGCCCATTGGACACCGCCACGATCACCGATGCGTCCCGCGGGTAGATGTGCCGGCCGCCGCGCCGGGCGGCCTCGTCGTCGGGTGGGTCACCCATGAACGGGGACGCGCCGAATTTCGAATCCCCGTAGCAGAGGTGGAAGGTCAGCTCGACCTCCTCGTGCACCCAGGAGGCGGGTCGCGCCGTGGCGGCGTAGATCTCCTCGAAGTCGTTGTACGGGTTGGGAAACCAGCCCTCGATGGTCGCGTCCTCGATCGGCAGGTCCCATTGGATGGCCAGATCCTGGTGCGGGATCGCCTCTTGGATCTGGTCCACACTGTCGCGAAGCGGATTCTCGTAGGCCAGCGCCACCTCGACCTGGGAGTCGAAGTCGACGAAGAAGTTCACCGCGTTGAACGGGGTGGGGATGGACACCAGGAACTTCGCATCCGGGGCCACCTCGCCACGGTCGCGCGCGGCGCGGAACAGTTGGTAGGACGCGATCGCGTGGTCCTGGTACGCGAACGCGGGGAACCGCACGTCGGCGGCCGTGGTCCCGGGCCGCAGCCTGGCGAGTCGACGCCCGTCCGTCTCGACGACGTCCAGGGTCGGGTTGTCCAGGAAGTGCGGGGTCTGGGTGAGCACCCAGTTCGCCCGGTCCCCGGGTTCGCCGTCGGGAATCCGCGCCACGCCAGGGAGCCGGCCCGCGAACCGCAGCGCCTCCTCGACCGTCGGTGCGTTGATGCTGCCGGTCAGATAGAAACTGTTGTGATAGCTCATCTTCGGTTCCCGCCGGGTCAGAGCACGAGCCCGAGCCGGGGCGGCCGGGTGCCGTGCAGGGTGTGGTTGCCCAGGTGCACGTACTTCCACCGGGCCGGGTCGTGCAGCGAATGGGTGCGCACATTGCGCCAGTGCCGGTCCAGGTTGGCCTCGCCGTCGGTGCCCGAGGTGCCTGTCAGCTCGAAGATGCCGCTCGCGATCTCGACGGCGAACTCCTGCGCCAGCGCCTTGGCCGCGGCCACCCGCAACGACGCGGCCGCGGCGGTGTCGCGGGACAAGTCGGGCTGGGCCTGCCCCTCGTCGACGAGGGCGGCGCCCGCCGCCAGGAGGGCCTCCAGTGCGTACAGCCGCGCGGTCAGCTCGCCGAACCGCCGCACGAGGTGGGGCTCCTGGTCGGCGCGTTCGATGCCCGCGTCCAGCGCCTCCTTCCACGGCCGGGACCGGGTACGGACGAACTGCGCACCGTCTTCGAGTGCGGCACGGGCGATCCCGATGTCGATCGCGGCATGCAACGCCTGGTCGTAGGCGCCGAGCACGGTCGGCGGCCCGTCGACCGGGTGCGGCGGGGCACCCTCCTCGATGACCAGGTCGGCGTCGACGACGACGCCCTCGAGGCGGATCTCACCGCTGGCGGTGCCGCGCTGGCCGAACGCTGACCACTTCTCCAGATTCAGCGTCACCCCGTCCTGATCCGGCCGGATGAACACGGTCGCCGTCTCGCCGTCGGTGTCCGCGATACCGGCCGCCACAGCGATCCATGTCGCACCCAGCGCACCGGTCGCGTAGTACTTGGTGCCGTTGAGCTCCCATGATCCGTCCCCGCGGCGGCTCACCGTCGTGTTGCGGTGCAGCGCCGACGCGGTTCCGCGCTCGGCGGTGGCGTTACCCAGTTGGCCGCCGGCCAGGATGTCGCCGTAGATCCGGGTTGCCTGTGGCGCATCGGCATCCAGAGCCGAAATCGCCTGGGAGATCACGAAATGTGCCAGCAAAAGCTGTCCGAGCGCGCCGTCGCCTCGGGAGAGCCTGCGTAGTACCTCGACCTGAACCGACGCGGGGAAGCCGGGACCGCCGTGCTTGGCCGGTACGGGTACGGCCAGCAGACCTGCTTCGGCGACCGCACGCAGCTGCGGCAGCAGCGACGTCCCGGCCCGTTCGCGCTCGGCGCTGCCTGCCGCGATCGCGGTGGCGACCGCGTCGGCGGCGGTCAGCGCGGCCTCGGGTGAGTCCAGGACGGGGATCGGGGTGATCGTCTCAGCGAAATCAACAGCCATGAGCGGCGAGGTTAGGAGCCGTGTGACCGCTCCGACAGGGTTGCACCCAGGGCGAATGAATCTCTATCAGAACTGCCGACCGGCCGGCGCCGGTAGCGTGGGATGGCTGAGCACTCGAGCAAGGGAGGCACGTGTGATCCCGGATACGGACACCATCACCGGCTACGGACCGGTCCGAGGGAGCGATGACGGCATCGTCCGGCAATGGCTGGGCATCCGGTACGCCGCACCTCCGGTCGGCGACCTGCGCTGGCGCGAGCCGCAGCCGCCGCAGCGCTGGACCGAGCCCGCCGACGCGACCCGATTCGGGCCCGTCTGCCCGCAACAGACCGATCCGCACATCCCGATCGACCTGGGCGCCCCGCAGGGCGGGGACTGTCTGACGCTGAACGTGTGGGCGCCGTCGACATCCGGGGGACCCAAACCGGTGATGGTCTGGGTGCACGGCGGGGCCTACGCGCTGGGCTCGTCGGCGCAGCCGCTCTACCGCGGCCGTGAACTCGCCGCGAGCGGCGATGTCGTGGTGGTCACCGTGAACTACCGGGTGGGGGCACTCGGGTTCCTCGATCTGTCGTCCTATGGCTCGGGATTCGACACCAATATCGGTGTGCGCGACGTACTTTCGGCCCTGCACTGGGTTCAGGACAATATCGCCGCGTTCGGCGGCGACCCGGACAATGTGACGTTGTTCGGCGAATCCGCCGGTGCGGGCATCATCACCACGCTGATGGCCAGCCCGCCCGCCGCCGGGCTGTTCCACCGGGCCATCGCGCAGAGCGCCCCTGTCACCTCCGTCTACGACCGCGACCGTGCCCGCCGGATCGCCGAGCAGTTCCTCGATCGGCTGGGCGTGCATCCCGGGGAGACCCACCGGCTGCGCGACGCCCCCGTCGAGAGCATCATCGCCGCCTCGAAACACCTGTACAACGAGGTGCCGCGGCGGTTCCCGGGCACGTTGGCGTTCGTGCCGATCGTCGACGGGGACCTGGTGCCGGACTATCCGGCACAGGCGGCCCGTGCCGGCCGCACCCACCCGGTACCGCTGATCATCGGCACCAACCGGCACGAGGCCGCGCTGTTCCGCTGGATGCGGTCGCCGCTGATGCCGATCGCGCCGCAGACCTTGCGCGACATGTTCGCCGCGATCGCCTCCGAACAGCCTGGCCTGCAGATCCCCACCGAGGCCGAGATCACCGCCGTCTACCGCGGGCGGGGTCGCAAACCGGCGCTCGGGGTCGCGCGCGACGTCGGTTTCCGGATGCCGTCCATTTGGTTCGCCGAAGGCCACAGCGCCGTCGCGCCGGTGCACATGTACCGCTTCGACTGGGCCACCCCGATGCTCAAGCTGCTGCGACTGGACGCCGCCCACGCCACCGAATTGCCCTACGTCTGGGGCAATCTGGTGATGGGACCGAAGGACCCCACGTTCAAACTCGGCGGGTTGGCGGCCGGCGCGGCGGTATCGGAGCGGGTGCGTGCGCGCTGGACCCGGTTCGCGGCCGGTGGTGAACCGGGTGCGGGCGCAGGCACGCCGGTGTGGCCGGAATATCGCCCCGACGAACGGGCCACCTTGATCATCGGCCGCGAGGATGCGGTGGTGGCCGACCCGGACCGGGCGCAGCGGCTGACCTGGGGAAGCGACGTTCTGAGTTTCCGCTGAGCGGACCGGTTTAGGCTGACGGCATGGATGGACTCCGGGCGTTGCTGGACGCGCTGCCACCGCAGATGCGTGACCCGGTGCTGTTCGCCGTCCCGTTCTTCCTGCTGCTGCTCGTGCTGGAGTGGGGCGCCGCGCGCAAACTGGAAGCGCTGGTGGGGGAGGCGGCGGATGAGCGACCGCAGTCCGGGGCCTACCTGCGCCGCGATGCCTGGGCCAGCCTGTGGATGGGTCTGGTGTCGGTGGCGACCACCGCGGCCTGGAAACTGCTGGCGCTGTTCGGGTATGCCGCCATCTACGCCTACGCGGCACCGTGGCATCTGCCCGCCACCCAGTGGTACACGTGGGTGATCGCGCTGGTCGGCGTCGACCTGCTGTTCTACACCTATCACCGGATCGCGCACCGGGTGCGGCTGATCTGGGCGACGCATCAGGCCCACCACTCCAGTCTGTACTTCAACTTCGCCACCGCGCTGCGCCAGAAATGGAACAACAGCGGCGAGATCCTGATGTGGATCCCGTTGCCGCTGTTGGGCATTCCGCCGTGGATGGTGTTCGCCAGCTTCTCGGTGAACCTGATCTACCAGTTTTGGGTACACACCGAGCGGATCGACAAGCTGTGGCGGCCTTTCGAATTGGTCTTCAACACGCCGTCGCACCACCGGGTGCACCACGGGATGGATCAGCAGTACCTGGACAAGAACTACGGCGGCATCTTCATCGTGTGGGACCGGCTGTTCGGCAGCTACGCCGACGAGGAGTTCCGGCCGCACTACGGGCTGACCAAGCAGGTGGACACGTACAACATCTGGAAGCTGCAGACCCACGAGTACGTCGCGATCGCCCGCGATGTCCGTGCGGCGCGGCGCTGGCGGGACCGGTTCGGCTACGCGTTCGGGCCGCCCGGCTGGACACCCCGGTCCGCCGCCGTTTCGCGGAAGTAGCGGGTTTTACAGAAGTAGCGGCGCGGGCACACAGCTGTCGGCCAGGATGGGGGGATGGATGTCAAGGAAGTCCTGCTCCCCGGCGTCGGGCTGCGCTTCGAATTCGACACCCGCACCGGGGACCGGATCGGCGTGGTTGCCCGGCGCACCGGCGATTTCGAGCTCGTGGTGTATCCGAAAGAGGATCCCGACCAGGCCCGGGAGGTGTTCCGGCTCACCGATGAGGAAGCCGAGGCGCTGGGCCAGATCCTCGGTGCTCCCCGGATAGCCGAACGTTTCGCCGACCTGACCCGCGAGGTGCCCGGTCTGAACGCCGGTCAGGTGCACATCCGCGAGGGCAGTCCCTTCGTCGACCGGCCGCTGGGGGACACCCGGGCCCGCACCCGTACCGGTGCCTCCATCGTCGCCATCGTGCGCGACGAGGAGGTGCTGGCCTCGCCGGGGCCGGCGGAGCTCCTGCGGGCCGGTGACGTGCTGGTGGTGATCGGCACGGAGGACGGGCTCACCGGCGTCGAGAACATCGTCGCCAAAGGCTGATCCCGTGCAGGTGTCGGCAGCGCTCTTGCTGGAGCTCGGCATCATCCTGGCCGTGCTCACGGTGCTCGGTACGGCCGCCCGCCGCTTCGCGCTGTCACCGATCCCGCTGTACCTCGCCGCGGGTCTGGCCCTCGGCGACGGCGGGGTGGCCCACATCCCGGCCGCCAACGACTTCGTCAAGACCGGCGCAACCATAGGCGTGGTGCTGCTGCTGCTCACCCTCGGTCTGGAGTTCTCCATCGGGGAGTTCGCCGCCAGCCTGCGACGCCATCTGCCCTCGGCGTGGGTGGACCTGATCCTCAACGCCGTCCCGGGTGCCGTCGCCGGCTGGCTGCTGGGGCTGGACGCCGTCGGCATCCTGGCCATGGCCGGGGTCACCTACATCTCGTCGTCGGGGGTGATCGCGCGCCTGCTCGACGACCTGCGCCGGCTCGGTAACCGCGAGACCCCGGCCGTGCTGTCCATCCTGGTGCTGGAGGACTTCGCGATGGCGGCCTACCTGCCGCTGCTGGCCGTACTGGCGGCGGGCGGCACCTGGGTGCACGCCATGCTCGGCATGGGTATCGCGGTCTCGGCGCTGGTGGTGGCCTTCGTCGCGTCCTATCGTTGGGGACACCTGGTGGGCCGACTGGTGGCCCACCCTGACAACGAGCAACTGCTGCTGCGCATCATGGCGCTGACGCTGATCGTCGCCGCACTCGCCGAGTTCATCCACGCTTCCGCGGCGGTCGGGGCGTTCCTGGTCGGGCTGACCCTGACCGGGGAGGCAGCCCATCGCGCCCGCACCGTCCTGACGCCGCTCCGAGATCTGTTCGCCGCCATCTTCTTTCTGGCCATCGGGTTGTCGGCCAATCCGGCCGATCTGGTCCCGATGCTGCCTGCCGCGCTGGCACTGGCCGTCGTCACCGCCGGTACGAAGGTCGCGACCGGCATGTTCGCCGCCCGCCGGGACGACGTGGCCCGTCCCGGCCAGTTGCGCGCGGGTACCGCGTTGATCGTGCGCGGGGAGTTCTCGCTCGTCATCATCGGCCTGGTCGGTGCCACGCTGCCCGCCGTCGAAGCCGTCGCCACCCCGTACGTGTTCATCCTCGCGATCGTCGGACCGGTGTTGACCCGGTTCGTGGGCGGCCGCCGTAGTGTGACGGGGTGAAGACCGCTTTCGACGCCCATGTAGACCCCGAACTGGTCGCGCGGTCACTGTCCGACAGCGCATTCGGGTCGATGTGGCTCGATCTTGCGCGACCGGAACATCCGCCGTTGTCCGGTGCTCTCAGCTGCGATCTGCTGATCGTCGGCGGGGGCTATACCGGGCTGTGGGCCGCGGTGCACGCCGCGCAGCGCAACCCCGGACAACGCATCGTGTTGATCGAGGCGGACCGGGTCGGCTGGGCCGCATCCGGCCGCAACGGTGGCTTCGTGGATGCCAGCCTGACGCACGGCCACGACAACGGAAAGTCGCGTTGGGCAGGCGAGATCGAGCAACTCGACGCCATGGGGATGGCGAATCTCGACGGGATGGAAGCGGAGATCGAACGGCTCGGTCTCGACGTGGAGTGGGAACGCACCGGGATGCTGACGGTGGCGACCGAACACCATCAGGTGGCGGGCCTGGCCGACGCGGGGCACGGCACCTTCCTGGATGAGCAGCAGGTACGTGCCGAGGTGGCTTCGCCGACGTACCGTGCCGGACTCTTCCAGGCCGACAGCGTCGCGATCGTGCACCCGGCGAAGCTGGCGCTGGAACTGGCGCGGGTGGCTGTCGGCGCCGGAGTGGCCATCCACGAGCACTCCCGGGCGCTGTCCCTGGATTCGTCTGCGGCCGGCCTCCGGGTGGACACCGGTGCCGCGGTGGTCACCGCCCAGCGGGTGCTGTTGGCCACCAATGTGTTTCGCAGCCTGCTGCGGCGCAATCGGGCCTACACCGTGCCGGTCTATGACTATGTGCTGGCGACCGAACCGTTGAGCGCGGCGCAGCTGGACCGGGTCGGCTGGCGTAACCGGCAGGGAATCGGCGACTGCGCCAACCAGTTCCACTACTACCGGCTGTCCGCGGACAACCGGATCGTGTGGGGTGGCTACGACGCCATCTACCACTTCGGCCGCCGCGTCGACCCGGCGTACGAGGACCGGCCGCAGACCTATCGCCGGCTGGCCGAGCACTTCTTTCTCACCTTCCCGCAGCTCGACGACGTCCGGTTCAGCCACCGCTGGGCCGGCGCGATCGACACCAACACCCGGTTCTGCGCGCATTGGGGTACCGCGCGCGGCGGCCGGGTGGCCTACGTCAACGGGTTCACCGGTCTGGGTGTGGGCGCCGCGCGCTTCGCCGCCGACGTGTGTCTGGATCTGCTCGACGGAAAGCCCACGCCACGAACCGAATTGGATATGGTCCGGCGCAAGCCTCTGCCCTTCCCGCCGGAGCCGCTGGCCAGTATCGGCATTCAGGCCACCCGCTGGTCGCTGAACCGCGCGGACCACTCGGCCGGCCGTCGCAATCTGTTGCTGCGCGCCCTGGATCGGCTGGGGTTGGGGTTCGATTCCTGAGCGCTCACGAAAGTTCGCCAAGTGTTCTGGTTATTGCGAGCGCAACCGCCCCGTTGGCAAAGATCCGTCAGTAGGCTCGGCTGCGTCAACTGTCCAGATGAGGGGAGAACACCATGGGAGACAGACTCCACAAAGGTGAAAAGCTGGAGCAGGGCCAGTCGTTGACGTCCAACAACGGTGCCTACCGGGCGACGTTGCAGGACGACGGCAACTTCGTGCTCTACAGCGGGGATACCGCCGTATGGTCGACCGAGACCAACGGCCAGGACGTGGTCCGCGCGGAGGTGCAGGACGACGGCAACTTCGTGCTTTACACCCCGGACAAGCCGGTGTGGCACAGCGACACCAAGGGTGCCAAGGATGTGCGGCTGATCCTTCAGGACGATCGCAACCTGGTGCTGTACGGCTTCGATGGCGTCGCGTGGTCCTCGGGCACCAACACCGACGAGGCACCGCCCGCCCCGGCTGGGGACCTTCCCGCCACCCCGCCCGCCGCGGAGGCTCCCGCCCCCGAGCCCGAGGTCGAACTCGCCGCTGCGGAGGCCCCGGCTCCCGAGGCTCCGGCTCCTGAGCCCGAGCCCGCGCCGCCGGCCCCGCCCGCCCCCCGCACCTACACCGTCGTGTCCGGTGACACCCTGTGGGCGATCTCGGAACGGTTCTACGGTGACGGCAACCAGTATCAGCGGATCGCCGACGCGAGCGGGGTGCCGAACCCCGATCTGATCCACCCGGGTCAGGTTCTGACGATTCCGTAATTTTCCTTCGCGACACACCGGCCCGGATTCTTGAAATCCGGGCCGGTGTTGTTGTAACGGGATCGCTCCGTTACCCGATCTACACCTCAGCATCCCGGTAGCGTCGGACTTACCGAGGGTGGAGGGATCGGGAGGACTTCATGCGCGCACGTCTGTTGGGCATCCTCGTTGGTGCTCTGATCGCCGGGCCGGCCATGCTCACCGCGGGCCCTGCCGCCGCGAATCCGGTGGTGCCCAGCCCGGTGGTCCCGGGCGGGCCGACGGTCTATCCGGGCATGGAGATCCGGCAGGGCTCGACGATGTGCACGCTCGGGTATGTCGACATGGCGTCGCGATCCGCGCTGACGGCCGGCCACTGCCGGGCCGACGGCCCGGTCACCGACCGGGACGGCAATGTCATCGGCGTGGTGACCATGTCGCGGGACAACACCCCGGACGGCACGACCGTCACCACCGATTACCAGATCACGGATTGGGAGGCCATCGCGCTGGCGCCCGACGTCCAGATGGTCGACGTATTGCCCGGCGGCCGCACCCTGATCGCGGACCCGGCCCTGGCCGTGCAGAAGGCCGGCCAGACGGTGTGCCATTTCGGTGTCGTCACCGGCGAAACCTGCGGGACCATCGACTCCGTGAACAACGGCTGGTTCACCATGACCAACGGCATCTTCAGCCAGAAGGGTGATTCCGGCGGGCCGGTGTACGTCCCGACCCCCGATGGCCGGGCCGCGATCATCGGACTGTTCAACAGCACCTGGGGGCAGTTGCCCGCGGCCGTCTCGTTCCAGTCGACGGGTCAGCAGATCATCGACGCGGCGGCGATTCAGCCGACCAATTCGAACACCGGGATCGAGACGGTCTTCACCCGCAGTTCGGCGTCGGTGGACTCCGGCGTCAAACCGCCCATGTGATTCTTGACCTCCCAGAACCAGCGGTCGAGGTAACGCTGCACCAGGTCGGGCTTGGCGCTGTCGGCGACTTCCACCGCCTGCACCTGCCGCCGGCGCCACCGGGGTCCCACCTGCACCGCTCCATCGGCCCGCGCATTGCGTGCCCACTGGGTGTTGCCCCGCGGCGAGACGAGGTAGTCGCGTCCGTCGACGGTGAGGACGTTGACCACCACCCCGTGCCATTTGCCGGTGCGGCGGCCGCGCACCCGCAGGGCGCGGGTGCCCGCGATGCTGATACCGAGCTCGGCGAGGTGGCGGAACACTGCGTTCGCAGCCTTGGCGACGCGGGTCGGTTCGTCGTATCGGGTGGTCATGGTCGTCCCCTTCGTAGTTTCGAGAGCGGTGCTCTGTTTTCACCGTGCCATGCGGAGCGCTCTAAATCAAGAGCGATGATCTCGTTTCGTGTCAGACTGGGCCGATGGGCAAGCGACAGGATGCGCGCGACCGCATCGAGGCCGAGATCGTCGAGGTCGGTAGGCGGCACCTGATCACCGACGGTGCGGCCGGGCTGTCACTGCGCGCAATCGCCCGTGACCTGGGCATGGTGTCCTCGGCGGTCTATCGCTACGTCGCCAGTCGCGACGACCTGCTGACCTTGTTGCTGGTGGATGCATACACCGAACTGGCCGACGCGGTGGACGCCGCCGACACCGGTGGCGCATGGCCGGAGCGGGTGCTCGCGATGGCGCACTCGGCCCGGGCGTGGGCGATCGCGGCGCCGGCGCGCTGGGCACTGCTCTACGGCAGTCCGGTGCCGGGGTACCGGGCGCCCGCGGAGATCACCGTCGGGCCGGGTACCCGGATGATCGTCTCGGTGCTCGCCGTGGTGGCCGACGGGATTCTCGCCGGCGACATCCCGGACCCCGAAGACGCTCTACCGCAATCCGTATCGCGCGATTTCCAGGCCCTGCGGGCGGAGTACGGCTTTCCCGGCGGGGACCGCGTCCTGCTCAAGTGTTTCCTGCTGTGGGCCACGCTGGTCGGCGCGATCAGCATGGAGGTGTTCGGCCAGTACGGTCCGGGCACGCTGACGGATGCGAGGTCGGTCTTCGACGGTCAGATCCGGCTGGCGATCGACACGTTCCGGCAAAACTAGAACACGTTCTAGCCAGGTCGGCCCGGTGGGGATATCCTCACATCGATGCTCAATCAGACACCTGTCCAGATTGCTTGGGTGACGCGCGATCTGGATACCACCGAAGCGATGCTCACCGCGCTGCTCGGTGCCCCCAGCTGGGTTCGGATGCCGGGCGTGCCCTTCCTCGAGGGCTGTACCTACCGCGGCGCGCAGGCCGACTTCGTCGCCGACATCTCCCTGAGTTACGCCGGGGACACCCAGCTGGAGATCATCGTGCCGGTGCGCGGGGACAGCATCTACACCGAGTTCCTGGACACCGCCGGCCCCGGGTTGCACCACATCTGCGTGGCGGCCGCCGACGCCGAGGAGTACGAGGCCACCCTGCGCGACGCCGAAGCCGAGGGCGCTCCGGTGGTGCAGCAGGGCGTGATGCCCGGCGGCATGCGGTTCGCCTACGTCAGTGCCCCTGACAGCGGGATCCCGTTCATCGAGATCGCCCTCATCCCACCCGACATCCAGGCATTCTTCGACCACGTGAAACAGCAGCAGGAGAACACATGACAGACATCCCCACCACCGTCGACGCCTGCGAGGTCACCGACTGGTCCGACGAATTCGACGTCGTGGTCGTCGGATTCGGCATCGCGGGCGGGAGCGCGGCCGTCAGCGCCGCCGCGGCCGGCGCCCGGGTGCTCGTGCTCGAACGTGCCGCCGCCGCCGGTGGCACGACGTCCATGGCGGGCGGCCACTTCTACCTCGGTGGTGGCACCGCGGTGCAACAGGCCACCGGGCACGACGACTCGGCCGAAGAGATGTACAAGTACCTGGTCGCGGTGTCCCACGACCCCGAGCTGGACAAGATCCGGGCCTACTGCGACGGCAGCGTAGAACACTTCACCTGGCTTGAGGCCCTCGGTTTTCAGTTCGAACGCAGCTACTACCCGGGCAAGGTGGTGGTACCCCCGGGCACCGAGGGACTGTCCTACACCGGCAACGAGAAGGTGTGGCCGTTCAACGAGCAGGCCAAGCCGGCGCCGCGCGGGCATTCCGTCCCGGTTCCCGGTGAACTCGGCGGCGCTGACATGGTGATCCAACTGCTGCTCAAGCGGGCCGCCGAGCTCGGCGTCGAGATCCGTTATGAGACAGGGGCGACCAACCTGGTCACCGACAACGGGGCTGTGGTCGGCGTGAGCTGGAAGAACTTCGGCACCACCGGTGCGGTCAAGGCCAAGGCCGTCATCATCGCCGCGGGCGGTTTCGCGATGAACCCCGAGATGGTCGCCGAGCACACGCCCGCCCTGGGCAAGAAGCGCAAGACCAAACACCACGGCGAGGTGGAGCCCTACATCCTGGGCAACCCACACGACGACGGGTTGGGCATCCGGCTCGGGGTGTCCGCGGGTGGCGTCGCGAAGAATCTGGACGGCCTGTTCATCACCGCGGCGGCCTACCCGCCGGAGATCCTGCTGACCGGGGTGATCGTCAACAACCAGGGCGCCCGGTTCGTCGCCGAGGACTCCTACCATTCGCGCACCTCGGCGTTCGTGCTCAAGCAGCCCGAACAACAGGCGTACCTGATCGTTGACGAAGCCCACATGCAGATGCCCGAGATGCCGCTGATCAAATTCATCGACGGATACGAGACAATCGCCGAAGTCGAAGAGGCGCTGGGTATCCCGGCCGGCAATCTGGCCGCGACGCTGGAGCGCTACAACGCCAACGCCGCCGAGGGGGTGGACCCCGACTTCCACAAGCAACCCGACTACATCGCCGCTCAGGACACCGGTCCGTTCGCGGCGTTCGACCTGTCCCTCGGGGTCGCCATGTACTCCGGCTTCACCATGGGCGGGCTGATCGTGTCACTCGACGGTGAGGTGCTGCGCGAGGACGGCGGCGCGGTTCCCGGTCTGTACGCCGCAGGGGCGTGCGCGTCCAACATCGCCCAGGACGGCGAGAATTACGCCAGCGGAACACAACTCGGCGAGGGATCCTTTTTCGGTCGCCGGGCCGGGACGCACGCCGCGTCGCTCTAGAGCGGCCTCAACTCCCAGCGGCCCTCACCGAGCAGTTCCAGGCGCAACTCGTGGTGGCGGTCGACGCTGTCGCGGTGGCTGACGCTGACGACGATGGTGTCGGGCAGGCGCTCGCGCAATGTGCTGTACATCGCGAACTCCTGCCCGGCGTCCAGCGCCGAGGTGGCCTCGTCGAGGAACACCGCCTTGGGCCGGGCCAGCAACACCCGCGCGAACGCGATGCGTTGTTGCTCACCGGGGGACAGTTCCTTGCCCCAGTCGGACTCGTCGTCCAGCCGGGTCGCCAGGTGCCCCAGCGTCACAGCGCTCAGCGCCACGCGGATCGCGTCGTCGCCGAACGCGCCGTCGGCTGCCGGATAGCTGACCACCGCACGAAGATCGCCGAGGGGGGCGTAGGGGAGCTGGGAGAGGAACATCGTCTCCGCTGGGTGGGCCACCGATCCCGAGGCGTACGGCCACAACTGCGCCACACTGCGCAGCAGCGTCGTCTTGCCGGTGCCCGACGGGCCGGTGATGACCAGGGAGTCGCCGGGGCGCAACCGCACCTCGAGATCGTCGACAAGCTGAGCGCCGTACGGGGAGCGCACGTCCACGCCGGTGATCTCGACCCCGTCGTCGGTGCTCACCGTCGCGGCCAACCGCGGTAGGGCCCTTGCCTTTTCGTTGGCAGTGACCAGTCCGTCCAATCGGATGATGGCGGCGCGATAGCCGGCGAACGAGTCGTACACGGCGCGGAAGAAGCTCAGCGAGCTCTGCACCGAACCGAACGCGCCCGCCGACTGCGTGACGTCGCCGAGGTTCAGCTCCCCGGCGAACAATCGCGGCGCCTGCACGATCAACGGCAGCGGTGAGACGATCTGGCTGACCGAACGGTTCCAGCCCATGAATGCGACACCGCGCAGCACCAGTCTGCGGTAGTTGGTGATGATCCGCCCGAAGCGATCCGCCAGCGTCCGCTGCTCGGTGTCCTCACCGCGGTAGAGGCTGACCGCCTCGGCGGCGTCCCGGATGCGTACCAGCGCATAGCGGAAAGCCGCGTTGGTCAGCTCGTTGCGGAACGTCAGCGCGATGATCGGCTTGCCGATCCAGAAGGCCACCACCGTCGTCACCGCCACCCACAGCAGCGCCAGCCAGAACAAGGCTTTGGGGATCGTCACCCCGAACAAAGACAGTGGGCCCGCCAGATTCCACAGGATCGGGGTGAACGCCACCACCGACAGGATCGAATTCACGGTGCCGAAGAACAGCGTCTGCGCGGTGCCGACGGTGAACGTGTTCGTCTCCGGTCCGGTGCCGGTGGTGAAGACATCGATGTCCTGTTGGATGCGCTGGTCCGGGTTGTCGATCGGGACGCCGCCGAACGCCGACACGAACCTGTTGCGGTAGTAGGCCCGATCGCCGAGCCAGTCGCCGGTGAGGTGGTCGGTGAGCCACACCCGCCAGCGAATGATGAAGTGCTGCATCAGATACAGGTCGGCCACCGTGCGTGCGATATCGGCGATCAACAGCCCGACGAAGATCAGGATCGATGTCCAGAACCCGTCGACACCCGAGTTACGGACGGCCTCGTTTCCGGACCCGACGCCCTCGAACGCCACCTGCAGTGCGTTGTACTGGTCATTGGCGTAGTAGCTGAACAGCACGTCCATCCGCACCGACACCATGACCGACAGCAGCAGGGCCCCGAGCAAACCCCACACCGGAATGCTCTGGCGGCCAACGAAATAGCCGCGCGTGATGTGCCAGAACTGGCGGCCCCAGGTGGTGCACCGGGCAAGGAAGGCCAGCACCGCCACCGCGACCAGCGCGCTGATCACCCACGCCTTGGCGACCCACCACAACGAGGCCAGGATCTCGTTGCCCCAGTCCAGCGACTGGCTGAACATCTCCATGCCGGGAAGCTACCCGACGGGAGTCCTCAGACGGGGCTGACTTGGTCTTCGACCGCGTCGTCGAGGTCGCCGAGGGTCCAGCGCCCGCCGCCGAGCAGATGCAGGTGCTTCTCGTGGTGCTGGCCGACGGTGCTGCGGTGCGTGACGCTGACCAGAATGGTCTCGGGCAGTTCCTTGCGGACCAGGTCGTACATCGTGTACTCCAGACCTTCGTCCAACGCGGAGGTCGCCTCGTCGAGGAACACTGCGCGCGGCCGGGTCAGCAGCACCCGCGCGAACGCGATGCGCTGCTGCTCGCCGGGGGAGAGCACCTTGACCCAGTCGGCCACCTCGGTCAACCGTTTGGAGCACTGCGGCAACGACACCTTCTCCAGGGCCCAGTGCAGCCGCTCGTCCGGAATGTCGCCGGGCTCTTGCGGATACGACACCACCGCGCGCAGATCGCCCAGCGGCACGTAGGGCATCTGGGACAGGAACATGGTCTCGTGATCGGCCTGCGGGTAGCGGAACGTACCGGTGGTGAACGGCCACAGCTGCGCGAGGCTGCGCAGCAGCGTCGTCTTGCCCGCGCCGGAGCGGCCGGTGACGATCAGCGTGTCGCCGCTCTCCAGCTTCAGATCGAGATCCTCGACGAGCACCTGGCCGTCCGGCGTCGTGACGTGGATGTCTTCCAGTTCGACCAGGCAGCTCTTGCTCGGCTCGACGTTCAGCACCGGTAGGTCCCGGCCTTCCTCGTTGGCGATGACGAGGCCGTGCAGACGGATGATCGACGCGCGCCACCCGGCGAACTGGTCGTAGCTGTTGCGGAAGAACGACAGGCCGTCGGTGATCTGGCCGAACGCCGTGGAGGTCTGGGAGATGTCACCGAGTTTGATCTCGCCGGCGAACATCCGGGGCGCCTGGATGATCCACGGCAGCGGATTGATGATCTGGCTGATCGAAACGTTCCAGCCGTAGAACTTCACCGAGCGGTTGATGAACCGCTTGTAGTTCTCGACGATGGGGGCGAACCGCTTGCGCAGCTGCACCCGCTCTGCAGTTTCACCGCGATAGAACGCCACCGACTCGGCGGCGTCGCGCAACCGCACCAGGGCGTACCGGAACGCGGCGTTGAACTTCTCGTTGTTGAAGGTCAACCGGATCAGCGGGCGGCCGATCCAGAACGCGATGATGGTGGCCGCCAGGATGTAGGCCACGCCGATCCAGAACATCGCCCGCGGCAGCGTGATCCCGAAGAGGTTGAGCTCGCCGGACAGGTTCCACAGGATGACCGTGAACGACGCAACACTCACCACTGCCGAGATGGCGCCGAACAGCAGTGTGCTCGTCGACAAGGTGTTCGGGTTGCTGGGTAGCGGGCCGGTGCCGTTGGTGAAGATGTCGATGTCGGACTGGATGCGCTGGTCCGGGTTGTCGATGGTGTCGTCGATGAACCGGCTGCGGTAGTAGGCCCGGCCATCCAGCCAGTCACCGGTCAGATGCGCGGTGAGCCAGGCGCGCCAGCGCAGCGTGAACCGCTGCATCATGAAGAGGTCGAGCATCATGCGCACGATGTGGATGGTGGCCAGGATGCCGAAGTGGATCAGCGCCTGCCAGAAACCGTCGACACCGGACTGCTTGACGGCGGGATCACCGCCGCCGATCCCTTCGAAGGCGGTCTGCGCGCCGGTCATCAGGTCATTGCTGTAGTAGCTGAACAGCACGTCCAGGCGCACGCCGGCGATCACCTACAACAGCAGGACCCCGAGCCACGCCCACACGATGACGCTGTCGCGTCCGGTGAAGTAGCCGCCGGTGATCCGCCAGAACTGCCTGCCCCAGGTGGTGAACCGGGCGATCAGCGCCAGGATGAGCAGCGTGGGGACCGCGGTATACAGCCACACCTGCGCGATCCACCACAGCGACTTCGGTAGCTCGGCGCCCCAATCCAGCGATGGGGTGAACATCTCCATCCCGGCAAGGTACCCGCACAAGAAGCGCCGGGCGGCCCGTAGGTGGTCAGCCGGGTACGAGCCGCCCCGTTTTCCAGCGGCCGTCGCCGAGCAGTTCGAGCCGGTGCCGATGGAACTGCTCCACACTGCGGCGGTGACTGACACTGACCACGGTGGTACCGGGCAGTTCGGTGCGCAGCAATTGGTAGAGCGTCAACTCCAGGCCTTCGTCGAGCGCCGAGCTGGCCTCGTCCAGGAACACCGCGACGGGCCGGGTCAGCAGCACCCGCGCGAACGCGATGCGCTGCTGCTCACCCGGGGAGAGCATCCGCGCCCAGTCGCTCTCCTCGCCGAGCCGGATCACCAGCTGTGGCAGCGCCACCGAGAGCAGCACCCGCTGGATCTCGTCGTCGGGGCAGGCGCCGGCGACACGCGGATAACTCAGCACCGTGCGCAGCGATCCCAACGGCAGGTAGGGCAGCTGCGGCACGAACATCGTCTCGCCGGCCGGGAAGTCGAGCCGGCCCGAGGCGTAGGGCCAGAGCCCCGCCAGGCTCTGCAGCAGCATCGTCTTGCCGCAGCCCGACGGACCGGTGATCACCAGGCTGTCGCCGGGATCGAGGCTGAGGTCGACACCGGTGATCAACGGCTCGCCGGCCGGGGTGCGCACCTCCAGCCCGTGCAACCGCAGCCCGACACCCGAGGACACGGTGCGGGGCAGCACCGGCAGTGCCCGCGCCCTGGCGTTGGCCTCGCGCAGGCCGTCCAACCGCATCAACGCGGCACGGAATCCGGCGAACTCGTCATACGCGTTGCGGAAGAACGACAGCGCATCATGCACGGCGTGGAACGCGGTCGCCGACTGCATGACATCGCCGAACGAGATCTCGTTCGCGAACAGCCGCTGTGCCTGCACGATGTAGGGCAGGGGATTGATGGCCTGGCTCACCGACACGTTCCAGCCCAGGAACAGCAGTGACCGGTGCAGCCAGTCACGATAGTTGGCGATCACCGAACCCAGCCGCCCGAGCAGTGCCTCGCGTTCGGCGTCCTCACCGCGGTACAGACTCACCGCGGCGCCGGCGTCCCGCATCCGGATCATCGCGTAGCGGAAGCCGGCATTGCGGACCTCGTTGAGGAAGCTCAGCCGGATCAGCGGCCGGCCGATGGCGAACGCCACCACCGTCGCGACCGCGACGTAGAGGAGGACCACCCAGAACAGGGCGCGGGGCACCGTCACGTCCAGCACGGTCAACGGGCCGGACAGCCGCCACAGGATCGCGCCGAAGGACCCGACCGTCAACAGCGCTTCCACCGCGCCGAAGATCAACATGTGACCGGATCCGTTGGTCGGGTTGTTCGGGTCCCGGGAGCCGGTGGTGACGATGTCGACGTCGGACTGGATGCGTTGATCCGGATTGTCAGCGCTTCCGTCGGTGTCACGGTTGAAGCGACCCCGGTAGTAGGCATGGCCGTCGAGCCAGTCGCCGAGGGTGTACCGCGTCAGCCACACCCGCCAGGTGATGAGAAAGCGCTGGGTCAGGTACAGGTCGAGGAAGAACCGCGCCACGTACAGCGAGGCCAGGATCGCGAAGATCACCATGGCTACCCAGAAGCCGTGCACCCCGGCCTCGGCCGACGCGTCCGCTCGGAAGGCCAGCTGAAGCGAGGTGAACAGGTCGTTGGTGTAGTAGCTCAGCAGGATGTTGATCCGTACGCCGGTGACGGTCGAGACCAGCAGCGCCGTCAGCACCAGCCACACCCGCACACTGGCCCGTCCGATGAAGAAGGTGCCGGTGATGCGCCAGAACTGCCTGCCCCATTCACAGGTCCGGCCGATGATCAGCGCCGCCACCAGCAGACCCACCGCGGCCAACACCGTGGCCTGGCAGATCCACAGCGACGAATGGAGGAATTCGGTACTCCAGTCGATCTCTCGCCCGAGGGGTACCCCTTCCATCGGGTGAAATTACCGCGCGTGGCGGCCGCAGCGGCGCAGGTGGAGCCGTGTCCGCGCCGACTCGGGCCCCGCGTACCGTATGACTGTGGCCGTGAGTTCTAAGACCCCGAAGACCGCCAATCCGAAGTCGGGCCGGTTGAGCAACCGGTTCTGGAAGCTGTTGGGCGCCAGCACCGACAAGGACCAGGCCAAGTCGATGACGCTCGTGCGCGCGTCGGAGGGCTTCGACGAGAAGGCCGCGGGCCTGGACGACGAGCAACTGCGCAAGGCCAGTGGCCTGCTGAATCTCGATGAGCTGGCGGAGTCCTCCGACATCCCGCAGTTCCTGGCCATCGCCAGGGTGGCGGCCGAGAGGACGATCTCGCTGCGACCGTTCGACGTGCAGCTGTTGGGGGCGCTGCGGATGCTGGCCGGTGACGTGGTCGAGATGGCCACCGGTGAAGGCAAGACGCTGGCCGGCGCGATCGCCGCGGCCGGTTACGCCATCGCCGGGCGCAAGGTGCACGTCATCTCGGTCAACGACTACCTGGCCCGCCGGGACGCCGAATGGATGGGTCCGCTGCTGGAGGCGATGGGTCTGACGGTCGGCTGGATCACCGCCGACTCCACGCCCGCGCAGCGCCGTGACGCCTACGCCTGCGATGTCACCTACGGCTCGGTCAACGAATTCGGCTTCGACGTGCTGCGTGATCAGCTGGTCACCTCGGTCGACGACCTGGTGTCACCCACTCCGGACGTGGCGCTGATCGACGAGGCCGACTCCGTGCTCGTCGACGAGGCCCTGGTCCCGCTGGTGCTGGCGGGCACCTCGCACCGGGAGACCCCGCGACTCGAGGTCATCGCGCTGGTCGGCGAACTCATCGCGGGCACCGACTACGAGACCGACGCCGAGCGGCGCAACGTGCAGCTCACCGACGCCGGGGCCAGGAAGCTCGAAACCGCCCTCGGCGGTATCGACCTGTACTCCGAACAGCACGTCGGGAGCACGCTGACCGAGGTGAACGTCGCCCTGCACGCACATGTGCTGCTGGAGCGCGATGTGCATTACATCGTGCGGGACAAGGCCGTTCATCTGATCAACGCCTCGCGCGGCCGGATCGCGTCGCTGCAGCGCTGGCCGGATGGTCTGCAGGCGGCGGTCGAGGCCAAGGAAGGCATCGACATCACCGAGACCGGTGAGGTGCTCGACACCATCACCGTGCAGGCGCTGATCAACCGCTACCCCCGGGTGTGCGGCATGACCGGTACCGCGCTGGTGGCCGGCGAGCAGCTGCGCCAGTTCTACAAGCTGGGTGTGTCACCGATCCCGCCGAACACCCCGAACGTCCGCGAGGACGAGTCGGATCGGGTGTACATCACCGCGGCGGCGAAGAACGACGCCGTGCTGGAGCACATCACCAAGGTGCACGCGACCGGCCAGCCGATCCTGGTGGGCACCCGCGACGTCGCCGAATCCGAGGAACTGCACGAGCGGCTGGTGAAGGCCGGGGTCCCCGCCGTCGTGCTGAACGCGAAGAACGACGCCGAGGAAGCCGCCGTCATCGCCGAGGCGGGCACCTTGAACACGGTGACAGTGTCGACTCAGATGGCCGGCCGCGGTACCGACATCCGGCTCGGCGGTTCCGATGAGTCCGAGCACGATCCGGTCGCCGAACTGGGCGGGCTGCACGTCATCGGCACCGGCAGGCACTACACCGAGCGGCTGGACAACCAGCTGCGCGGCCGCGCCGGACGCCAGGGCGACCCGGGCTCGTCGGTGTTCTTCGCCAGCTGGGAGGACGACGTCGTGGTCGCCCATCTGGAACCCAACAAGCTGCCCCTGCAGATCGACGAGCACGGCCAGATCACCAGCCCCAAAGCCGCCGCGCTGCTCGATCACGCACAGCGCATCGCCGAGGGCAAACTGCTTGACCTGCATGCCAATACGTGGCGCTACAACCAGCTGACCGCCCAGCAACGGGCGATCCTGGTGGACCGGCGCAGTACGCTGCTCACCACCCCCGCGGCCCGCGAGGAGCTCGCCGAGCGGTCACCCAAGCGCTATGAGGAGATCGCCGAGCAGGTCTCCGAGGAGCGGTTGGAGGAGATCGCCCGGCTGATCATGCTGTACCACCTGGACCGCGGCTGGGCCGACCACCTGGCGTATCTGGCCGACATCCGGGAGAGCATCAGCCTGCGCGCACTGGGCAACCAGAGTCCGCTCGACGAGTTCCACCGGATGGCCGTCGATGCGTTCGCGTCACTGGCCGCCGACGCCATCGAAGCCGCCCAGCAGACCTTCGACACCGCCAGCATCGTCGATGGCGAAGTGGGGCTGGATCTTTCGAAGCTGGCCCGGCCGACCTCCACGTGGACCTACATGATTCACGATGATCCGCTGGCCGACAACGCCATGTCGGCGCTGAGCCTTCCCGGCGTGTTCCGCTAGGTTTACGCCATGGGGGCGGGCACAAACGATCGGGTGCTGACCATCCCGAACGCGCTCAGCGTGCTGCGACTGCTGCTCGTCCCGGTGTTCCTGTATCTGCTTCTGGTGGTGCACGCCAACGGATTCGCCGTCGCGGTGCTGATGTTCAGCGGGTTCTCCGACTGGGCCGACGGCAAGATCGCGCGGATGTTCGACAATCAGTCCTCGCGGCTGGGGGAGTTGCTCGACCCAGCGGTGGACCGCATCTACATGCTGGTGA
The DNA here is from genome assembly GCA_023264765.1 of Mycobacterium sp. Classification (GTDB taxonomy): domain Bacteria; phylum Actinomycetota; class Actinomycetes; order Mycobacteriales; family Mycobacteriaceae; genus Mycobacterium. Next base: position 5,333 of record JAHFVC010000039.1, on the reverse strand, counting down.
CCCCGCTGGCCCTGGCCGCGGCGGGTGTGGTGCCGTGGTGGTTCGTCGTCATGCTCATCGGCCGTGATGTCATGCTGGCCGGGACCCTGCCGGTGCTGCGTCGTCACGGCCTCACCGCGCTGCCGGTGACCTACATCGGCAAGGCGGCCACCTTCGCGCTGATGTCGGGTTTCCCCTTGGTGTTGTTCGGCCAGTTCGGCGCCCTGTGGAGCCGGGTCGTCCTGGCCATCGGATGGGCCTTCCTGATCTGGGGTGCGGTGCTGTACCTGTGGTCGGCGCTGCTCTATCTGGTTCAGGTCGTGCTGGTGGTGCGACGTGGTTGACTCGGCGCGCTCGCTGGGCGGGTATGAGCCGCACGTCGGTCTCAACACGCACGAAGCGGGTGCGCCACAACGCATTCCGGTGCCGTCGCTGCTGCGGTCGCTGCTGTCGGACCATCTCGACCCCGGTTACGCCGCCGAGGCACGCCGGCGCGCCGAGGGTGGCGCCCCGCGTCGGCTGGGCTGGGCCTGGCAGTTGCTGGCCGGGCTGAGCGTGGCGACGGTGTTCGCCGTGGCGGTGGCCCAGGCGCAGTCCGTGGCACCGGCCAACCGGCAGACCCAACAGGTCTTGTCGGGCAGCGTGCGCGCTGCCGAATCCCGAACCGACGCACTGGCCGCCGGCCGTGACGCGCTCAGTTCACGGGTGGAGGGTGAGCGCCGAAGCCGGCTGGCCGGCGACGAACGGGGTCGCGCGCTGCTCGCCGATCTGGACCGTGACACGTTCGCCGCGGCGGCGACACCGGTGATCGGCCCCGGCCTGACCGTGGTGATCACCGACCCGGGCGCATCGCGCGATCTCACCGACGTGTCCAAGGAGCGGGTCGCGGGCAGTCGTCAGGTGATCTTGGACCGCGATCTGCAACTGGTGGTCAATTCGTTGTGGGTCAGCGGCGCCGAAGCGATCGCGGTCGGTGGCGTGCGGATCGGACCGAACGTCACCATCCGGCAGGCCGGCGGCGGGATCCTGGTCGACAATCAGCCCATCGGCAGCCCGTATTCGGTCATCGCGATCGGGCCGCCGCACGCCATGCAGGAGGCCTTCGGGCGTAGCACGGGGCGCCAGCGCCTGTCGCTGCTGGAGACGTCTTACGGTGTGGGTGTGACGGTCAGCACCGGCGAAGCACTCACCGTCGCAGCCAGTTCGGTACGAGAGCTCCGTTTCGCCAAGCAGATCGGGCCCTAGATGGTGAGACAGAAATGATCGGAATCGCCGCGCTCGTCGTCGGCATCGTGCTGGGCGTGGTGTTCCACCCCAGCGTCCCCGACGCGATCCAGCCGTACCTGCCCATCGCGGTGGTCGCGGCGCTGGACGCGGTGTTCGGCGGGTTGCGCGCCTACCTGGAGCGGATCTTCGACGCGAAGGTCTTCGTGGTGTCCTTCGTCTTCAACGTGTTGGTCGCCGCGCTCATCGTGTTCGTCGGAGATCAACTCGGGGTCGGCACCCAGCTGTCGACCGCGATCATCGTGGTGCTCGGTATCCGCATCTTCGGCAACGCGGCGGCCTTGCGGCGCCGCCTGTTCGGGGCCTGACCGTGATGGCCGACGACCCGCAGCACGCCGACGAGTCGCACGGTCGGCACGAGCGTGAACCCGGCGCCGGGCCGGCGAAACGCCGGACCCGATCGCAGCGGGTGTTCGGCGCGCTCGCCGCACTGCTGATCCTGCTGCTCGGCATGGCGATCGTCACCCAGGTGCGCCAGACCGAGTCCGGTGACTCGCTGGAGACCGCCCGCCCCGCGGATCTGCTGGTGCTGCTGGATTCTCTGCAGCAGCGCGAGGCCGCACTGAACACCGAGGTGGCCGATCTGCAGCGGACGCTGTCGTCGCTGCAGGCGTCCGGTAGCAGTGACCAGACGGCCATCGAGAATGCCCAGGCGCGCCTCGCGGCGCTGTCCATCCTCATCGGCACCGTCGGCGCGACCGGGCCCGGCGTGAGCATCACCATCGACGATGCGGCGCGCGGCGTGTCGCCGGAAACCATGCTCGATGTGATCAACGAATTGCGGGCCGCGGGGGCCGAGGCCATGCAGGTGGGTGGCATTCGGGTGGGGGTGGACACCTGGGTGGTCGGATCGCCCGGCGCGCTGGTCATCGACAGCACAAGCGTGAGCCCACCGTATTCGGTTCTGGCCATTGGTGATCCACCGACGCTGGCCGCCGCCCTGAACATCCCGGGTGGCGCCATCGACAGCGTGGAGCGGGTCGGGGGCACCATGACCGTCGCCCAGTCCGACCGTGTGGAGGTGACCGCCTTGCGGCAACCGAAACCCCGCCAATACGCTCAACCGGTCAAATGAGCAGTGCCAGCCCGCAGCCAGAAGGAGCGCCGTGAGCGAAATCCCAGCCGACCTGCAGTACACCTCCGAGCACGAGTGGGTGCAGCGCACCGGTGACACCACCGTGCGGGTCGGCATCACCGATTACGCGCAGGCCGCATTGGGTGACGTCGTGTTCGTCCAGCTGCCCGACGTCGGCGCCGAGGTGACCGCCGGGGAGTCTTTTGGTGAGGTCGAGTCGACCAAATCCCTTTCGGACCTCTACGCCCCGCTGACCGCGAAAGTCGTTGCGGTGAACGGCGACCTGGAGGGCAGCCCCGAATTGGTCAATTCCGATCCCTACGGAGCGGGCTGGCTCGTCGAACTCGACGTCGACGCCGCCACTCTGGCCAGCGGTTTGGCCGAACTGCTCGACGCGGACGCCTACCGAAGCGCCGTGTCCGAATAGCGAGTTGTTAGGGTTTCGCCCATCGGTTCAGACGACCGACAGGCATCAACAGGCACACATCGGCGTGGCCAAGTCTGCGTGGGCCGGATCCGGCCGTGGTGGACCCAACAGGGCGCACGGCGCGGTACGGTCGATATCGACGTATGACGGCTGGGATCAACGCCCGGCCACCGGCAACACGCCACAGCAGCCAGCAGAGGAGCAGCGGGTGACGGAGAACAGCAACACCGGGGCCGACCAGACGTCCGACGAAGTCACGGTGGAGACGACATCGGTTTTCCGCGCTGATTTCCTCAACGAACTGGACGCCCCGGCGGCGACGAGCAGCGACAGCTCGGTGTCAGGAGTCGAAGGACTTCCCGCCGGGTCGGCACTGCTGGTCGTCAAGCGTGGCCCCAACGCCGGTTCGCGCTTCCTGCTCGACCAGCCCACCACCTCGGCGGGCCGCCACCCCGACAGCGACATCTTCCTCGACGACGTGACCGTCAGCCGCCGCCATGCCGAGTTCCGCCTGGAAACCAGCGAGTTCCAGGTCGTCGACGTCGGCAGCCTCAACGGCACCTATGTCAACCGGGAGCCCGTCGACTCGGCGGTGCTGGCCAACGGCGACGAGGTGCAGATCGGCAAGTTCCGGCTGGTGTTCCTCACCGGTCCCAAGTCCGACGACGCCTGACGCGACCCACGCTGACCAGAACCACGGATGAGCCAGCCGGACCCGGGATTCGCCGGGATGTCGATCGGAGCGGTCCTGGACCTGCTGCGCCCCGACTTCCCCGATGTGACCATCTCGAAGATCCGGTTCCTGGAGGCCGAGGGGCTGGTCACCCCGGAGCGTTCGGCAGCCGGGTACCGGCGGTTCACGGCGTACGACTGCGCGCGCCTGCGGTTCGTCCTCACCGCGCAGCGGGATCAGTACCTGCCGTTGAAGGTGATCAAGGCTCAGCTCGACGCACTGCCCGACGGTGAGCTGCCGTCCGGCGGATCCGCTTATGCGGTACCGCGTTTGGCGGTGGCCGCACAGGTGGACGGCGAAGGTCATGACGCCGCGGCGGTCGCGCCCGCGCAGGTCCGGCTCAGCCGTGAGGACCTCCTGGCCCGCTCGGGGGTCGACGGCGCCCTGCTGGCGGCGCTGGTGACCGCGGGCGTCATCCGCCCCGGCCCGGCCGGATTCTTCGACGAGCATTCGGTGCTGATCGCCCAGTGCGCACGCGCGCTGGCCGACTACGGCGTCGAGCCGCGGCACCTGCGCGCCTTCCGGTCGGCCGCCGACCGGCAGTCCGACCTGATCGCGCAGATTGCGGGGCCGGTGGCGGCCGCGGGCAACGCGGGTGCCAGGGACCGCGCCGACGAGCTGGCCCGCGAGGTGGCCGCGCTCGCGATCACGTTGCACACGTCGCTGATCAAATCGGCTGTGCGCGACGTTCTCGATCGCTGAGGACTAGACTTTTCGGTGACGACTTCGTCATGGAGGGCAGACGCTGATGGGTGAGGTTCGGGTAGTCGGTATTCGCGTCGAGCAGCCGCAGAATCAGCCGGTGCTGCTCTTGCGTGAGTCCAATGGCGACCGGTACCTGCCCATCTGGATCGGCCAGTCCGAGGCTGCCGCGATCGCCCTCGAGCAGCAGGGCGTCGAACCGACGCGGCCGCTGACCCACGATCTCATCCGGGATCTGATTGCCGCGCTTGGGCATTCGCTCAAAGAAGTACGCATCGTCGATCTCCAGGAAGGCACGTTCTACGCCGACCTGATCTTCGACCGGGACATCAAGGTGTCCGCTCGCCCCTCGGATTCGGTGGCCATCGCGCTGCGCGTCGGCGTTCCCATCTACGTCGAAGAGGCCGTGCTCGCCGAGGCCGGCCTGCTGATCCCGGACGAGAGCGACGAGGAGCCCACCGGAGCGGTGCGGGAAGACGAGGTCGAGAAGTTCAAGGAGTTCCTCGACAGCGTGTCACCGGACGACTTCAAGGCGACCTAGATCACGGATGCGTCTCGTGAGCTCGACACGCGGGCGGTGTGTGAGGTGACGGTGAAACGGGCAGCCATACTTTCAAACGACGACGAGCAGTAACGGGACCGTGTTGAGCGTATGCTCGACACATTCGAAACTGGGCAAGTGAGCCGTGAGTGCAGGTCACCACGGATTTCAGGCGCCGGAATCGATCGGCGGAGAGGATGGATTGTGGGCGACACGCCACGCACGCCACATCAGGGGGAGTTGGATCTGTCCACGACCGGCGGCCCGGAGCCGGCGGTGAGCGGCAGCGTCGGCGAACCCGTGCAGGCAGGGCTGTTCCCGGACAATTCGGTCCCGGATGAGCTGGTCGGCTACCGCGGACCGAGTGCCTGCCAGATTGCGGGCATCACCTACCGTCAGCTCGACTACTGGGCCCGCACGTCCCTGGTGGTGCCGTCCATCCGGGGCGCCGCCGGCTCGGGCAGCCAGCGGCTGTACTCGTTCAAGGACATCTTGGTTCTCAAGATCGTCAAGCGTCTGCTCGACACCGGCATCTCGCTGCACAACATCCGCGTCGCCGTCGACCACCTGCGCCAGCGCGGTGTGCAGGACC
>JAHFVC010000283.1 GCA_023264765.1 Mycobacterium sp. | reverse complement strand
CAACTCGAACTCGCGCAGCAGATGGCTGATGGCGGTCGACTCGCCGCCCGGGATCACCAGGGCGTCGACGGCTTCCAGTTCGGCCAGTCGGCGCACCGTGTGCGCCTGCGCACCCGCCTCGCGCAGCGCGGCCAGGTGCTCGCGGGTGTCGCCCTGAAGGGCGAGCACCCCCACCCGCACCGTCACGTGGCGGGCGGGGTGAAGTCCCGCTGGTAGCGGGTCAGCCCCTCCTGCATGACGGACGCGACCATCTCGCCGTACTGGTTGAACAGCTTGCCCTGGGTCAGGGCGCGACCACCGCACGCCGACGGCGAGGACTGGTCGTACAGCAGCCACTCGTCGGCACGGAACGGCCGCATGAACCACATCGCGTGATCCAGCGACGCGATGTTCAGATGTTTGCGTTCGTCAAGATGATTCACCTGTGCCGAACCGAGCAGCGTGAGATCGCTGAGATAGGCCAGCGCGCAGATGTGCAGCACCGAGTCGTCCGGCAGCGGGTCCCGGTGCCGGAACCACACCTGTTGCTGCGATGCCTTGCCGGGCACCTTCTGTACCTGAGCACGCGGAACGATCCGGACATCCCACTCCGCGAACTGCGCGAACCCGGCGTCGTCGAACGCTCCCCCGGACCTGAAGCCGGGCAGGTCGTCGGGACCGGGCGCGGCAGGCATCTCATCCTGATGCTCGATACCGCTCTGATCGGCCTGGAACGACGCCGACATGCTGAAGATGGTCTGCCCATGCTGGATCGCGCTCACCCGGCGGGTGCAGAACGACCCGCCGTCACGCAGCCGCTCCACCAGATACACCGAGGGCGCCCTGGCGTCGCCGGGCCGCAGGAAGTATCCGTGCAGCGAGTGCACCTGGAACTTCGGATCGACGGTACGGACGGCGGACACCAGCGACTGGCCGGCGACATGCCCCCCGAACGTGCGCTGCAGGAAGCCCGATTCCGGACTGAACACCCCGCCGCGATAGATGTTGACCTCGAGCTGTTCCAGGTCGAGGATCTCTTCGATCGCCACCGGTGGTTTTTACCAGCCGCGTTCTGCGAGGCGGTGCGGTACCGGGATGTCGTCGACGTTGATGCCGACCATCGCCTCCCCCAGCCCGCGCGACACCTTGGCCAGCACGTCGGGATCGTCGTAGAAGGTGGTGGCCTTCACGATCGCGGCACCACGCTCGGCCGGGTTGCCGGACTTGAAGATGCCCGAGCCCACGAACACACCCTCGGCTCCGAGCTGCATCATCATCGCCGCATCCGCCGGAGTCGCGATCCCGCCCGCGGTGAACATCGTCACCGGCAGCTTGCCCGCCCGGGCCACCTCGACCACCAGGTCGTAGGGGGCCTGCAATTCCTTGGCCGCCACGAACAACTCGTCCTCCGACAGCGACGTCAGCCGGCGGATCTCGCCACCGATGGTCCGCATGTGGGTGGTCGCGTTGGAGACATCCCCGGTGCCGGCCTCACCTTTGGAACGGATCATCGCCGCGCCCTCGCTGATCCGGCGCAGCGCCTCACCCAGATTGGTGGCACCGCACACGAACGGCACGGTGAACTTCCACTTGTCGATGTGGTTGGCGTAATCGGCCGGAGTGAGCACCTCGGACTCGTCGATGTAGTCCACGCCGAGGGACTGCAGGATCTGCGCTTCGACGAAATGCCCGATCCGGGCCTTGGCCATCACCGGGATGGTGACCGCGTCGATGATGCCCTCGATCATGTCGGGGTCACTCATCCGCGACACTCCGCCCTGGGCGCGGATATCGGCCGGGACCCGCTCCAAAGCCATCACCGCGACCGCACCGGCCGCCTCGGCGATCCGAGCTTGCTCGGGGGTGACCACGTCCATGATGACGCCGCCCTTGAGCATCTCGGCCATGCCGCGCTTCACCCGGGCGGTCCCGGTCTGGTTACCGTTCTGCGCTGCGGTTCCCATAGGTATCTCCTCCACTCAGCTACTGATCCAGTCTAAAGGTGGCACCAAATCAATTGGATCCGCAGTCTCAACGGATCTGTTGAGGCTGCGTACCCGGTCCTTCGCCGCGCACGTCGGCGAGCTCACCGGCGTGGGCCAGTAATTCGCCGAGCTGCAGCGGATAGACGGACTCCCCCTTGGCGACCAGCTCGCCGATCATTGTCTCATCGCACCAGAGGTGGCCGTGAATGTAGCGGCGCTCCAGCGGTGTGCGACCGGTCGCGGCCGGTTCGAACCGGTGGGTGCGGTGCAGGAAGTACAGCTCCTCGCTGCGCACCACCGACCCGTTGAAGTCGATGATGGCGTCGCGGCGCCACACCGGACCCACCAGCTCGTCGCGGCTCACCTGTAATCCGGTCTCCTCGGCCAGCTCACGCGCCGCGGTCTGGGCGAGTTCCTCGCCAGGTTCGACGGCCCCGCCGATGGTGAACCACCAGAGTCGGGCCCGCTCGCCGTCGCGCGCGGGATCCGATCCCTGGAACAGCAGCACCCTGCCGTCCTCGTCGAGAAGCACGACCCGCGCCGACACACGCCGGCTGACCAACCCGGCATCGCGGGCGGCGGGCCCGGCGCGTTCGGCGATCTCGAAGTACGTGGGCAGCACCGCCGTGCCGCCGAGGTGCAGCAACCGCACCATGGGGCGTTCCCGCAGGGCCAGGGTGTCGCGGACCGCGTCGTTGTGGAACCGGCGGGCCAGCAGGACACGCGCCTCCGCGTCGGCGAGTTCGGCGACCAGCGCCACCGGCAGCGCGGACGGGGCAACCGCTTCCAGCGCCGCCGACAGTTCGTTCTCGGCGACCTCACGGCCGGTGCGGGGAGCCCTCTCGGCGGCGTCGGCCAGTGCCGCGAGCCGCTGACCTTCGGGCGCCCGCCCGAAGGCATCCACGGCGACAGCCCGGGCCACCACCGCGCGGCGGGCCAGGGCGGCGTCCAGCGCCTGCCAGGACAAGTCGTAACGCACGTGCAGGCGATCCAGCCGGTTCGCGGTCAGGTAGGCCCACGACCCGGTGAGCAGGATGACAGCGCCGAGGACGACGGCCAACACGACCAGGAGGATCGTCACGTGCTCACCTGAACCTTGACCCCAGTCATCGCCACGGTCTCGTACACCCGCATGATGTCGGCCGCCACCACCGACCAGTCGTAGCGCGCCACCGCGGCCGTGGCCGCATCGACGTAGTGCCTGCGCAGCGCATCGTCGCCGAGCACCGCGACAAGGGCGTCCCCCAGCGCATCGGCGTCGTCGAGGGGCACCAGCCGCCCGGCCGTGCCGTTGTCGAGGACCCGGCGGAACGCGTCGAGGTCGCTGGCGACCACTGCCGTCCCGGCGGCCATCGCTTCCACCAGCACGATGCCGAAGCTCTCGCCGCCGGTGTTGGGCGCGCAGTACACGTCGGCACTGCGCAGCGCCGACGCCTTGGTGGCGTCGTCGACCTGCCCCAGGAACCGCAGATGCGAGGCCAGCTCACCGGCCTCCGCGGCCAGGGCGTCCTCGTCACCGTGCCCCACCACCAGCACCTCCACATCGGGGAAGTCGGCAACCAGGCGGGGCAGCGCCGCCAACAGCACCGCCATGCCCTTGCGCGGTTCGTCGAACCGGCCGAGGAACAACACGCACCGGCCCGGGCGTGGGTACCCCTGCAACGGCGGAGCATCGGCGAACGCCGAAACCGTGACACCGTTGGGGATTTCGACGGCGTCGGAGCCCAGTGCCTCCATCTGCCAGCGGCGCGCCAGATCCGATACCGCGATGCGGCCGACGATCTTCTCGTGCCAGGGCCGCAGCAGTCCCTGAAAAACGCTGAGCGTCAACGACTTCGTGGTCGAGGTGTGGAACGTAGCGACGATCGGTCCCTCGGCGACCATCAACGCCAGCATCGACAGGCTCGGCGCATTGGGCTCATGCAGATGCAGGACGTCGAATTCGCCTTGGCTGAGCCACTTCTTGACGGTGCGGTGACTGGCGGGCCCGAACCGGAGCCGGGCCACCGAGCCGTTGTACGGGATCGGCACGGCCTTACCGCCCGACACCACGTAATCCGGCACCTCGACGTGTGGGCTCGACGGCGCCAGCACGCTCACGTGATGCCCCTGTGCGCGATACACCTCGGCCAGTTGAAGGACATGGACCTGTACCCCGCCAGGCACATCGAAGGAGTACGGGCACACCATCCCGATGCGCATCAGCGCTCGTACCCACCGATCCGCGCGCGGCGCTCAGCCGAGAGGTCGGCCAGCCACTGCGGCTGCAGCATGTGCCAGTCGGCGGGATGGGCCGCGATGTTGGCCGCGAACCGATCGGCCAGCGCCTGGGTGATGACGCGCACGTCGCCCGAGGCGGTGTCCAACGGCGCGTGCACCGTGGTGACCCAGCCGTCGCCCTCGTAGTGGCTGTGCGTCGGAAGCAGTGCCGCACCGGTTTCGACGGCCAGCCGGGCCGGGCCGCCCGGCAGCCGGGTGGCCTCACCGAAGAAGTCCACCTCGACCCCCGAACGGGTCAGGTCACGGTCGGACATCAGACACACCAGCCCGTTGGCGCGCAATCGTTCGGCCAGCACCTCGGCCGGCGGCCGGGCACCACCGGTCAGCGGCAGCACCTCGAACCCGAGGCTCTCCCGATAATCGACGAAACGCTGGTACAGCGACTCGGGTTTGAGGCGCTCGGCGACGGTCGCGAACCGTCCGTAGGTGTTGGTCAGCCACACCCCGGCCATGTCCCAGTTGCCGCTGTGGGGCAGCGCCAGGATGGCGCCACGACCGGCGGACAGCGCGTCGGCGACGTTCGGGCCGCCGATCGACGACTCGTCCAGCTGCTCGGCCAGGACCTGGTGGTCCATCGACGGCAGCCGGAACGCCTCGCGCCAGTACCGGGCGTAGGAGGCCAGCGAGGCGCGGACAAGGTTGCCCGGCACCTGCGCGGGCGGCACGCCGAGAATCCTGGACAGGTTCTTGCGCAGCTGCTCGGGTCCGCCGCCGCGCGCGGCGTACAGCGCTCCCGCGTCGAACATGTTGCGCGCGGCGAACTCCGGCATCGCCCGTACCAGGCGCCAGCCCGCCGCGTAACCCAGATCGGTCAGCTCGCCACCCAGTGGCAGACGCAACCCACGGACCTTCGGCAGCCCGGCCGATGGTGTGCTCACTGCTCGCCTCCCACCGGCGGCGCCGGGTCACCGGAGGGCATGGGGTCCATCGCGCCCGGCGAGGTGCGGACCGCGTGCAGCCGCTGCGCGACGGTGACCACGCTGGCCACCGCCAGCAGCCACATCGCGATCTCCATGATCAGCGGCACGCCGAACAGCCCCGACAGCCCGGTGCCGGCGAGCACGATGACCAGCCGTTCGGGGCGTTCGATGATGCCGCCGTCCCCGCGCAGTCCGCTGGCCTCGGCGCGGGCTTTCACATAGGAGATGACCTGTGAGGTCACCAGGCAGATCAGGGTGGCGACCAGGAGCTGAGCGTTGTGCACGCTGAACGCGATCCACCAGGCCAGCCCGCAGAAGATCGCGCCGTCGGCGATGCGGTCGCAGGTGGCGTCGAGGACGGCGCCGAATCGGGTGCCGCCGCCGCGCTCCCTGGCCATCGCGCCGTCGAGCATGTCGGCGAGGACGAAGAAGAAGACGGCCACCGAGCCCCACCACAGCTGGCCCATCGGATACATCAGCAACGCTGCGAGCACCGAACCCGCGGTGCCCAGCACGGTGATGCTGTCCGGGGTGAAGCCGACGCGCAGCGCCGCCCTGGCGACCGGTCGGGACAGCTTGGTGTAGGCCGCCCGGGTCATCAGGTAGAAGTCGCTCATTGCTCCGACGGCCCCGCCCACGCTTCGGCCAACAACGCCCGGGTGTCCCGCAGCAGCTGCGGGATGACCTTCGAATCCCCGATGATGGTGATGAAGTTCGCGTCGCCACCCCAGCGCGGCACCACGTGCATGTGCAGATGTTCGGCCAGCGAGCCGCCCGCCGACGTGCCGAGGTTGAGGCCCACGTTGAACCCGTGCGGTCGGGAGACCGTCTTCATCACCCGAATCGCCTTCTGCGTGAACGCCATCAGCTCGGCGCTCTCCTCGGGTGTGAGGTCCTCCAGTTCGGACACCCGCCGGTAGGGCACCACCATGAGGTGGCCCGGGTTGTACGGGTAGAGGTTGAGCACCGCATACACCAGCTCACCGCGCGCGACCATCAGGCCGTCCTCGTCGCTCATCCCCGGGATGTCGGTGAACGGTTCCGACGACATCGCCGAACCCGCCCCCTTCTTCAACGGAGATTCCGCGATGTAGCTCATCCGGTGCGGCGTCCAGAGCCGCTGCAGATGATCGGGATCGCCGACACCGGTATCGACGATGGCCTCCGGTGGCCCGGCTCCGTCGGTCACGCGTCCACCTTGAACACGTCGGCGTCGGGCGTGCCGTTCTCACGGCGGGCGACCCAATCGACGATGGCGGCCACCGCCGCCTCCCGGGGCACGCCGTTGAGCTGACTGCGGTCCCCGAACCGGAAGGAGACAGCCCCCGCCTCCACGTCCTTTTCGCCCGCAAGCAACATGAACGGCACACGCTGGTTGGTGTGGTTGACGATCTTCTTGGCCATCCGGTCGTCACTGGCGTCCACCTCGACCCGGATCCCGCGCGACCTCAGTTCCGCCGCAAGCTCTTCCAGGTAGGGCACGTATGCGTCGGCGACCGGGACGCCGACCGCCTGCACCGGCGCCAGCCAGGCCGGGAACGCGCCGGCGTAATGCTCGGTGAGCACCCCGAAGAACCGCTCGATCGACCCGAACAGCGCACGGTGGATGAGCACCGGCCGTTGCCGGCTGCCGTCGGGAGCGGTGTATTCCAGCTCGAACCTGTCGGGCATGTTGAAGTCCAGCTGGATGGTGGACATCTGCCAGTTCCGGCCCAGCGCGTCCTTCACCTGCACCGAGATCTTCGGCCCGTAGAACGCGGCGCCACCTGGGTCCGGCACCAGATCCAGGCCCGAGGCCTCGGCCACCTCACGCAGCGTCGCGGTGGCCTCTTCCCACAGTTCGTCGGACCCGACGGACTTCGCCGGATCCCTGGTCGACAGCTCCAGATAGAAGTCGTCGAGGCCGTAGTCGGACAGCAGGTCGAGCACGAAACCCAGCAGCGAGGTCAGCTCGTCGCGCATCTGCTCGCGGGTGGTGTAGATGTGCGCGTCGTCCTGCGTCATGCCGCGCACCCGGGTCAGGCCGTGGATGACACCGGACTTCTCGTACCGGTACACCGACCCGAATTCGAAGAGCCGCAACGGCAATTCGCGATACGAGCGGCCCCGCGAGCGGTAGATCAGGTGGTGCATCGGGCAGTTCATCGGCTTGAGGTAGTAGTCCTGGCCGGGCTTGCGGACGGTGCCGTCCTCGTTGTACTCCGCGTCGATCTGCATCGGCGGGAACATGCCGTCGGCGTACCACTCCAGGTGGCCCGACGTGATGTACAGGTTCTCCTTGGTGATGTGCGGGGTGTTGACGAACTGGTAGCCGGCCTGCTCGTGCTTGCGCCGCGAGTAGTCCTCCAGCTCCTTGCGGATGATGCCGCCCTTGGGGTGGAAGACGGGCAGGCCGGACCCGAGTTCGTCCGGGAAGCTGAACAGGTCGAGTTCGACACCGAGCTTGCGGTGGTCGCGGCGCTGCGCCTCCTCGATCAGCTCGAGGTGACGGTCCAGGGCCTCCTGCGACTCCCACGCGGTGCCGTAGATGCGCTGCAGGCTGGCGTTGTTCTGGTTGCCGCGCCAGTAGGCCGCACTGCTGCGGGTCAGTTTGAACGCGGGGATGAACCGGGTGGTGGGGATGTGCGGGCCGCGGCACAGGTCGCCCCAGACGCGCTCCTTGGTGCGCGGGTTGAGGTTGTCGTAGGCGGTCAGTTCGTCGCCCCCGACCTCCATGACATCCGGGTCACCGGATTTGTCGTCGACGAGTTCCAGCTTGTAGGGCTCGCCCGCGAGTTCCGCGCGGGCTTGGTCCTTGGACTCGTACACGCGGCGGGAGAACAGCTGACCGTCCTTGACGATCTTGGCCATCCGCTTCTCCAGCTTGGCCAGATCCTCGGGGGTGAACGGTTCGGCAACGTCGAAGTCGTAGTAGAAGCCATCGGTGATGGGCGGGCCGATGCCGAGCTTGGCCTGCGGGAACAACTCCTGCACGGCCTGGGCCAGCACGTGGGCGGCGGAGTGCCGGATGACGCTGCGGCCGTCCTCGGTGTCTGCGGCCACCGCCTGCACCTCGGTGTCGACGTCGGGCGTCCACGACAGGTCGCGTAGCCGGCCGTCGGCATCGCGGACCACGACGACGGCGTCCGGGGCGCCGCGTTCGGGGAGTCCCGCCTCGCGGACGGCCGCCCCAGCGGTGGTCCCGGCAGCGACCCGGATCGGGGCTGCGGGGGCAGTGCTGGCGGCGGCGCTCATCAGGGACTCTCCTCGTGCTCGATCAGGTTCGCGACCATGTTATCGGGGTGGGTCAGTCCGATCCGATCCCGATCGGGCTCTTCAGCCAGGCCGGTTCGTAGCCGATCAGATCGCCAGCCCAGTAGAGCGCGCCCAGACCCCACAAGCTGGCGACCACGACCAGCCCGGTGAAGGCCGCGCTGAGGGCTTTCACGGCGATGTGCTGACGCGCAAACCAGGCCATCACGGCGTCGTAGCGCAGCTTGACCCAGTGCAGCGCCACCTGTGCGGCCCGGAACTCGGTCGCGAGGATCGCCAGGCCGAGGAAGACTATGGCCCAGCC
>JAHFVC010000586.1:425-3050 GCA_023264765.1 Mycobacterium sp. | reverse complement strand
CACGTTCCCGGAGCCGGGGGTGCCGACGGTGGTACTCCACGGGGAGCCGTTGGATGGGGAGTCGGATTGGTTGGCTCGGCTGCTGGGGTAGGGGTTGGGGCCGGGGGTGATGTCGAAGTGCCCGGCTCTGAGCGACAAAGGAGCGACAGTCGAGTTGTCGGTGCCCCGTGCGACGCTGTGCGGCTACCTCGAGCCAGGAGGATGTCATGAGAAGCGTTGTATTGGTGGCGGCACTGATGGGCACGGCGATCGTAGTGAGCCCGCCTGCGTCTGCGGAACCGTCATGGACCATGCCGAACCTGATCGGGAAGGATCTGCAGGGCGCGCAGGACGCCATTCAGTCGTTGACTCACGACGCGGTCTGGTACACGGGCTCCACCGATCTGACCGGTAAGGGCCGGGCGCAGATCAGCGACCGGAATTGGCAGGTGTGCACGTCGACGCCGCCGCCCGGGGCGTCGTTCACCGCCAGCACGAAGGTGGACTTCGGGGTGGTGCGGATTGATTCGGAGATGTGCCCGTAAGCGGCGGAGGGAAAGAAGCGGGCGAAGGCCCAAGCGAGATTGATGTGCCTTGACGTTTCCTGTGTGCGATATTCTGCAGATTCTGATGCTGCTAGGCGGGGGCTATGGGGAGCAATCTGGAAGTGGATGTCGCTGGCGTACGCACCGCGTCGTCATCGAGCGATGAGATCGCGGCGACTTTGGCAATGGGCGGTGCTTCGCCGCAAGTCGAAATGTCGCGGCCCAGTGGGGTCGGCATTGCTGCCGTCGATTCAGTAAGCGGAGCGGTGCGGACACGGCAGTCCAAGCGAATCGCCGGGCAGGCGACCGATTTGTCGTCGGCGAGCATTCGTTACGGCGACACTGATGACGTCAATGCCGAAGTGCTCGACGAGACGATGTGAGCCCGGCTCCGACTCAAGCGGCGGTGCCGACTCGTTCGGAGGTAACGGGGTGGGATACGACGGACCTCGACTCCGCCGCTTCGCGGTGGGGGCAAGCGGCGAGTGAAGCCGAATCTGCGTTCGACCGGCATCGGCAGGATATCGCCGCTCCGACGTGGGTGGGTAGCGCCAAGGACGCGGCGTTGGACCGGGCGACGGCTGATCTCGCTGTGGCGCGTCGCCAGGCAGAAGTGCAACGCGAAGCATCTGAACTCGCGTCGGAAGGCGCTGCTGATATTCGGAGTGCACAACGCCAAGTGCTGGAGGCAATCCAGGATGCTGAGGCAGAAGGCTTCCGGGTCGGAGAGGATTTATCGGTCAGCAATGTTGGTCCAATAGACGCACAGACGGCCGCTTCTCGTGCTGTCGCCGCTGCAGAACACTCCGAATATATTCGTTGGCGGGCAGAACAACTCGCCCAGACTGATGCGTTGGTCGGGCATCAATTGCAGTCCAAGGCCGACGAGCTGGCGGGTATCAGGTTTGACGGCGAGCCCGAGTCGACCGATGGCCAGGTGCAACTTGTCGACAACGAGGTTCCACTTGGTCCAGCATTGGCTGAGGGGCCTCCGTTGTCGGAGAATCGCCGTAGGGCAGTTGAGTATTCGGAGAAGTGGGCCGAAGGATTCAACCCGGACTATGAATCGCTCGGCGGTGGGGATCTGGATTGCACGAATTTCGCGTCACAGGTCATGCGCGCGGGCGGCTTTGGAGACGAGGGCAACGGTATCGACGACTGGCGCCGGGGAGATAGCGACGATTGGTACTACCAGAACGACGGTGCGGTTTTTCCCGGCAACACTTCGTCGAAGACATGGACGCTGGCGAAAGAGAACCACAATTTCGTCACCCAGCAGTCCGGACGAGGCGACATTGTCGGTGTCGTACCCACCCCAAGCCGCAACGGACTCGACCCACTGGCGCCGTCGAAAGCCGGGCTGCTTCCCGGTGACCTGATCTACTACAAGGACGCTGACGGAGGCATCAATCACGTGGCGGTGTACTCAGGTCAGCAGATGATGAACGGTGTGCCCACGGATGTAATCAACCAACATTCCGGAGGAGTGAAATTGCACGGTGACTGGATGCCGGACTCCGCGGAATACACCCGCGCGCCCGCACAGGTCGAATTCGTTCATCTCAGATATCCGGGGGAGTGAAACGTTGATGCGTTGGTGTGGCGCGCATAGGCGCCTGGTGTGGGTTCTGGCTGCGGTCATTGTCGCGTTGGCGGCCGGTGCGGTGTGGCTGTGGACTCTGCCAACCAACAGTGACGGTTTGAAGGTAGGCGATTTTGGAGCCGATGAGCAGCAGGATTGGGCCCGGCGGCTTGTTACTGGACTGAACACATCTGATGCGGAACAGGTTCCGGTCCTGCGTCTGAATGGTCAACTTTCTAGAGAGCAGCGCAAAGTCATTGACGCGACGCTGCCCGCGGCGGGATGCCGCTATGTACTCCAGTCGGTTACGGATCGGGGCAAGCAGACCGGAAAGGAGGTTCCGGGTTTGCCCACGGCGCAATCGATTTACCGTTTCGACGCCGCAGTTGACGAAGAGTGCGAAGGTCGACCCTCGCGCAGCCGAGACATCGGTGTTCTGGCGATCGTGGACATGGGTTACTGGGAGCCTTATTACTTTGAGTGATCTCTCGTGCTGGGCGGTGAGCAGCCGGTGAGGTG
>JAHFVC010000586.1:0-415 GCA_023264765.1 Mycobacterium sp. | reverse complement strand
GTGCCGTTCCTGAACAAGCTGCCGCTGCTGACCGACCTACCCGACATGGCGGGCGTGACATACCGCGTGCCCGCCGAGCGCGGCTTCTTCAAAGATGATGACCAGTGGTCGGACTGCGGGCACTATCCCGAGGTGGGCGACCTGTCCGCGGTTGGTGTCCAGGGCGAATATGAGGCCCCGGTGCCGGGACATGCCGATTGGCCGACGTTCGTCGTCCGGCTACGTCCGGCGCTCGGAGATGAGAACGTCGCCGCGGAGTTCTCCGACTGGACTCAGCGCTGCGTCGGCGGTGAACTGGAGACGCTGAATCCGAGGCTGCCCCTCGGCGCAGCACTGCTCACGCTCGAGGGTCCAGGAGTGGGCCGCTTGGGGCCGCCAGCCGTGAAAATCGTTGCGGTGTCTTCCCACGGTGTCA
>JAHFVC010000038.1 GCA_023264765.1 Mycobacterium sp. | reverse complement strand
AGTAGCCCGCCGACAGCGCATAGGTGCCGATCATGATGCGGCGTTTGACCTCCGGCCCGAAACCGGCGGCCCGGGTCAGTGCCATGACCTCCTCGGCGCTGTGCGTGCCGTCGTCGCCGACCCGCAGGCCGTAGCGCATGGCGTCGAACCGGGCCAGGTTGCTGGACACCTCCGACGGCAGGATCAGGTAGTAGGCCGCCATGGCGTGATCGAAGTTCGGGCAGTCGACCTCGATGATCTCCGCACCCAACGCGGTGAGCTGTTCGACGGCGGCATTGAACGAGGCCAGCACGCCGGACTGGTAACCCTCGCCGCGCAGTTGCTTGACGACGCCGACCCGCACACCCGTGAGGTCACCGTGGGCACCCTCGCGGGCCGCGCCCACCACGTCGGGCACCGCGACGTCGATCGACGTGGAATCGCGCGGGTCGTGACCGGCGATCACCTGGTGCAACAGCGCGGTGTCGAGCACAGTGCGGGCGCACGGCCCGCCCTGGTCCAGCGACGACGCGCACGCGATCAGCCCGTAGCGGCTGACCGTGCCATAGGTGGGTTTCACGCCGACGGTCGCGGTGAGCGCGGCGGGCTGGCGGATGGACCCGCCGGTGTCGGTGCCGATGGCCAGCGGGGCCTGGAATGCGGCGAGCGCCGCGGCGCTGCCACCACCGGAGCCGCCGGGAACCCGCTCGACGTCCCACGGGTTGCGGGTCGGCCCGTAGGCCGAGTTCTCGGTCGAGCTGCCCATCGCGAACTCGTCCATGTTGGTCTTGCCCAGGATCGGGATACCGGCAGCACGCAGCTTCGCGGTGACCGTCGCGTCGTACGGCGAGCGCCAGCCCTCCAGGATCTTGGAACCGGCGGTGGTCGGGGCGTCGGTGGTGGTGAAGACGTCTTTGAGGGCCAGCGGCACCCCGGCCAGCGCCGCCGCGAGCGCCTCGCCGGCGGCGAGGCGGCGGGCGACCTCGGCGGCGGCGGCCAGCGCCTGCCCGGCGCCGACGTGCAGGAACGCGTGGTAGCGCTCGTCGGTGGCGGCGATCTGGTCCAGATGGGCCTGGGTCACCTCCGTCGAGCTGACTTCCCCTGCGGCGATCTTGGCGCCCAAAGTGGCGGCGTCATGGCGGATGAGGTCGGTCACTCTGCTTCTCCCAAGATGCGGGGCACCGCGAAGCGGCCGTCCTCGGCGCGCGGCGCGGCGGCCAGGGCTTCGTCCTGCGACAGCGAAACCACCACCTCGTCCGGACGCGCGACGTTCACCTCTTTCAGAGGGTTACCCGTCGCTTCGACGCCGGTGACGTCGACGGACTGGATCTGGCCGACGTGGGCCAGGATGGCGTCGAGCTGGCCGGCGAAACCGTCCAACTCGCCGTCGGTGAGCGCTAGTCGGGCCAGTCGCGCGAGGTGGGCAACCTCGTCCCGGGAGATCTGTGACACGACAAAGCAGCCTAGTCGCTGCCGGTTCGCCGCTTCGCGGCCGCTGTGACATGCCGCTCCGCGGCCGCTGTGACAGGGTGTTGCCCGTGCCGTCATATCTGCTGCGGGTCCAGCTGGAGGACAGGCCAGGCAGCCTCGGCTCGCTGGCCGTTGCCCTCGGGTCGGTGGGGGCCGACATTCTGTCCCTCGACGTCGTCGAGCGCGGAGCGGGCTACGCCATCGACGATCTGGTGGTCGACCTGCCCATCGGTGCGATGCCCGACTCGCTCATCACGGCCGCCGAACACATCCAGGGTGTCTACGTCGACAGCATCCGGCCGCACACCGGCCTGCTGGAGGCGCACCGCGAACTCGAACTGATCGACCACATCGCCGCGGCCGGCAACCGCCAGGACCGGTTGCAGGTGCTGGCCGATGAAGCGCCGAAAGTGCTGCGGGTGGGTTGGTGCGCGGTGCTGCGCCGCACCGACGCCGGACTGGAGACCATCGTCGGCAGCCCGGGCGCGCCCGAGACGCACGCGCAGAGCGCACCCTGGCTGCCCATCGAGCACGCCGAGGTTCTCGACGGCACCGCGCCGTGGGTGCCGCAGGTCTGGCGGGACATCGACACCACCCTGACCGCGGCACCGCTGGGCGACCACCACACCGCCGTCCTGTTGGGCCGTCCCGGCGGCCCCGCCTTCAGGCCGTCAGAGGTCGCCCGGCTCGGCTACCTCGCCGGCATCGTCGCCACCATCATCCGCTGACGGTTCGGGTCCGTTCTCCAGCAGCGCACGGAAACCGTCCTCGTCGAGCACCGGTACACCGAGCTCAATTGCCTTGTCGTACTTGGAACCCGGGGCATCTCCGGCCACCACGTAGGCGGTCTTCTTCGACACCGAACCGGCGGCCTTGCCGCCGCGCACCAGGATGGCCTCCTTGGCCTCGTCACGGGAGAACCCGGTCAGCGATCCGGTGACCACGATGGACAGTCCCTCCAGCGTCCGCTCGACGCCTTCGTCGCGTTCGTCGGCCATCCGGACCCCCGCGGCTCGCCACTTCTCGACGATGGCCCGGTGCCAGTCCACGGTGAACCATTCGACGACGGCGGCCGCGATGGTCGGCCCGACGCCTTCGACGGCGGCGAGTTGTTCTTCCGAGGCCGCCACCACCGCGTCGAGACTGCCGAACTCACCGGCCAGGGCACGTGCCGCGGTCGGTCCGACGTGGCGGATGGACAGCGCGACGAGCACCCGCCACAACGGCTGGGATTTCGCCTTGCCGAGGTTGGCCAGCAGCCGCTTGCCATTGGCGGACAGCTCACCGGCCTTGGTGGTGAACAGGTTGGTGCGCAACAGATCTTCGGCGGCCAGGGTGAAGACGTCGCCTTCGTCCTCGATGGCCCCGGCAGCCAGCAACGCGGAGGCCGCCTCGTAGCCCAGGCCCTCGATGTCGAACGCTCCGCGCCCGGCGACGTGGAACACCCGCTCGCGCAACTGCGCCGGGCAACTGCGGGTGTTGGGGCAGCGGATGTCGGCGTCACCCTCCTTGGCCGGCGCCAGCGTGGTGCCGCACTCGGGACATGTTGTGGGCATGACGAATTCGCGTTCGGTACCGTCGCGCAGGTCGACCACCGGTGCGAGCACCTCGGGAATGACGTCACCGGCCTTGCGGATCACCACGGTGTCACCGATGAGGACGCCCTTGCGTTTGACCTCCGAACCGTTGTGCAGGGTCGCCAGTCCCACGGTGGACCCGGCGACCTTGACCGGCTCCATGTACGCGAACGGGGTGACCCGGCCGGTGCGGCCGACGTTGACCCTGATGTCGAGCAGTTTGGTGGTGACCTCTTCAGGCGGATACTTGTAAGCCACCGCCCATCGCGGGGCACGTGAGGTGGAGCCGAGCCGGCGCTGCAGCGCCACCTGGTCGACTTTGACCACCAGACCGTCGATTTCGTGTTCTACGTCGTGTCGGTGCTCACCCCAGTAGGCGATCCGATCGGCGACGGCGGCGATGCCCTGCACGCGGGTGGTGTGCGTCGAGACGGGCAGTCCCCAGGCACCCAGCGCGCGGTATGCGTCGTGCAGCGAGGTGAACGTCGCGCCGTCCACCTGGCCCAGGCCGTGGCAGATCATCCGCAGCCGGCGCCGCGCGGTGACGGCCGGGTTCTTCTGCCGCAGGGATCCGGCGGCACTGTTGCGGGGATTGGCGAACGGGGCCTTGCCCTCGGCCACCAGACCCGCGTTGAGGTCTTCGAAGTCGGCGAGCCGGAAGAACACCTCACCGCGCACCTCCAGCACGGCGGGCAGCGGGAATTCGTCGGATTCGGTGAGCCGTTCGGGGATGTCGGAGATGGTGCGCGCGTTGAGGGTGACGTCCTCGCCGGTGCGGCCGTCGCCGCGGGTGGCCGCCCGCACCAGTTTGCCGTCTCGGTAGACCAGTGCCAGTGCCACACCGTCGATCTTCAGCTCGCACAGATACTCGGTGTTCTCCCCTGTCTCGGCGCTGATCCGCGCGGCCCATGCGGACAGCTCGTCGCTGTCGAAGACGTTGTCCAAGGACAACATCCGCTCCAGGTGGTCGGCCGAGGCGAAGTCGGTGGCGAAACCCGCGCCGCCGACCAGCTGCGTGGGTGAGTCGGGCGTACGCAGCTCGGGGTGGGCTTCCTCCAGGGCCGCCAGCTCGCGTAGCAGGGTGTCGAACTCGGCATCGGAGACGACGGGCGCATCCTTGACGTAATAGCGGAACTGGTGGCCCCGCACCTCTTCGGCCAGTTCCTGCCAACGGCCGCGCACCTCAGAGTCCGATGAGCTCACGCTCACGAGGCTAGTCGAGCGCTCCGACAGGTTTCACAAGGTCGGCCACAGCCGGAAGCGCACCACATCGCGCCAGGTGGTGCCTTCCCAGCCCTGCAGCACGAACCCGTGCGGCTCGAGGAGTTCACGCAGGTCCTGCACGCTTTGGCGGTCCGGGTCGGGGAACCCCTCGACGAAGACGAGCAGCCCGCCCGGGCGCAGCACCCGCTGCAATCCGCGGATACAGATGTCCTTGTCGGGCACCTCGCCGAGAACCGCGGCCAGGAACGCCACATCGAAGCTGTCGTCGGCGAAGGGCAGGCCCACGCTCGCGTCACCGGTGTGGAAATCGGCGTTACGGCACCCGGCGGCGTCGAGCGCGCGGCGCGCCTTGTCCAGCATCTGCGGCTGGAGATCGAACAGGTGCAGTCGGCCGGCCCGCACCCGTTTGGCGATCTCGACGCTGAAATAGCCGGGGCCAGGGCCGATCTCGAGCACCCGCTCGTCGCCGTCGAGCATCAGCCCGTCGATGACCGCACCCGGGCGGCCGATCCGGCGGCGGATGGGATTGTTCAGAAAGATCGCGGCCCAGTGCGGGTACGGGAAATCCCCGGCCTTGCGAGTCTGGCGTACCACGGTGTCCAGCCATGACGTCGGCATGCCACCCTCCTCATCTGCGTAAGTAAGGGCACCCTAACTCAATCGTGGGCTGGATAGACTGCTACCCGTGCCGCATCCCGTGATGTTCAGCGATGACGACTTCGGACTGGCCCAGATCCGCGAGATCGCACTCGCCTTCCCCACCGCATTCGAGAAGGTCTCGTGGGGGCGGCCGGTGTTCTGCGCACCGAAGATGTTCGCGATGTTCGGCGGCAACGTCAAAGGCGAGGACGGGATGATCCCCTACCCCAGTTCGCTCCTGATCAAGGTCGACGACTCCGATCGCCGCGCCTTGGAGGCCGACCGCCGGTTCTTCTTCCCGGCCTACATGGGCCCGTTCGGCTGGCTGGGCCTGGACCTGACGGCGGCGCAGGTCGACTGGGCCGAAGTCCGCGAACTCGTCGACGCCTCGTTCCGGCTCATCGCCGCCAAGAAGTTGATCCGGCAGCTCGACGAGCGTTGACCGACGTCGGCACAGGCGATTTCACCCGCGGATGTCCTCGATCTGACGCCGGTTCGTCGGCCGGAGTTATTCGGTACCCGACCTACGCGGGCTTGGGTACGTCCGCACTCAGCGCGAGGAACGTGCGGAGCCGGTCGAGCACCAGTTCCGGCCGCTCCTCGATGATCCAATGCCCGGCACCGGGTACCAGTTCGAGGTCGAAGTCCGAGCAGTGCTCGGGCAGCACGCGCAGCAATTCGGGCGTCAGCACCGAATCCGCGGTGCCGTGCAACCAGCGCACCGGCACCGTCACATGGTGCTGGTCGAATTCGCCGCGCATCCACCGGGATGCCTCGCGGGTCTGGAAGGTGCGGTACCACTTCGAACCTGCCAGGGCATATTCGGGACGGGACATGCACGCCCGGTAGAACGCCATGTCCTCTTCCGGGGTTTCGAAGTCACCGCCAACCCAGGAGCCCAACAGCCGGAAGAACCGCATCTTCGGGTCGGCGATCACCCGCGGTCCGATGACGGGCAGCAGCATCGGGATCTGGTACCACATCCGCCACAGGTTGGCGAAGGCCTTGAGATCCCGCTTGAGCCACGGCACCGCGGTGTTGATGCCCATGAACGACGCGACCTTCTCCGGATGGCGCAACATGAAGATGGTCGCGACGGGGCCGCCCCAGTCGTGCGCGACCAGGCGCACCGGGCCGACGCCGAGGCGGTCGACCACCGCGGCCAGGTCGTCGGCGAGGTCATTCTTGAAGTAGTGATCGCCCGGCGGTGTCGAGCTCCATCCCGCACCACGCAGGTCCGGACACACCACCCGATAACCATCGGCGGCCAGCGGTTCGATATGGCGCCGCCACTCCCACCAGTTCTGCGGGAAGCCGTGCACCAGCATCACGGGCGGCCCGTCCGCGGGCCCCGCCTCGGCGACGTGAATCGTCACACCGTCGCCGAGATCGAGATAGCGGTGCTGCACTCCGGGGAGATCAGGCGGGTTATCCATGCAGACAACCTACGGTATGCGGTACCGCCGGTACTAGTGCACCGCCAGACGGGACGCCGACTTCGCCGCGCGGGCCTGCCGATAGCCGAGCGCGGCTCCACCCAGCGGAATGAGCAACAGCCCGGCCAGGCCGAACCATGACGTCATCGGCTGCCCTGGTCGCGCGCTCTCCCAGCCACGCGCCGCCGCGAGATCCAGTCGCGCGCGCGGCTTGGCCGCGGCCTGCGGAATCCCGAACGGTACCGGGGCCGGCACCACCACCGCCGGCAGCGCAACGGTGACCCCCTGCTGGGGCAGCGCGACGACGGGATGAATCGCGCCGTCACCCGGGGTGCGGCCGTTACCGAAGGTCACCTTCGGGGCGACGATGTCCGGCGCAGCGACAGACAGGCCGGAACCCGCTGACGGTTCGGGTGCTTCGGACACGCCGGCCGGCAGGCTCGGTGACGCTGTGGACGGCTCGGAATCACCTGTGCTCGCCGCCACCTGGGGTGCGCGGCTGGCTGCGGTCGGGGTGGTGGCAGTGGCTGCGGCGCCGGTCGTCGACCGACTGGTGGCGCCACTACCGGCGGTGCTGCCGCCATTGGCCGTCGTGCCCGCGCCGCCGTTGCCCCCGCCTCGGCCGAATCCATCGCCCTTGCCGTTGGTGCCGGTGTTGTGGTCGCCGCCTCGACGCGAATCGTTGCGGGTCCCGTCGTCGCGGCCACGGTTGCCGTCGCGGTCGGCGTCTCTTCCACCGTGAGAATGACTCGACTCACCGGGCTTGGCCACCGCGATCGCCGACGAAGGTCCACCGACCAGCAGAAATGCGGCCAGCGCGGTGACGCTCGCCGCTAGTGCCTGCTTCGCTCGGTGCACAGGACTCCCCACAGTCTTCCCTCACCATACTGCGAACCGATGTTTGCGGGCTAGATTGCGTCGGGATCCTGCTGCAGGCCGTCCGCCGCCTTCTGCACCAGCGCGACCGCGGTCCGTGCCCAGTCCTGCCCGGCACCAGCCAGACCGCAGGCG
Source organism: Mycobacterium sp. (assembly GCA_023264765.1). Taxonomy (GTDB): domain Bacteria; phylum Actinomycetota; class Actinomycetes; order Mycobacteriales; family Mycobacteriaceae; genus Mycobacterium. The sequence goes on along the minus strand of JAHFVC010000038.1, from coordinate 19,487 downwards.
GGAGTGAGGCCGATCCTGTCGCGCAGCACGGTGCGCGCAAAACCCAACCGGTCGGTGACCTTGGCTGCCGCGGCCGCCACCTCGTCCGGCGTGGGCCGGGTGATCGGTGCGACCGACGGGACGACGCCGAGCACGACGGTGCGGCCCGATTCCACGAACTCCCCCACCCCGTCCAGATCGGCGGCCCCCAACGCCGCCACGTCAACGGCTACTGCACCAATAGCACTGTTCTGCAACAGCTTCCAAGGAATATCCGTTGCGCAGCAGTGCACCAGCACCTCGCCGCCGACACGTTGGACGCATTCGTCGAGCAACGCGCCGGCCACCGGAGCGTCGACGGGATGCACCGGAGACAGGCTCGTCACCCCGGTGAGCCGGCCGGCCAGCGCAGCGGGCAATGACGGCTCGTCGAACTGGACCACCACCTCGGCGCCGATGCGGCGGGCCACGGTGGCGCGATGCACGGCAACCCCCTCGGCCAGCGACGCCGCCAGATCGCGCAGCGCCCCGGAGTCGGTGATCGCGCGGTGCCCGTTGGACAACTCCACGTGGGCGGCCAACGTGATCGGGCCCGGGACCTGCACCTTGACGGTCCGTCCCGGCGTACCTCGCAGGCCCGCCTTCTCCCAGGCTTCCTCCAGGGCGTCCAGATCTTCGTCGAGCAGGCTGACTGCGCGGCGCTGGACGGCACTGCGGCCAGGGGTGATGCGGTAGGCCCGCGGTGCGGTGTCGATTCCGATGTCGACCAGCAGCGCACCCGCGCGGCCGATCAGATCGGCCCCGATTCCGCGGGCAGGTAGTTCGGCCAGGTGCGGCAGCGTGTGCAGTTCGCCGACGATCACCGCCGCCGCCTCGCGCGCGGACGTACCGGGCCAGGATCCGATGCCGGTCGCGCTCGCGAAAATACTCACGCGGCCAACAGTATTCGATGGGTTAACCTGCAGGAGTGCGGGCCTTGGCAATGGCGGTGGGAGTACTGCTGCTCGCCGGGTGCAGCCAGACCGTCGCAGGTGAGGCCCACCGCACGGTCCCCGGCCTGGACGACGGATCCCGGTCCCCCGTCGACGTCGAGGCGGTCATCCTGGATCAGTCCCGGATGCGGGCCCTGACCGGGGCCGGGGAGCATCTCACCATCGTCCCGACCATGGACGGCAAGGTCCCGGTGGACATCGACGCGCTCACGGCGACGGTGCCCGAGCGCTGCGGCTGGCTGTTCGCCGAGACCCAGACCTTCGGCACCGAGGTCGAAGAGTTCCACAAGACGACCTTCCAGAACCCGCCCGCCGGGGGGCTGATCTCCGAGGCCGTCGCGGCTTATCGCGACGAGACCACCGCGCGCCGCGCCTTCACCGACCTCGTCGGCCGGATCGACGGGTGTGCCGACACGACAGCCGGTTCGCGGCTGGTCGGCGACACGATCGTCACCGCCGATACGGCGCGAACCCGAGCACCGGGTGGGTGCGGGCGCGACTATCAGGTCAAGTCGGTGGTGCTCGCCGAGGTCATGGCGTGCCGGTTCTCGCCGGGGATCCCGGAGCTGGTGCTGACGAATCTGCTGGAGAAGGTGCCCGGGTGAGGTTCAGCGCACGATGGTGGCGCTGCCCAGGACCTCGTCGCCCGCCGGATCGGGGCGGTAGAGCACCATCGTCTGACCGGGCGCCACGCCGCGAAGTGGGGTGCGCAGGTCGGCGTGCATCGCACCGTCGCGCAGTTCGACGACCGCCTCGACCAGACCGCCGTGGGCGCGGACCTGCAGGACACATTCCACCGGCCCGTCGAACGGCGTACCCGAGGTGAACACCGGCTTCTCGCCGCGCAACGTCGACACTTCGAGGTCGACGGCCGCGCCGACGCGCACGGTGCCGCTCTGCGCGTCGATCCCCGTCACGTAACGGGGTGCACCGTCGGGACCCGGACCGGCGATACCGAGACCCTTGCGCTGGCCGATGGTGAAGCCGTGCACCCCGTCGTGCTCGGCGAGCACCGTGCCACCGGCATCGACGACGGCGCCCGGCCGGATGCCGATCTTGGCGCCCAGGAACGCCTGGGTGTCGCCTGACGGGATGAAGCAGATGTCGTGGCTGTCGGGCTTGTCGGCCACCGCGAGGCCGCGCTGGGCGGCCTCTTCACGAATGCGCGGTTTGGGGGTGTCGCCCACCGGGAACAGCGCGTGGCTCAGCTGATCGGCCGTCAGCACACCCAGCACGTAGGACTGGTCTTTGTCGGCGTCCACCGCGCGGCGGAGCCGGCCGCCGTCCAGGCGGGCGTAGTGCCCGGTGGCCACCGCGTCGAAGCCCAGGGCCAGCGCGCGCGCCGACAACGCCGAGAACTTGATCTTCTCGTTGCAGCGCACGCACGGGTTCGGGGTCTCACCGCGGGCGTAGGACTCGACGAAATCGTCGATCACGTCCTCTTTGAAGCGGTCGGCGAAATCCCAGACGTAGAACGGGATGTTGAGGATGTCGGCGACGCGACGGGCGTCCCCGGCGTCCTCCTTCGAGCAGCATCCGCGGGATCCGGTGCGCAGGGTGCCCGGCGTGCTGGACAGCGCCAGGTGCACGCCGACGACGTCGTGGCCGGCGTCGACCATCCGGGCGGCCGCCACCGAGGAGTCCACTCCGCCGCTCATCGCGACCAGGACGCGCATCACGCCACCCCGGCGCTGGCCAGCGCCGCCGCCCGGGCCCGTTGCACCGCCGCGGGCAGCGCGTCCAGCGCGGCATCCACATCGGCGTCGGTACTGGTGTGGCCCAACGACAGTCGCAAGGACCCGCGGGCGGTGGCCGGTTCGGCGCCCATGGCCAGCAGCACATGTGAGGGCTGGGCCACGCCTGCCGTGCAGGCCGACCCGGTCGAGCACTCGATTCCCTTGGCGTCCAACAACATCAACAGCGAGTCACCTTCGCAACCGCGGAAGGTGAAGTGCGCGTTGCCGGGCAGCCGGCCGTTGCCGAGCGCGCCGTTGACATCCACGTCGTCGATGGCTGCACGCACTCCGTCGATCAGCCGGTCGCGTAGCGCACGGACCCGTGCACTGGTGGCTTCCAGGCCTTCGACCGCCACTCGCGCAGCCGCCGCCATGGCAACCACACCGGCGACATCCGGTGTGCCCGAACGCACATCGCGTTCCTGACCACCGCCGTGCAGTAACGGGACACACGCCGTGTCGCGGCGCAGCAGCAGCGCGCCGACCCCGGTCGGGCCACCGAACTTGTGAGCGGCAACCGACAGTGCGGACAGCCCGCTGGCCGCGAAGTCGACCGGGATGTGCCCGACGGCCTGGATCGCGTCGCTGTGCATGGGAACATCGAATTCTGCTGCGATGGTGGCCAATTCAGCGATCGGCAGGACGGTACCCACCTCGTTGTTGGCCCACATCACGGTGATCAGCGCGACGTCGTCATGCTCGGCGAGCACGGCGCGCAACGCGTCGGGTGTCACGGAGCCGTCGGCGCCGACCGGCAGCCAGGTGACCTCGGCGCCCTCGTGCTCGACCAGCCACTCGACGGCGTCGAGGACGGCGTGATGCTCGATCGGCGTGGTGACGATCCGGCGGCGGTGCGCCTGCGCGTCGCGGCGAGCCCAGTAGATGCCCTTCACCGCCAAGTTGTCGCTGTCGGTGCCACCCGCGGTGAAGACGACCTCCGACGGCCGCGCACCGAGCAGGCCGGCCAGCGCTTCGCGGGCCTCCTCCATCCGGCGCCGGGCCGCGCGACCCGCGGTGTGCAGCGAGGACGCATTGCCGACCGTCGCGAACACAGTCGTCATCGCCTCGATGGCAGCGGGGTGCATCGGGGTGGTCGCAGCATGGTCGAGGTAGACGGCGGTCATAGCCTGTCCAGGATAACCGCCCGCGGATGCTCCCCCGGCGGCGCAGGTCAGGCCGCTACCGTTTCCCCCGTCGCGGGACTCTCCGGTGCCGCATGCCCATGCACCCGGCGGCCGGCCTCGCCCCGCACCGCGGCCTCGCACCGGGCCTTGAGCTCGCGGCGCGAGCTTCCCGGCAGCTCGAGGGACGCCACCCGCACGTGCACCACGGTGCGCCGGGCGGTCACCAGGCGCCGGATCGATGTCAGCAGCGTGTCCTCGCCGATGTAGGCCGGCACGGTGGACGGGCTGCCGTCACGGTGGTGGTAAGTCAGGCGCAACGGCTGCACCGGGCGGGCGGCGTCGACCGCCGCCTGGAACATGGCCGGGCGGAACTCGCCGTAGCCCAGCCCGCACCAGGTGGTGCCTTCCGGGAAGGCCACCACGGTCTGCCCGTTGCGCAACCGGGCTGCGACCGCGTTGACGACGGCGGGCAGCCGGCGCAGGCTCTCACGTTCGATGGGGATGACCTTCATGATCCGGGCCAGCACCCCGAGAGCGGGCCAGTCGATGAGGTCGGCACGCGCCACGAACGACCCCGGCATGACGGCCCCGATGGCGAAGATGTCCACCCAGGACACGTGTCCGCTGACCACCAGGACGCCGCGCAGGTTACGAATCGGCCCGCCGGACACCGTGATTCGCACCCCGATGCAGCGCAGCATGAGCCGGCAGTACCCGCGCTGCAGGTGCGAGCGTCCGGGCAGCGGGACCGCGAGGATGGGCACCGCCAGGATCAGCAGCAGTGCCGCGGTCACCCGCAGCGTGGTACGCAGCCACACCATGGGCCGCGGGCCCACCGGAGCGGACCCGGCGTGCATGCAACTGTCGTCGCAGGAGGCCTGCGGCAGCCAGGAATGGCTCATGCCGCGGCCTCCGGCCCACCGGCCTGCGACACGGATCGCAGGCGTTTGAGGTACCGCACATCGGCTTTGCGCTTGTCGAGCAGCGCCGGGAAATCGCCGACGCCGAAATCCGGGTCGTGGGCGGGTTCACCGCACACCTCGGCGCCCAGGCGCAGATAGCCGCGCATCAGAGCCGGGACGCTGACGCGGGCCGGTGGGTCGATCTCGTCGAGCGAGCGGCCGTTGATGCTCACCGGCCGGTACGGGCGCACCGTGAACTCCTCGGGTGCAGCGTGACGGCGCAGGACGAAGTCGCGGACCCCGCGCAGCTGACTGCCGGGGATCTCCTGGGCCGGATGAGTGGGCACCGAGACGCAGCCGGTCACGTAGTCGTAGCCGCAGCGGTCCAGGTAGGCCAGGATGCCTGCCCACATCAGCAGCACCACTGCACCGTTGCGGTGATCGGCGCGCACCACCGCGCGTCCCATCTCCACCAGCGACGGACGCAGCGTGTCCAGCGCGCTGACGTCGAATTCGGTGGCGGTGTAGAGGCTGCCCGCGGCGATGGCGCCCGGCGGCGGGAGCATCCGGTAGCAGCCGACCAGTTCGCCGGAGCCGTCCTCGCGCACCAGCAGGTGATCGCAGAATTGGTCGAAGCGATCGGCGTCCAGGCCGTCGGACGTCGACGACAGGGTGAAGCCGGGCTCGGAGGTGAACACGTCGTGGCGGAGACGCTGCGCGGCTTCGATGTCGCCGGCGTCGGTGGACAGCAGCAGGGTGTAGCGCGGTCCGTGGGTCGCTGAATTCCCAGCGGCCATCTGATCGGTGTCGTCGGCCGGTATGAGTACAGATGCGGTGCTCATAGTCAGCACGGTCGCCCAGTCGGGTCTCGAGGCGGCATCGCCGGCGTGACGTGTCCGTGCACGCCACGTGAACACCGTGGGCAGACACAAAACTGCCCCGAAACCGTGGTTTCGGGGCAGTTTCGCTTGGCTCTGTCGGACTAGCCCTTACGCGCCTTGACGGCGTCGGTGAGCTGCGGGGTGACCTTGAACAGGTCGCCCACGATGCCGAGGTCGGCGATCTCGAAGATCGGCGCCTCTTCGTCCTTGTTGATCGCGATGATCGTCTTGGACGTCTGCATACCGGCACGGTGCTGGATGGCGCCCGAGATGCCCAGCGCGATGTAGAGCTGCGGCGATACCGTCTTGCCGGTCTGGCCGACCTGGAACTGGCCCGGGTAGTAGCCCGAGTCCACCGCGGCACGCGAGGCGCCGACGGCCGCACCGAGCGAATCGGCGAGGTCCTCGACGACCTTGAAGTTCTCTTCGCTGCCGACACCGCGGCCACCGGCGACCACGACGCTGGCCTCGGTGAGCTCCGGGCGGTCGCCACCGACGACCGGCTCGCGAGACGTGATCTTCGTCGCATTCTCGGCCTGGGCCGGAACCTCGACGTTGACGACCTCGCCGGCGCCGTCGGCCGGCTCGGCCTCGACAGCACCCGGGCGGATGGTGATCACCGGCAGTTCACCGGTGGCCTCGGCCTCGACGGTGAACGCCCCACCGAAGATGGAGTAGACGCCCACTCCGCCGTCCTTGAGGCCGACGATGTCGACGAACAGACCCGAGCCCAGGCGCGCGGCCAGCCGGCCGGCGACCTCTTTGCCCTCGGCGTTGGCGGCGATGACGACGCCGGCCGGGGCGGCCGACTCGGCGAGCGCGGCCAGCACGTCGACCTTGGGGGTGACCAGGTAGCTCTCCACGTCGGCCGACTCGGCGACGTAGATCTTGGCGGCACCGGCGGCCTTGAGGCCGTCGGTCAGTCCGGCAGCGGTCCCCGGAGCGCCCACCACGACGGCGGACGGCTCACCCAGGACGCGGGCGGCGGTGATGAGTTCGGTGCTGACCTTCTTCAGCGCACCATCGGCGTGCTCGACGAGCACAAGTACTTCAGCCATGAATGTGTCCTTATGTGTGTGAGAAGAGTGGGATCGGCGACTAGATCAGCTTCTGGGCAACCAGGTACTCGGCGACCTTGCTGCCGCCCTCGCCCTCGTCGGTGACCTTCTCGCCTGCGGTCTTCGGGGGCTTCGGGGTGGACGAGAGCACCTTGGTGCCGGCGTTGGCCACGCCCACCTCGTCGGCCTCGACACCGATCTCGGCCAGCGTCAGGACGGTGACTTCCTTCTTCTTCGCGGCCATGATGCCCTTGAAGGACGGGAAGCGCGGCTCGTTGATCTTCTCGTTCACGCTGACCACGGCAGGCAACGTCGCCTCGAGGCCGAAGACGCCGTCGTCGGTCTCACGCTCGGCGGTGACCTTGCCGCCTTCGACGTTGAGCTTGCGCACGTGGGTCAGCTGCGGCAGGCCGAGGTACTCGGCGATGACCGCGGGCACCGCGCCGCCGACGCCGTCGGTGGCCTCGTTACCGGCGATGACCAGCTCGGTGCCCTCGATCGTGCCCAGCGCACGGGCCAGGGCCCAGCCGGTCTGGATCAGGTCGGAGCCGTGCAGGCCGTCGTCCTTGAGGTGGACCGCCTTGTCGGCACCCATGGACAGGGCCTTGCGGATGGCCTCGGTGGCGCGCTCCGGGCCGGCGGTCAGCACGGTCACCGTGCTGTCGCCACCCTCGCGCTCCTTGATCAGCAGCGCTTCTTCGACCGCGCGCTCGTTGATCTCGTCGAGAACGGCGTCGGCCGCTTCCCGGTCGAGGGTGTAGTCGCCGTCGGTGAGCTTGCGCTCCGACCAGGTGTCAGGGACCTGCTTGATCAGGACCACGATGTTCGTCATGACTGTGGTTCGTCCTCCTCGATGAGGCCGGCAGCCGGCCTGGGCATATCACGTTTGTCGTAACGGCCACCAGGTTACTCGCCGGTAACTTTGACGGCACGCAAGGACACCATAACCGGTCGGTTGGTCCGCTCAGACCCCACGGTCGCCAGGGCATCCGTTCGCGAACCGGCCATTACGGGTTAGCCTGCCTTTCTAATGAGCACATTCGGTTCGGTCGACAACCCGGGCGCGCAGCCATCGCTACCGCTGACGGGGGAACGCACCATCCCCGGCCTGGCCGAGGAGAATTACTGGTTCCGCCGCCACGAGGTCGTCTACCAGCGTCTCGCCGCGCGCTGCGCCGGGCGCGACGTCCTGGAGGCCGGCCCCGGCGAGGGATACGGCGCCGACCTGATCGCGGGGATCGCCCGACAGGTCATCGGCGTGGACTATGACGAGTCCGCGGTGGCGCACATCCGGGCCCGTTACCCGCGGGTGCAGATGCATCTGGGCAATCTCGCCGAACTGCCACTGGCCGATGCCTCGGTGGACGTGGTGGTGAACTTCCAGGTGATCGAGCATCTGTGGGACCAGGGCCAGTTCGTGGCCGAGTGTCTGCGGGTGCTCCGGCCGGGCGGCACGCTGCTGATGTCCACCCCCAACCGGATCACCTTCTCTCCCGGCCGCGACACCCCCCTGAATCCGTTCCACACCCGCGAGCTCAATGCCGCCGAGCTGACCGAGCTGCTCGTCGACGGCGGGTTCGCGATGGAAGCGATGCTCGGCGTGTTTCACGGTGCGGGACTGCAGACCATCGACGCGCGGCACGGCGGGTCGATCATCGACGCGCAGATCGCCCGCGCGGTCGCCGACGCACCCTGGTCCGACGAACTCCTGGCCGACGTCGCCGCGGTGAGCGCCGATGACTTCGACCTGACCGACGCGGGCAATATCGACGACAGCCTCGACCTGGTGGCGATCGCGACGAAGACGTGACGGATTCAGGTTCGGTTCAGGGCGGGCAGATCCCGGGCCAGTTCACCCTGGTCCTGCACACCCACCTGCCCTGGCTGGCGCACCACGGCCGCTGGCCGGTCGGCGAGGAATGGCTCTACCAGTCCTGGGCGGCGGCGTATCTGCCGCTGATGCGGGTGCTGCGCACGCTGGCGGCCGAAGGCCGCGGCCACCTGGTCAGCCTCGGCATGACCCCGGTGGTCACCGCCCAACTGGACGACCCGTATTGCCTGACCGGCATGCACCATTGGCTGGCGAACTGGCAGCTGCGTGCGCTGGAGGCCACCACCGTGCAGTCCGGCACGGCCTTCGCCGCGCCGGAGGCCATGCGCCAGTTCGGTATTCACGAATTCGAGACGGCCGAACGGGCCCTGGACGAATTCACCTCGCTCTGGGCGCACGGCGCGAGTCCCCTGCTGCGTCAGCTGATCGACGCGGGCACCATCGAACTGCTCGGCGGCCCGCTGGCCCACCCGTTCCAGCCCCTGCTCAATCCGCGGCTGCGCGAATTCGCGTTACGCGAGGGCCTGGCCGATGCCCGGCACCGGTTCGCACACACCCCCACGGGCATCTGGGCACCCGAATGCGCCTACGCACCGGGAATGGAAACCGGTTATGCCGCAGCGGGTGTCAGCCACTTCATGGTCGACGGACCGTCCCTGCACGGCGACACCGCAGTCGGCCGTCCGGTCGGCGACTCGAACGTGGTCGCGTTCGGGCGCGATCTGCAGGTCAGCTACCGGGTGTGGTCGCCCAAGTCGGGCTACCCCGGGCATGCCGCCTATCGCGACTTCCACACCTACGATCACCTGACCGGGCTCAAACCGGCGCGGGTGACCGGCCGCAACGTGCCTTCGGCCGAAAAGGCCCCCTACGACCCGCAACGCGCCGACCGCGCGGTGGACGCCCATGTGGCGGATTTCGTCGAGGTGGTGCGCCGCAGGCTGATCGACGAGGCCGACCGCACCGGCCGGCCCGCGCATGTGGTGGCGGCCTTCGACACCGAACTGTTCGGCCACTGGTGGCACGAGGGTCCCCTGTGGCTTGAGCGGCTGCTACGGGCCCTGCCCGAAGCCGGGGTCCGCGTCGGCACACTGTCGGACGCCATCGATGCCGGGTTCGTCGGCGCGCCGGTCGAATTGCCGCCCAGCTCTTGGGGTTCCGGTAAGGACTGGCAGGTCTGGAACGGTGAGCAGGTGACCGATCTGGTGCAGCTCAATACCGAGGTCGTCGACACCGCACTGGCCGCGGTGGACAAGGCGCTGGATCAGACCGAGGCACCCCACACCCGTGACCGGGTGGCCGACCAGATCCTGCGCGAGACGTTGTTGACGGTGTCCAGTGACTGGCCGTTCATGGTGAGCAAGGACTCGGCGGCCGAATACGCCCGCTACCGCGCACATCTGCACGCGCACGCGACCCGCGAGATCTCGGCGGCGCTGGCGTCCGGGCGTCGCGACCACGCCCAGCGCCTGGCCGATGACTGGAACCGCGCCGACGGGTTGTTCGGCGCACTCGACGCGAGGCGGCTACGGTGACCCACATCCCCGCGAGCGTGCGCGTCCGCACGCCGACACGCCGCCCGTGCAGTGCATGTTGCGCACGCTCACCCCTGGCCGAAGGCGCACTCGCATGAAGATTCTGATGGTGTCGTGGGAGTACCCGCCGGTCGTGGTCGGCGGTCTCGGCCGCCATGTGCATCACCTGGCCACCGCCCTGGTCGACGCCGGCCATGACGTGGTCGTGCTGTGCAGGCGCCCGACGGGCACCGATCCGAGCACCCACCCGTCCACCGACGAGGTGAGCGAGGGCGTGCGGGTGGTGGCCGCCGCCGAGGATCCGCACGAATTCGACTTCGGCGCCGACATGATGGCCTGGGTGCTGGCGATGGGTCACGCGATGACCCGCGCCGGACTGGCCTTCGGCACCCGCGGTGAGCGCCCCTGGCTACCCGACGTCGTGCACGCCCACGACTGGCTGGTGGCCCACCCAGCCATCGCACTGGCCGAATTCTTCGACGTCCCTTTGGTTTCCACCATCCACGCGACCGAAGCGGGCCGCCACTCGGGTTGGGTGTCCGGTGCGATCAGCCGCCAGGTGCACGCGGCGGAGTCGTGGCTTGTCCGCGAATCCGATTCGCTGATCACCTGTTCGGCGTCCATGGGCGAGGAGATCGTCGAACTGTTCGGCCCCGGCCTGGCCGAGACTCGGGTGATCCGCAACGGGATCGATTCGGCGGCATGGCCGTTCGCCAGGCGCACCGCGCACGACGGGGCGCCCCGGTTGCTGTTCCTCGGGCGGCTGGAGTACGAGAAGGGCGTGCAGGACGCCATCGCCGCCCTGCCCCGGATCCGGCGCACCCACCCCGGCACCAGGCTGATCGTCGCCGGCGACGGGACGCAGCGGGAGTGGCTCGGTGAGCAGGCCCGTAAACACAAGGTGGTCAAGGCGGTCGAGTTCGTCGGGCGCCTGGATCACGCCGAACTGGTGCAGATGCTGCACACCGTCGACGCGGCCGTGTTGCCAAGTCACTACGAACCGTTCGGCATCGTCGCCCTGGAAGCCGCGGCCACGGGCACCCCCCTGGTAACCTCGAATGTGGGCGGGCTCGGCGAGGCCGTCATCAACGGCGAGACAGGTGTTTCCTTCCCACCGCACAACGTCACTCAACTGGCGGCCGCCGTCCGCACCGTGCTGGACGACCCCGCCGCCGCACAGCAACGGGCCGTCGCCGCACGCGAGCGGCTCAACCACGATTTCGACTGGCACACCGTTGCCGCCGAAACCGCCCAAGTCTACCTCGCCGCCAAACGCGGTGAACGCGAACCGCTTCCCCGTCGGCCGATCATCGAACACGCACTGCCTGACCGCTGAGGTCGTCAGTCGATCAGGATCCCCCGAAAGCAGATCTCATCCAGATCGCGGTCGACGATGGTGCCGACTGTCCAGTTCGCTGCGATCGCAAGGTTCTCATCGGCAATCTGTTCCGCCCATTCAATCGGCCACCCGCCATCGGCAAGACTCGTCCGGAAAGCGAGGACGAGGTCGCGCCGGGTCAACTCTGAGTCAATGACCCATGCCGTCGTTGTCGCCCGGTGCGATGCGGCTCCGGCAAAGCCCCTACCGCATCCACACGGACCATCGGCGTTGCCTCGATCTCGCGCACATGGCTCTTGCAACCACACGAGTTCACCCTCGATGCAGTAGTGGTAGTCATTCGACAGAAAGCCCTGCATATGTGCAGTGGCAACAAGCATCCGCATGTCGCACCTCTCAAAATGGCGGCTTGCCTTGGTCTTTGAGTCGCATTTGACGTAGGTGCTCCGTCCGCTCGTCGATGCGGCCTTGATTACCGGCTCGCTCGACCTTGACTCGGATGGCGCGTTCCTGCGCTCGGGTGCGTGTACGCGTGGGCATCTTCAGCTCCCGCCCCGGATTGGAGTCCGCCCTTGTGCACTCCGGCGTGCCGGTCGGAACTCCCAAAGCCGAAAACCAGTGCGCACCGTGCGGCATGGTGGTGTAAATCTGCCCACTCGGCTGACCGGCGACGCCGCAATAGCGACGGCCGGACAGGTGTCGCGACCGCACTGACACGCCAACGACCGCCCAAGGGCAAGCGCACCGACTGCGTCGGAGCGGCGCTGAGACTTGGTGCGCGGGTCACCGCGGCACACCCCGTCTGCCAGCACATTCAGCGCGGCATCGAACGCGGCGGCGTCCGCAGCGCGCACACTGGCCCAGATATCGGCCATGCCTGTCACACTCGGCTCGACATCGACGCGGCGTTTGTCATCTACCGCCCGCGGAGCGCGTACCCCGGCGGGGTCACTTCGGGCGATGATCTCGTCGACACGGATCCTTTGCTGCGGTCCCGAATACCTGGCCCAACCTGCAACTTTGGCGGACAGCTTCGAATCGATGACAGCCAACTTGGCCGGATCGTCGACCAGGTCGGTGCGCGACACCACGGTCCCGATGAGGCGCCGGTCGACTGCGCCGGTCGCATAGATCGCGGCCACCGCCGGCAGCCGTTCCCGCAACGCGATGGCCAACTCGATCTGCGCCTGCGCGCGCCGCTGGGATACCCCTTGCGCGGCGGCGACTTCGGCCGCCAGTCCGCTGTAGCCGTCGATAACCCAGTTGAGCTTATCCACGTCACCCGCCGGCGAGCGAAGCTCGTACAGGTCGGCAATTGCCCCCAGACGGGCTGCCCCGGCGGCATTCTCTCGCCGACTGGCCGCGCCCATCGCCCGCAACGCCGCAGCGGCTTGGCGGCGTTCCGAATTCTCCAACGTATCGAACATGTATTCGATTCTAAGGCCCGCCACCGACACGCAGTCACACCAATTTTCGGGTCCCGCAAGGCTGTTCGCGTAGTCAGCCTAGTCAAAGGCACTCCGACACCTAGCTAACCTAACCGCCTACGATGATTCGGCCGGGACCGAATCATTCCGGACATAGCGTCGCGGTATGCGTTCCACCTACACCCTCATCGCTGCCTACCTGGGCCTGTTCGTAGGGCTGATCGACAGCAACGCGGTCAACCTGGCGTTGCCCGCCCTGCGCACCGAGTTCGGCGGGGGCGTGTCGGCCGCCCCTTGGGCCGCCGACGCCTACAACGTCGCCTTTGCCGCGGTGTTGCTCACCGCGGGCGCGGCCGGGGACCGGTTCGGCCGCCGCCTCCTGCGACTGGGTCTGGCCGCCTTCGCGGCGGCATCGGCGGCGTGCGCGCTGGCGCCGAGCCTGGATGCACTGCTGGCCGCGCGAGCCCTGCAAGGGGTGGCTGCCGGCGTCATGCTGCCGCAGGGACTGGCCATCGCCGCGGCGGCCTTCCCCGACGCCGCCGGCCGAGCCAGGGCCGGGATACGCGCCGCGTTGATCGCCGGTGGCATCGTCGAGATCGCGGGTGCCGTCGTCGCCTACAGCCCGCGCACCAAGGAGGTATGCCATGCGTGACGCAGCCCGACTGCCCACCCACGGCGATGCCGACATCGCCGGCATCGCGGCTCTGCTGGCCGACCCGGCGCGCTGCAAGGTACTGCTGGCCCTCGACGACGGCCGCGCGTTACCCGCCAGCGTGCTCGCCACCGAAGCCGGGATCGCCCGGTCCACCGCCAGCGGACACCTGACCAAACTGACCGACGCCGGCCTGCTCACGGTGCAGACCCACGGACGGCACCGCTACTACCGGCTGGCGGGACCGGAGGTCGCCGCCCTCCTCGAACAGTTGGGGCGCCTCGCCCCCGCCCAGCCGGTGCGCTCTCTGCGCGAAGGGACGCGGGCGGCGCGATTGCGTTCCGCGCGAACGTGTTACGACCATCTGGCCGGTCGCCTCGGCGTCGCCGTGATGGGCAGCTTGCTGGACCGGAACGTGCTCGCCGGCGGCGACGGCCGTTACCGGCCGGACCGTGACCATCATGACGCGCTGAGCCAGCCGGGCCATGACGTCCACTACGAACTCAGCCCAGCCGGGCGGGCCTTCCTGAACGACGTCGGGATCGAAATACCCAGCGGCTCAAGGACTATCATCGGATACTGCGTCGACTGGACCGAGCAGCGTCATCACCTGTCGGGCGCGCTCGGCCGGGCCGTGCTGGATCGATTCGTGTCGGCGGCCTGGATCAAGCGGGCCACCACCGGTCGCGCAGTGCTCGTCACCGACCGCGGCGAGGCGGCGCTCGTCGAGCATTTCGGGATCGACTGGGGCGCCGACACTACGGGTTATGGCGCAAAAAGCGCCGAACCACACAAGAAACCGTAGTCTCGGCGCTGATCAGCGAGCGGCCTTCTTACGCTCGATATCGGCGAGCGCCGCGGCCAACTCGGCCCGGTCGGCGGCCGACGCGTCCCATGCCACCTTGCGGTTCTTGACCACCTTGGCCGGTGCGCCGACGGCGATGGAGAAGTCCGGGATGTCCCCCTTGACCACGGCGTGCGCGCCCAGCACGCAGCCGCGCCCGATCGAGGTGCCACGCAGGATGGTCACCTTCGCGGCCACCCAGGTGTCCGGACCGATCCGCAACGGGCTCTTGATGATGCCCTGGTCCTTGATCGGCAATTCGAGACTGTCCATCTTGTGGTCGAAGTCGCAGACGTAGCACCAGTCGGCCATCAGCACCGAGTCGCCGAGTTCGATGTCCAGGTAGGTGTTGATCACGTTGTCGCGGCCCAACACCACCTTGTCGCCGATGCGTAGGGACCCCTCGTGGCAACGAATCGTGTTCTTGTCCCCGATGTGCACCCATCGACCGATCTCCATGGTGGACAGTTCCGGGGTCGCCTGGATCTCCACGCCCTTGCCGAGGAACACCATGCCGCGGGTGATGATGTGCGGGTTGGCCAGCTTGAACTTCAGCAGCCGGAAATACCGCACCAGGTACCACGGGGTGTAGGCCTTGTTCTTCAGCACCCAGCGCAGCGAGTCCCTGGTCAAGAATTGCGCCTGACGCGGATCACGCAGCCGCGAACCGCGCCACCTCTTGTGAAGGGGGGCGCCCCACATCGTCGTCATGGCCGGTCAGCCTACGCGAGGGCGGCACGGGCTAGTCTCGGGACTCGATGCCTGCTTCCACGACGACTATGCGCCGGTTTGCTGCTGTGCTGGGCGCCGCGGCGCTGACCGTGACTGCCTGCGGGAACACCGACTCCTGGGTGGACGCGCATGCCGCGCAGGGGTGGTCGGCCCAGTACGCCGACGCCGCCAACAGCAGCTACAGCCCCGTCGGCGGTGCGGACGACCTGAAGCTGGAGTGGAGCCGCTCGGTCAAGGGCACCCTGGGCGCTCAGGTCGCGCTCGGCAACGGTGGCTACCTGGCGGCCAACGCCCAGACCCCGGACGGCTGCTCGCTGATGCTGTGGGAGAGCGCCAACAACGGCCGCCAACGGTGGTGCACCCGGCTGTGGCAGGGCGGCGGTATCGCCAGCCCGCTGATCGACGGATTCGACAACCTCTACATCGGCCAGCCGGGCGGCATCATGTCCTTCCCGCCGACCCAGTGGATCCGCTGGCGCCAGCCCGTCATCGGGATGCCGACGACGCCGCGGCTGCTGAACCCGGGCCAACTCCTGGTGGTGACCCACCTGGGCCAGGTACTGGTGTTCGACGCGCAACGCGGCACCGTCATCGGGACACCGCTGGATCTCGTGGCGGGCGTCGACCCCACCGACGCGCAACGCGGGCTGACCGACTGCCCGCAGGGCCGGCGCGGCTGCCCGGTGGCAGCGGCACCCGCGTTCTCGGAGGCCACCGGCATCATCGTCGCCACCTTGTGGGAGCCGCAGGCGCAGGCGCCGGTCCTGGTCGGCCTGCGCTACACGCCGGACCGGACGCCGATGGTGACCCGCGAATGGACGAGCACCGCCGTGGGCGGCGGACCGATCGCCGGCGCGGTGCTCTCGGCCGACGGCCGCAGCGCATACGTCAACGGTCGCGACCGCAGGTTGTGGGCGGTCAACACCGCCGACGGCACGGCCAAATGGTCGGTGCCCCTGGACTATCAGCCCCAGACTCCGCCGTCGGTGTCCCCGCAGGGCGTCATCGTGGCCGGCGGCGGACCGGGCGCCAAGCTGGTCGGCGTCACGAGTGACGGCAAGATCGCCTGGACCCGAACAGACACCGAACCGCTGTCGACGTCGAGTCAGGCCGGTGAGCACGTCGCGTACACAGTGGTCCGCGACGGGACGAATGGGCTGGCGCTGCTGGCCTTCGATCCCGGCGACGGTCACACCCTGCACAGCTACGCCCTGCCGGAGGCAACAGGAGCACCGGTCGGCGTCTCGGTGGGCCATGACCGCCGCGTGGTCGCGGCAACCAGCGACGGGCAGGTGTACGGCTTCGCGCCGGCGTGAGTCAGGCGATCATCGCGTCGATGGGCCCGCGCGGTACCGACACCTGGATGGCTCCGGCGGCTTCGGGCAGCAACTCGCCCTGGCCGAAAAAGAAGATCAACGCGTCGTCGGTGATCGCGAAATTCTGGTAGTTGGCCGGATGCAGACCGGCCAGCGGTGACACCGGATCGGGCAGTCCCGACTGCTTGGCCAGCTCGGCCTGCACGACCGGGAAGATCACCGGCAACGGCAGCGTCCCCGGCCGGAACAGGGTGTCGAACGTGACCGGCCTGCGGTTCGCCTGATCCCAGTTGAACGCTTTGTAGAAGGTCTGCGGGTGCGCGCCGCCGACGTTCTGGTACGTGGTGAAGACGACGGTCTGCGTACCGCGCGGGGGCTTCGCCGAGTTGTACTGGGTTGTGGTGGTGTCCAACTCATACGGCATGCCGCGCGAATCGGGCGTCTTGGCCACGTTGATGAAGCCGTCCCGGGTCTGCTTCACGTAGTCGAAGACGGCGTTCTGGTCCGGGTAGTCGGTCGGGAAGCTGATGTTGAGCGTGTACGCCGGATCGGTCGCCTGGATGACGCAGGTGGACCCGGCGCCGGCGGCACCACCGACATCCGAGCATTTCGCCGGGGCGGCGCCCGCCACCCCGGTACCGGCCGACCCCAGCAGCACAAGAGAGACAGCCAGCGTGAGAGCGCGCATCGGGTGAATCCTCCGGGTCCAGGGACGGCATCAGCGCCGACGCCGCAAGGGTACAGGTGGCGCTATCGCGACGGCCGACAAATGAACGCCACCGCCCGACTGGCCGCACCCGTGCCGATCCGGGTGATCACCACGGACAGCTGCGCTCCGCCGCGCGGTTTGAGCCGCCGGCGCAACGCATCCGGGTCGACGTCCACGCCGCGCACCAGGATCTCGACCGCGCCAGCATCGCGGTCGGCGAGTTCGCGACGCAACAACTTCACGTCGAAACCGACCTTGGCGAGCACCTCGAAACCTCTTACCCCGTCCGGCAATTCGTCCCCCGACAGATAGGCGATGTCGGGGTCGAGTTGCCACAGCGCGTGCCGCGTCGCGTACTGGCGCACCAGCCCGGCGCGCACCACGGCTCCGTCCGGGTCGACGATCCAGCGGCCCGCGGGGGCCACCCGGCACTCGTCGGGATCGGCGTCGGTGACCTCCTCACCCCGGTCGAGCAGGGTTGCCCGGCGCCCGACCGTCGCCAGACCCGGGGACCACAGGCACGCCTCCCGCACACTGCCGCCCAGCGAGGTCACCTCGATCTCGCCGCGGAACCCGAGCTCGTCGAGTTGGCCGAAATCGACACCGGGGGCGCATTTCACCACCAGTTCGCGGTCGCGGTACGCGTCCAGCAGCAGGTCCAGCGCCGGGGTGTAATCACGCGGGTCGAACCGCCGCCGGCCGGCACTGCGCCGGGCCGGGTCGGCCACCACGACGGTGCCACGGCTGACGGGTACCAGCGCGTCGGCACGGCACAGGTCCACTCCCCCAACGTTGTTGCGGGCCATCGCAAGCCGAACGGGATCCAGGTCGCTGCCGAGCACCTGTGCGGCGGTGTTCCGCAGGGCGGCCAATTCCGCACCGACCGAGCAGGTCACGTCGTGCACGCGCGCCCCGGCCAGGCGGCGGGCCCGGTGCCCGGCCACCGGTGCGGCGGTGCACTGTTGCAGCGCGTCGTCGGTGAACAACCATGCCGACGGGTCGTCGAACTTGGCCGCCGCGCGGCGGCGCAGCAGCACCGTCTCCACCAGCACGGCCGTCCGGTCACCGAAAAGTGTTCGGACCGAAGCGATGTCGGAAACCCGCGTGGCGTCGGTCAGCCGGTACCCGGCGACGTCGGCCAGTGCCGCGTGGCCCTCGTCGCCGCGTAGGTAGGCGACGTCGTCGACGGACCAGGCTACGACGGCTTGACCCCGGTGACCATGACGTTGTAGAACCAGCCCTTGGGCACCACCCGGCGCCACACGTTGGCGTCCACCCAACTCAGCGACGTCCAGCTGTTGAACGCGAATTTGGCCCAGCCCCAACCCAATCGGCCCGGAGGAACCGAAGCCTCGAAAGTTCGGATCGGCCAGCCGAGCATCGCGGCGGTGAATTCCTCGCTGGCCGTGGCGACCTCGACGGCGCCGGCGTTGGTGGCCATCCGTTCCAGGTCCGACGGCTCGAACGTGTGCAGGTCCACCACGGCTTCGAGCGCCGCGGCGCGCGAAGACTCGTCCAGTTCGGCCTGCGGGCGACGCCAGCTCTCCAGACCCGGCAGCTTGGTGATGTTGGTGGACAGGTGCCAGGTCAGGGTGGACAGGTTGCGGGCGTAGACGTTGCCCTTGCTGGTGGGCTCACCGGCGAAGACGAACCGGCCGCCCGGCTTGAGCACGCGCACCACCTCGCGCAGCGAGAGTTCGACGTCGGGGATGTGGTGCAGCACGGCGTGCCCGACCACCAGATCGAAGGTGTTGTCCTCATACGGGATGCCTTCGGCGTCGGCGACCTTGCCGTCGATGTCCAGGCCGAGGCCCTGACCGTTACGGGTGGCGACCTTGACCATGCCCGGGGACAGGTCGGTCACCGATCCGCGCCGGGCAACGCCGGCCTGGATCAGATTGAGCAGGAAGAAACCGGTACCGCAGCCCAGTTCGAGGGCGCGGTCGTACGGCAGTTCACGCTGCACCTCGTCGGGCACGATGGCGTCGAAGCGGCCGCGGGCGTAGTCGACGCAGCGCTGGTCATACGAGATGGACCACTTGTCGTCGTACGTCTCGGCTTCCCAGTCGTGGTACAGCACCTGCGCCAGCTTGGTGTCCTTCAGCGCGGCTTCGACCTGCTCGGCCGTGGCGTGCGGGTTGGGTGCCGGAGCCGCGTCGGCGGCTGGGGTGTGGTCCGTGCTCGTCATATGGGCAGCCTAACTCCCGGTGAATGTCCGGAAGACTTCGACGTAGTGCCGTGCCCCGTCACCTGCACCGTCGATCATTCCCTTGGCCCCCGCGAGCACATGCGCGGGTGCTTCCAAGAATCGCCGCGCACGGGCCAGCGCCGCGTCGTAGACGCCGTCCGGGGCCCCCATCTCGTCGATCAGCCCGAGTTCCAGCGCCTCCTCGGCACCGACGAACCGGCCGCTGAACACGAGGTCCTTGG
>JAHFVC010000541.1 GCA_023264765.1 Mycobacterium sp. | reverse complement strand
CCTGGTCCGGCGCGGGCCAGATCGGCGCCGCTGACGGTTGGGTGGCGTTCCACCTCGCAGATTCGGCCCCGCTGACACTGGCCGAACCCGCAGAGATCGAGCTCACCGACACACATCGCGCCCTCCTGGACACACTGTCGGCCGGCGGCGCGTACTTCTTCCGGCAACTGTGCGAAGAAGGCAAGGAGGGCACCTTCACCGATGCGCTGTGGGAACTGATCTGGGCCGGCGTGGTCACCGGTGACACCTTCGCGCCAGTGCGAGCGGTGCTGCACGGATCGCGCCGGGCACCCGCGCATCGGCAGCGTCAGCGCCCGCCGAAGCTGAGCCGGTACCGCATCGCGAATCCGGCGCCGCGCAGCGATCCGAAGGTTTCCGGCCGCTGGTCCAGACTGCCTGCACCCGACCTCGACTCCACCGTGCGCACACATTTCCAGGCCGAGCTCCTGCTGAACCGGCACGGTGTGCTCACCCGCGGAGCCACCGAGGGATTGCCCGGCGGGTTCGCCATGCTCTACAAGGTCCTCACCGCCTTCGAGGACGCCGGCCGCTGTCAGCGCGGCTACTTCATCGAGTCGCTGGGCGGCGCCCAGTTCGCGGCCGCCTCGACGGTGGACCGGCTGCGAAGCTATCTGGACGGCGTCGACCCGGAACGTCCCGAGTGGCACGCAGTGGTGCTGGCCGCAACCGACCCGGCCAACCCGTACGGCGCCGCGCTGCCGTGGCCCGGGGACAGCGACTTCCGGCCCGGGCGCAAGGCCGGCGCCCTGGTCGTGCTGGTCGACGGCCGGCTGGTGTGGTTCCTGGAACGGGGCGGCCGCTCCCTGTTGAGTTTCGGTGCCGAATCCGGGGCACAGCAGGCCGCTGCGGCCGCGCTGGCCGATCTGGTCCGAGACCGTCGGGTGTCGTCCCTGCTGGTCGAGCGGGTCAACGGGGTGTCGGTGCTGGATCAGGCGATCGACGAGGCACGAACATCCGCGCAGGATGCTCTCGCCGAGGCGGGATTCGCCCGGACCCCGCGGGGGCTTCGGCTGCGCTGAAGCGAGACGTCAAAATTGACAAAACTTGCGCCCGCAAGGGCAATACTGACCACATGGTCTCGCTCATCGTGCACCTGGCACTCGGAGTCGCCGTCATCGCGTGGATCGTCAGCGCCAACCGCGACATATTCCACCGGCCCGCCACCGGCCCGAACGTCTCCATCCTGGAGGCGTCCTTCTACGCGGTCGGTATCGCGGCCACCGTCATGGGCTACTACTTCAACGCCCACTTCGTGGCCGAGTACGCCACCGCCGGAGGCAATCCGTTCTGGGGCCCGGGCAGCTGGCAGCAGTTCATCCAACTCGGCTACACCAATCCCGCCGCGGCCAGCGCCAGCCAGGACTACACCTGGATCAACGTCGTCCTGCTGCCGCTGTTCACCGTCGTCGACGGATATCGGCGCGGCATCAAGCGACCGTGGCTGTACTTCGTATCGAGCCTGTTCACCAGTTGCGCGTTCGCCTACGCGTTCTACTTCGCCACGCTGGACCGTCAGCACCGCCACCAGAAGGCACTGGTCGAAGTCGGTGTTGAATAGACCACACCGCGGTCGGTGTTGAATAGACCGCACCGCGGTCGGTGTTGAATGAAGGCATGCCCGAAGGTGACACCGTCTTCCACGCCGCGGCCAAGCTGAGGCAGGCACTCGCCGGAAAGGCCTTGACCCGCTGCGATATCCGGGTGCCGCGCTATGCGACGGTCGATCTGACCGGCCAGGTGGTCGACGAGGTGCTCAGCCGCGGCAAGCACCTGTTCATCCGGGTGGGCGAGGCGAGCATCCACTCCCACCTGAAGATGGACGGCACCTGGCGGATCGGAGCCGGACGGGTCGAGCCGCACCGTATCCGTGCCGTGCTGGGCACCGCCGACAGCGTCGCCACCGGAATCGACCTGGGCGTGTTGGAGATACTGGAGCGTGCCCACGATCAAGATGTGGTCGCCCATCTGGGCCCGGATCTGCTCGGCAAGGACTGGGATCCGAGAGTGGCCGCGGCCAACCTCAGCGCCGATCCCGATCGGCCCCTGTCGGAGACCTTGCTGGACCAGCGGGTGATGGCCGGGGTCGGCAATGTGTACGCCAATGAGTTGTGCTTCGTGTTCGGACGCAGGCCCACCGCGCGGGTCGGCACCGTAAAGGACCCGCTACGGCTGGTGCAGCGTGCCCGGGACATGCTGTGGCTCAATCGGTCCCGAAGCAATCGGTGCACCACCGGAGATACCCGCCGTGGCCGGCAGGTCTGGGTGTACGGACGGGCCGCAGAGCCGTGTCGCCGCTGCGGCACCACCATCGAGGTGGACCGCAGCGGCGACCGGATCAGTTTCTGGTGCCCGAATTGTCAGGCACCGTAGCTCACTTCGGATTCGGCAGCGCCAGCCTGCAGATCTTCTTGATGACTGAGAAGAACTGCTTGGGCAGCGGTCCGCTGTTGTACGGCAGGCCGTAGCGCTGAACGATCTCCTTCACCTCACCGGAGATTTCGGCGTAGCGGTGGGCCGGGATGTCCGGGAACAGGTGGTGTTCGATCTGGAAGGACAGGTTTCCGCTGAAGATGTGGAACCACTTGCCGCCGGTCAGGTTCGCCGAACCGAGCAACTGGCGGTAATACCACTGGCCGCGGGACTCGGCCTTGGTCTCCTCGACGGTGAACTCGTGGGTGCCCTCGGGGAAGTGCCCGCAGAAGATGATCGCGTAGGACCACACGTTGCGCATCAGGTTGGCGGTCATGTTGCCCGCGAACACGAATGGCGCGAACGGGCCGGCCAACAGCGGGAAGGCCACGTAGTCCTTGATGGTCTGTTTCTTGACCTTCGCCCACATTTCGACGAACGTCTCTTTCTTGTCCCGCAGCGTGATCTCACCGGAGCGGATGCGCTCGGTCTCCATCTCGTGCAGGGCGACACCGTACTGGAAAAACACCATCAGCAGGAACGCGTAGACCGGGTTACCCAGGTAGTACGGGCTCCACTTCTGGTCCTCGCTCATCCGCAGCACGCCGTAGCCGATGTCACGATCCAGAT
>JAHFVC010000282.1 GCA_023264765.1 Mycobacterium sp. | reverse complement strand
CGGCGGCGTACTCCCAGCCATCGAGCGCGCACAACGCCGCGTCCTGGTCCTCGTCGTCACAGTGCCAGGCGACCAGCGCGGCGATGATCGCCAACCGCTGCGCCGCGGCCACCGCCTCGGCGCGGGTGGCCGCACGCAACGCATCGATCAGTGCCGCGTCACCCGCACCGGCCAGATCGAACATACGTTCACCCTACGTGCACCCACCGACACGCGACATGAGTTATCCACAGGCACCGATCCATCACAGGGGCACGCCTGCAACGGGATTCGGATGCTGGTCACGTCCAGCGCCCGGCGACATCACTGCCGCGTCATGTGCCGGGTGTGGCGAAGACAAAGAGAGCCATGAAGGCGATGTTGATGAAGTAGATCGCTTCCACCAAGCCGACGGTGATCAGAAATGGTGTGAACAAGCGTGATTGCGCTTCGGGTTGGCGGGCCACGCCGGCGATGAACTGCGATCCGGCCATCCCGTCTCCGATGCCCGCACCGATTGCACCACCGGCCAGAATGATCGCCCCGGCCAAGAGCGCATCGCCTACGACGGGGTCAGTCGGCATGATGAACCTCCTATGTTGTCTGCCGCAGCGAGTGCTCGACAGCGATCACGGCTTGGCCGTCGCAAGCGACGACCGCATCTACGACAAGTTCAGACGACCTCGACGCCGGCTTCCCGCAGGGCAGCGACCGCATCCGAGGTACTCGTCGGTGCCACTCCTGCGGTGAGGTCCAACAGCACGCGGGTCCGGAAACCTTCGGCCGCGGCGTCCGCCGCGGTGGCCTTCACGCAGTAATCGGTGGCGATCCCCACCACGTCGACGTCGGTCACCTCGCGTTCCCGCAGCCACGACGCCAGCCCGATCCCGGACGCATCGGCGCCCTCGAATCCGCTGTAGGCCGCCGAATACTCACCCTTGGTGAACACGGCTTCCACTGCGGCCGGATCGAAGGACGGATGGAACTCGACACCGGGCGTGCCGACCACGCAATGCCGAGGCCAGGAGTCGCGATAGTCGGGCGTATCGGAGAAGTGCGAGCCGGGATCGATGTGGTTGTCCTTGGTGGCCACGACGTGGTCGTAGTCGTGGGACGCCAACAGGGTGGTCACTGCCTGGGCAACAGCCGCACCCCCGGCCACGGCCAGCGAACCGCCCTCGCAGAAGTCCCGCTGAACATCGACGACGATCAAGGCCCGCATACCGAGAGCCTAACCCCCGAACAGCAGGTAGAGCCCCGTGAAGGTGTAGCCGACCATCACCAGCATCATCGCCAGCTGACCGGTGAGCTGATGGCGCTTCGGCAGCACGCGCAACGCGCAGTCGTGCGCGGCGACCACGCCGGCGATGTGCCCACCCAGTACGAACAGGACCTTCAAGGTGGCCAGCACCGACGGGTGCAGGGACAGTAGGTAATACACCTGCGCGTCGTGCAGGCCGAGCAGCGCGTAGACGGTCTGCTGGCCCTTCTCCACGAGATAGGTCAGGTAGTGCGCGAACACATATCCGATGACGATCGGGATCAGCGAGTGCGCCATCAAACCGGGCAGCCGGTGGCGCAGGTCGCCGTCCACGCCGCCGGTCGCGCGCGCGGCCAAGCTGAACGTCACGGCCACCGTCACCACGAACACCAGCAGCCCGACGGTCTTGAAAGCCGTTGTCTGCCACGTCCCCGACGTGTGGGCGTCGACGAAACCGCGCCACGCCGGCGTCGCCGAGAAGCTGTCGAAGGCCGTCGACCCCAGCAGAACGGCGAGCACGGTGACCGTCGCGGGCCGAATCGGCAAGGTGGGCAGGTGATGGAACGGGTTGCCGACCGCGATCCGCCCGTCCGCGTTGCGGCGCAGCGGGGCGCACCGCGACGCCACCACGCTGTAGACCTCGAACGGGTCGGCGTGTGAGCACCACCGGGTGCCGAACGCGACGGTCCCGCCGAGGGTGACGCCGAGGTAGATCAGCAGCCAGATCTTCACCGCGCCAAGCGAACCCGGGTCGGGGCTGGCCAGCTCGAGCCAGACGAAAGCGAACAAACCCAGCGCCGCCGGCCAGTACCCGAGCCGTGAAGGATAGGTGTCGGTGCGGATGCGCCACAGCCGCGCGACCGTCCGGACCGGCGACACCGCCCGCCACACAGGGCCGAAAAGCACTGACAGTGCGACGATTCCGACCCACAGCAGCACATAGAACACGCCGGGTAGCGCATTCGACGAGTTCTGCGGACCCCATATCGCCGCCGCGGCCACCCACGCCGCGAACGCCAGTCCCAGCAGGCCGACGGCCCGGCGGGTGACCGGCGAGTCCACCAGGGAGGTCACCCGGCGCGGCAGCGGGCGGCCCGGCGTCGCCGGATCGAACCGCGGCTCACGCCACGCCAGTGCCACCACGGCGAAGGTGAACGTCAGTGCCCAGGCCGCGCCGATCAGCGCGTAGGTCAGCGGGATCGGCAGATCGGCCGAGCCGCCGAGCCCGTGGGCCAGCAGGGTCACTGCACCGTGATGGTGGCGACGGTCTTGTCCAGATGATGCAGCTCGACGTCGACCTTGCCGGGCACGTCCACGGAGAACTGGAACGCCTGACCGTTCTCCGGCTTGATGTCGAATGTGTGCTCGGGACTGGAGTGCACGTGCAGCTGATCGGCCACATCACTGTTCACCCGGACGATGATCGGCTGTTTGACCTTGGCCTGCACCTGCTGATTGGTCGGGGTGACATTGCCGCCCGCGATGGTGACGTCGAGGACGACGCGCTCCGGTGGCGTCTGCTGATCGGTCATCGCGGGCGCGGCGGTCCCGCCACTGGCGGCCGTGCTGGTGTTCTCCGATGATGTCGAGCCGCCGCAACCGGCGACCAACAGGGCGACCGCGCCGGTGGCGGCCAGCGTCATGAGGGACGTCTTGAAAAGGGTCACGCTGAACCATCCTCGTCGGTCACGCCTGCGTTCTCGCTGTCAGAGCCATCATCGGGGTTGGCCCGCCGGTCGCGCATGGCCACCCAGGCGACCACCCCGGCCACTACGACCGCCGGGGCGAACGCGGGCAGCGCCAGCAAGAGCGAGTGGTCGGCGAGAACGATCACGGCTGCCCGACGGGTTCCCGGGCCTCGGCGGTGACGCGCTTCTCGCGTGAATTGATCCGTCCCGCACCCCAACTCAGCAAGGCGATCAGGATCAGCGAGCACACCAGCACCACCAGTGACGCCGCGCTGTACAGCCAGGACGGCACGTCGAGATTACGCTCGCGCTGCAGCACCTTGATCTCCTCACTGAACGGTCGTGAGGTCGAAGCCAGCGCCGGGGTCTCCTCGGCGCCGATGCCGGGATCGGCAGGCAGGAACACCGGGACGGCTGCCATGGTCCGGCCGTCCTGCACGCGCAGCACCGTCTTCCAGGTGCCCCACACCGGGATGGGCCGGGTGGAGCGGTAGTGGCCGGGGCCGACGCGCTCCAAGTGATCGATGACCAGTCCTCGATCGTGTTCCAGCTTGCCCTGCCACGCCAGGATGGACACCCACTCGGGGTCGTCGCCGATCAGGTTGGCGGGGGTGATCTGGATGTCGGCGTTGGCCAGTCGCTGGCCTTCGGGGCCGGGGACATCGGTGAGGTTGATCTGCGCGCTGGCGTTCTCCGGCACGGTGACGTTCAGCCCGTTGGCAACGGCGCCGCCGATCACGAGCACCGTCGCGGTCACGATGCCGATGCCGATCCCGCGCGGCGGCAGTTTCTGGCCGGTCAGCACGACGGCCAGCAGCGCGCCGCACATGCCCATGCCGATGGCGACCGGCACGGACGTCGCCAGCGCCTCTCCCCACATGCTCTGCGGCCACGGGTTGTGGAACACGGCATCGACCCAGAACGACTCCAGCCACATGCCGACCGAACCGATGCCCAGCCCGGCGACGGCGCCGAACAGGATGGGTCGCTTGACAAGTGGCGTCAGCCCGAGGAGTTCGACCACGATCGCCGCACCCAGGTAGAGGGCGAACCAGCTGTACGGCGCACCCAGCACGGGTCCCACGACGAAGGACACCAGGCCGCGGATCAGCAGGGCGAAGGCGATGGCGCCGAAGGTGGCGAACCGGCCGAGGAACAGCCGGGTGACGACCAGTGACATGGCCGCCGCGGCGGCGATCAGCATGGGATGCAGCACCAGGCGGAACTGCTCGACACCGAAGTCGTATTCGACGGGGAACACCGACAGACCGATGACCAGGCCGCCGCACGCCAGGTAGGCCAGGATGCTGCGGCGCTGCGCGGGTGCCTCGGCGCCCATCGCGATATCGCCCTCGCGCGTCAACAACAGGGTGGCCACCAGCGACAGCCCCGCGCCGCCGATCAGCATCAGGTGGGTCGGGCCCCACAGGGTGACGTCCTGGCCGAAGATGCGGTGCCAGATGTCATCGAGCGGGAAACCGATGAGTGCGTAGAGCCCGCAACCCGCCATCAGGATGCCGCCCACGGGCGCGTACCAGGTCCGGGTGATCTTCACGGCGGCCGGACCGGGCTTGTCGTAGGGCAGGATGATCGACAGCGAGCCGGCGATGAACAGCAGGAACAGCCCGATCAAAATGAAGTAGTGGGCGGGGTTGGCCAGCGGCCCGGCGTCGCGGCCCTTGCCGATGTGCAGGCTGACGTCCCAGATGAAGCCGAACATCGCGCAGATGATGGTCGAGGTGAACAGCAGCGCGGGCAGGGCCACCCAGGGCGGCCGGTTCATCTTGCGGCCGGCCAGCTCGGCCAGATTCTGCAGCCACGTGATGCGGCGCTGACGGTGCAGGTAGCCGATCCACAGCAGCCCGGCGGTGACGATGGTGGCCACCACCGACATCCCGATGACCTGGTCCAGCGCAGCCCCGCCGCCTTCGGTTCCGGCTGCGGCCACCACTGATACACGTTCCGCCATATCCCACCCTGCCACGTCGAAGAGCCCGTACCTACTCGCCGGTAATATTGTCAGAAAGCTGTATTCGAAACCAGGGGTACCGGTCGCGTCTATGAGCCTAGGCAGTTTGCTGGCACCGCGGCTAGCCTTGATGCGATGAAACTCGCGGGCCTGCGCCAGCGTGACGGCGTCACGTGTGGGCCGACCGTGGCGGTGGTGGCCGGTGCGCTGCTCGATCCGGCGTACCGCGCGGCCCTTGAGCACGTGGACGTCTTCGAAGCCGAGCAAGGCCGGGTGCACCGTCTGGTGAACCGCTTCTGGCCGCGCCGGCTCGGGACCACGCCGCCCGCGGTGGTCCGGGCCATCAACGCACACAGCCCGGTCCCGTACCGGTGGAGGCTGTTCCGTGGCGTGCTGCCGGGTGGCCGGGATTCCCTGTCCGATGTGCTGGCCGCGGTCCGGTCCGGACGGCCCGTGGCGGTGCTCATCGGGCGGTTCGTGCCGCGGCACTGGATTCTCGTCGTCGGCGCCGGCGAGGGCAGGCTGCACTGTTACGAGCCCAGTTCGGGACAGGTCCGCGAGGTCGCGCTCGACACCGTCCGGCGCGGTGGGCTGGCGGGTCTGGGCTTCCCGACGCCGTTTGCCCTTGTGCTGCCGCGTCATTCGTAACCTGACGGCCGCGTTGCGTCTGCTAGCTCGTCAAACTATAGTCTGGACACATGTCCAGTGTGTCCCGCCGCAGTTCAGTGCAGTGAGCTGACGTGCGCATCGCCCTGCTTTCCTATCGGAGCAAGACGCACTGTGGTGGCCAAGGTGTGTACGTGCGGCACCTGTCCCGCGGCCTGGTCGAACTCGGTCACGAGGTCGAGGTGTTCTCCGGTCAGCCGTATCCGGACGGCTTGGACCCGCGCGTCCGGCTGACCAAGGTGCCGAGTCTGGACCTCTACCGCGAGCCCGACCCGTTCCGGGTGCCGCGGCCCAGCGAGATCCGCGACCGCATCGATCTGCTGGAGCTGTTCACCATGTGGTCGGCCGGTTTCCCGGAGCCCCGCACGTTCTGCCTGCGGGTTGCCCGGATCCTGGCCGCCCGCCGCACCGAGTTCGACGTCGTGCACGACAACCAGAGTCTGGGTTCGGCGCTGCTGGGCATCGCCGAGGACATGCCACTGGTGGCGACCGTGCATCACCCGATCACCCGGGACCGCGTGCTCGAGGTGGCCGCGGCCAAGTGGTGGCGCAAGCCCCTGGTGCGGCGCTGGTACGGCTTCGCGGAGATGCAGAAGCGGGTGGCGCGCCGCATCCCCGAACTGCTGACGGTGTCCACCACGTCGGGCGCCGACATCGCCGAGGACTTCGGGGTGGCCGCCGACCAGTTGCATGTGGTGCCGCTCGGCGTGGACACCGACCTGTTCCGGCCCACCGAGCATCGGGTGCCCGGTCGCATCATCGCCATCGCCAGTGCCGACGTGCCGCTCAAGGGTGTCAGCAACCTGCTGCATGCGGTGGCCCGTCTGCGGGCGCACCACAACCTGGACGTGCAGTTGGTGTCCAAGCTGGAACCCAACGGACCTACCGAGAAGCTGATCGCCGAACTCGGTATCTCCGATATCGTGCACAGCTCCAGCGGGTTGCCGGACGACGAGCTGGCCGGCTTGCTGGCCTCGGCGGAGATCGCCTGCATCCCTTCTCTTTACGAGGGATTCTCGTTGCCCGCCGTCGAGGCGATGGCCAGCGGCACGCCCATCGTGGCGAGCCGCGCGGGAGCGCTTCCCGAGGTGCTGGGCGCCGAAGGCGAATGCGCCCGACTGGTGCCTCCCGGTGACATCGGCCAGCTGACCGCGGTGCTCGGCGAACTGCTGGACTCGCCGGCCCAGCGCCGCAAGCTCGGGGCCGCGGGCCGCCAGCGGGCACTGGACGTATTCAGCTGGGAATCTGTTGCCGCTCAGACGGTTTCAGTGTACGAGAAGGCAATCGAGAGGGTGACGTTGTGCTGACCGTCGACTATGACCGGCTGGGTATCGGGCCCGGCACCGCAGTGATCGACGTGGGTTGCGGCGCAGGTAGGCATTCCTTCGAAGCTTACCGCCGGGGCGCCGATGTCATCGCGTTCGACCAGAGTGTCGAGGACCTCAACGACGTCGACGCCATTTTGACCGCGATGAAGGATCAGGGCGAGGCACCCGCCGGTGCACGCGCGGAGGCGGTCAAGGGTGACGCGCTGGACCTGCCCTATGCCGACGGCACTTTCGACGTCGTCATCGCCTCGGAGATCCTGGAGCACGTGCCGGCCGACGACGCAGCCATCGCCGAACTGGTGCGGGTTCTCAAGCCCGGCGGCAAGTTGGCGGTGACGGTGCCGCGCTGGCTTCCCGAGAAGGTGTGCTGGCTGCTCTCGGATGAATACCACGCCAACGAGGGTGGACACATCCGCATCTACCGAGCCGACCAACTGCGCGACAAGATCACCTCCCGCGGTGTGCGGTTCGCCGGCGCGCATCACGCCCACGCCCTACACGCCCCGTTCTGGTGGCTGAAATGCGCTGTCGGCGTGGACAAGCCGAAGCACCCGGCCGTCACGGCGTATCACAAGCTGCTGGTCTGGGACATGATGAGCCGGCCGTGGTTGACCCGTGCCGCCGAGGACGTGCTCAACCCGCTGATCGGTAAGAGCGTCGCTTTATACTTTGACAAGCCGGCGGCCTTCGACAAGCCGGGCGGGTAGGCCATCATGGCCCGCCATGAGATTCCCGGTGTGCCAGGCGTGCTGACGCCGCGCCAATGTGTGCAGACCGCGGAGTCGATCGCCGCCACCCAGGAATCGGACGGAGCCGTGCCCTGGTCGGTGGGTGGACACACCGACCCGTGGGATCACGTCGAGAACCTGATGGCGCTGACGGTGGCGGGTTTGCTCGAGCCGGCCCGCGCCGGATTCGACTGGTGCCGCACCACCCAGCGCGCCGACGGTTCATGGCCCATCCAGTCGCGCAACGGCGTCATCGAAGATGCCAACACCGACAGCAACTTCTGCGCCTACATCGCCACCGGGGTGTGGCACCACGTGCTGATCACCGGGGACCGGCGCTTCGCCCAGCAGATGTGGCCGACCGTCAGCAAGGCCATCGAACTGGTCCTCAGCATGCAGCTTGCGGGCGGCCAGATCAGCTGGGCCAGAAGCGACGCCGGGATGATGGACGAGGCGTTGCTGACCGGTTGCGCGAGCATCTACCACAGCATCCGGTGTGCGCTGGCGCTGGCGAACTATCTGGACGAACCGCAGCCCGAGTGGGAGGTGGCCGTCGGCCAGCTCGGCCATGCCATTGCCGACCATCCGGAAGCGTTCAGCCCCAAAGACACCCACGCGATGGAGTGGTACTACCCGATACTCGGCGGAGCGGTGCGCGGCGCGGCCGCGCGGGCCCGGATCGAGGAGCGCTGGGATGACTTCGTCGTCGACGGTCTGGGTATCCGGTGCGTGGACCACCGGCCGTGGGTGACGGGCGCCGAAACCTGCGAATTGGTGATGGCGCTGGATGCGATGGGTGACAAGGCAAGGGCCCATGAGCAATTCGCGGCCATGCAGCACCTGCGCGAGACGGACGGCTCGTACTGGACCGGGCTGGTGTTCGCCGACGGCAAGCGCTGGCCCGAGGAGCGCACCACCTGGACCGGTGCGGCGATGATCCTGGCCGCCGATGCGCTGTCCTCGGCCACGCCGGCCAGCGGCATCTTCCGTGGCACCGCGCTGCCGCGCGGTCTGGAGAACGAATTCGACTGCGCCTGCGCGGCTACGGGTCGCTAGTGTCCTGAGTCATTAATTCGGGTGCAGTAGTTGCCGATGCTGGCCAGGATTTGGTCGGCGGTTTTGGTCCAGACGTAGGGCCGAGGGTTCTGGTTCCAGGTCTGGATCCAGGCCC
>JAHFVC010000281.1:8180-8803 GCA_023264765.1 Mycobacterium sp. | reverse complement strand
TGGCCGAGAGCTTGCGCCAGGCCGGGCTGTCCAGCACGGCCGCCGCGTGGTCCTTGGCCGCGGGGGAGTCGAACGACAGGTAGACGATGTCGCCGTCGGCTGCGGACAGGTCGGCATCGGGGGCCAGTTCTAGGTACGGCTTGTCGGTGAACCGTTGGGCGGCAGGACGATCCACGCCGACCGCGCGCAGCACGCTGCCGGGGAAGTTGTCCGTGCCGTAGACGCGCACGGTGTTCTCGGTGAACTGCACGACCGAGGCCTGGTAGTGCGGGGCGTCGTTCTGCTGTCCGGTCTTGCGGGCATCGGCGTCGAAACCGTCGAGTATCCGGGTCGCCGCCTCGGCCCGCCCGGCCGCCGCGGCCACGGCGCGCAGCGTGTCCCGCCAGCCGGCACCCGGTGCTCCGGTGAAGACGGTGGGTGCGAGCCGGGCCAAGGCGCCGAAGTCCGTCGGCGTCAGGGTCGCGGAGCCGAGGATCAGATCGGGTGTGTCCCGGCCGACGGCGTCCAGGTTCGGCGCCGTCGTGTCCCCGACGCCGGGCACGTCGTGGATCGTCGCGCCCAGATATGACGGCTGCGGCTGTGTGGTTCCGACGACCCGGCCCTGCAGGCCCAGTGCGCACAGC
>JAHFVC010000281.1:0-8170 GCA_023264765.1 Mycobacterium sp. | reverse complement strand
GATGCGCTGCGGGTCACCCCGTACCTCGGTCGTCGGTGGCACCCCTGCAGCCGGCGCATTGGTCACCGCGCGTGGCGCCGGGTCGGCCGGCCCGGGGTCGGGCGCGCAGGAGTCGTCGGGACGGCGCTGGTTGCCCAGAACGCCTGCGCTGGCGATGCGCGTGGTGCTGGTGATCGGCGCTCCCGCGGCGGTGGTCGGCTCGCCCGGCTGCTGCCCGCCGCAGCCGGTCAACAAGGGCAGCGAGACAGCCGAAATGATGGTCGCGGCAGCGGTGGCCCTGGCGATGCGCGCGGTGGGAAACAGCACGTCGCCGACGGTAACATTCGTCGCCCGACGCGAAACTACGACAGTTTGTAGGACCCATGCCGCCGTGGGCGGTGATGGGGGATAAGATCACGAACAGACAGTGCCGGGATGACCCGTCGACTTTTTATGGAGGATCTGTTGGTAGCCGAAGCGCCCCCAATCGGAGAACTCGAGGCACGGCGGCCGTTCCCGCAGCGGATGGGCCCCAAAGGCAGCCTGATCTACAAGCTGATCACGACGACCGATCACAAGTTGATCGGCATCATGTACTGCGTCGTCTGCTTCATCTTCTTCTTCATCGGCGGCCTGATGGCGCTGCTGATGCGTACCGAACTGGCCCTGCCGGGTCTGCAGTTCCTGTCCAATGAGCAGTTCAACCAGTTGTTCACCATGCACGGCACGGTGATGCTGCTGTTCTACGCGACCCCGATCGTGTTCGGCTTCGCCAACCTGGTGCTGCCCCTGCAGATCGGCGCCCCCGACGTCGCGTTCCCGCGGCTGAACGCCTTCTCGTTCTGGCTGTTCCTGTTCGGCGCGCTGATCGCCATCGCCGGCTTCATCACCCCCGGCGGTGCCGCCGACTTCGGCTGGACCGCCTACTCGCCGCTGACCGACGCGATCCACTCCCCGGGAGCCGGTGGCGACCTCTGGATCATGGGCCTGGCGGTCGGTGGTCTGGGCACCATCCTCGGTGGCGTCAACATGGTCACCACCGTGGTCTGCATGCGCGCCCCCGGCATGACGATGTTCCGGATGCCGATCTTCACCTGGAACATCCTGGTGACCTCGATCCTGGTGCTGCTGGCCTTCCCGCTGCTGACCGCGGCGCTGTTCGGCCTGGCGGCCGACCGGCACCTGGGCGCCCACGTCTACGACCCGGCCAACGGCGGTGTGTTGCTCTGGCAGCACCTGTTCTGGTTCTTCGGACACCCCGAGGTGTACATCATCGCGCTGCCGTTCTTCGGCATCGTGAGTGAGATCTTCCCGGTGTTCTCGCGCAAGCCGATCTTCGGGTACACCACCCTGATCTACGCGACGCTGGGTATTGCGGCGCTCTCGGTCGCGGTGTGGGCACACCACATGTACGCCACCGGCGCGGTCCTGCTGCCGTTCTTCTCGTTCATGACGTTCCTGATCGCGGTGCCGACCGGTATCAAGTTCTTCAACTGGATCGGCACGATGTGGAAGGGGCAGCTGACCTTCGAGACACCGATGCTGTTCTCGGTCGGCTTCCTGATCACCTTCCTGCTCGGTGGTCTGTCCGGTGTGCTGCTGGCCAGCCCGCCCATCGACTTCCACGTGACCGACAGCTACTTCGTCATCGCGCACTTCCACTACGTGCTCTTCGGCACCATCGTGTTCGCCACCTACGCGGGGATCTATTTCTGGTTCCCGAAGATGACGGGCCGGTTGCTCGACGAGCGTCTGGGCAAGCTGCACTTCTGGCTCACCTTCATCGGTTTCCACACCACGTTCCTCGTGCAGCACTGGCTGGGTGACGAGGGCATGCCGCGCCGCTACGCCGACTACCTGCCCACCGACGGGTTCACCACGCTGAATGTGATCTCGACGATCGGCGCGTTCATCCTCGGTATCTCGACGCTGCCGTTCGTGTGGAACGTGTTCAAGAGCTGGCGGTTCGGCGAGCCCGTCATGGTCGACGACCCGTGGGGTTACGGCAACTCGCTGGAGTGGGCGACGTCCTGCCCGCCGCCGCGGCACAACTTCACCGAGCTGCCCCGGATCCGTTCGGAGCGCCCGGCATTCGAGCTGCACTACCCGCACATGGTCGAGCGGATGCGCGCCGAGGCGCACATCGGACGCGCGCACGGCCCTTCCGACGGCGACGTCACCCGGCTCGACCACGAGAACGTCCGCACCTGATTCGGTGAGTGAATCCAAGGTGTCGGTACTGATCACCGTCACCGGACTCGATCAACCCGGTGTCACGTCGGCGCTCTTCGAGGTGCTCTCGCGGCACAACGTCGAGTTGCTCAACGTGGAGCAGGTGGTCGTCCGGGGCCGGCTCACCCTGGGGGTGCTGATCTCGGCACCCGCCGAGGTGGCCGACGGGGAGGCGTTCGCCGAGGGCGTCCGTGCCGCCATCCACGGTGTGGGACTGGACGTCACCATCGAGCGCAGCGACCTTCCGGTGATGCGCGAGCCCTCCACCCACACCATCGTGGTGCTGGGCCGGCCGATCACCGCCGAGGCGTTCGGGGTGGTGGCCCGGGAGGCCGCCGAACTCGGCGTCAACATCGACACCATCAGGGGCGTCTCCGACTATCCGGTGACCGGACTGGAGCTGCGGGTGTCCGTGCCCACGGGCGGCGCCTACGGCCAGTTGCAGGCGGCGATGGCGCGGGTCGCCGTCGAACTCGGTATCGACATCGCACTCGAGGACTACAGCCTGTCCCGACGTGCCAAGCGGCTCATCGTGTTCGACGTCGACTCGACCCTGATCCAGGGCGAAGTGATCGAGATGCTGGCCGCGCGCGCAGGTACCGAAGCCGAGGCCAAGGTCGCGGCCATCACCGAGGCCGCCATGCGTGGCGAGCTGGATTTCGAGGAGTCGCTGCGGGAGCGTGTCGCCACCCTGGCCGGACTGCCCGCCCAAGTGGTCGACGACGTCGCCGATGAACTCGAGCTGACCCCCGGCGCCCGCACCACGATCCGCACCCTGCGCCGGCTCGGCTTCCACTGCGGGGTGGTGTCCGGCGGTTTCCGGCAGGTGATCGATCCGCTTGCCCACGAACTGATGCTGGATTACGTGGCTGCCAACGAACTGGAGATCGTGGACGGCAAGCTGACCGGGCGCGTCATCGGCCCGGTCGTGGACCGGCCCGGCAAGGCCAAGGCGCTGCGCGACTTCGCCCAGCAGGCCGGTGTCCCGATGGAACAGACCGTCGCCGTCGGTGACGGGGCCAACGACATCGACATGCTCTCGGCCGCCGGGCTCGGGGTGGCGTTCAATGCCAAACCCGCGCTGCGCGAGGTGGCCGATGCCTCGCTGAGCCACCCGTACCTGGATACGGTGCTGTTCATCCTCGGGGTGACGCGCGGCGAGATAGAAGCCGCCGACGCGGTGGACGGGACCGTGCGCCGGGTCGATATCCCGGACTAGTGCCGCCCTTCTGGCGTTGCACGTTTACAGTGGAGACATGTTGCTGGTGAAACGGACGATACTTCTGGGTGCATGCGCTGCTGCGATCTCCGGGGGAGCGATCGTGCTGGCGGCACCGGCCTCGGCGGACTGCCCGTGGGGCACCCGGCCCAGCCACTTCGAGGGCGTCTGTGTCGCAGGAGCCGGCAAGGGCAGCAGTACCAGCGGAAACGCCGTGGTGGCGCCGCCGGACGCGCGGCCGCCGCTCACCAACTACCTGCCGGGCAACGGCTACTCGACGGTCGCCGGGATCCCGTGCACGCCGGAGAACTACGGGAAATGCATCGCGCTGCAGCAGAGCCAGGGCGGCTAGACCACCAAGGCGTGTGATTCCGGTTCGACGGCGCCGGTGATCGACCCCCACGCCCGGACCAACAGGTCGACGGCCTCGTCGAGGGCGGGCTCCGGCAGCGCGTAGGGCACCCGTACGAATCGCTCCAGGGTGCCGTCCACGCCGAATCGCGGGCCGGCCGGGAGGTCGAGGCCCAATCTCGAAGCAGACGCCGACAGTGCCGTGCTCATCGGTGCGGGCAGCTTGATCCACAGCGAGATCCCGTTGGGTCCCGGGCCGGGCCGCCAGTCGGGCAATCGGCGCGCCAGCAGATCCAGCAAATAGGTCCGGCGGGTGCGCAGCAGGTCGCGTCGTTCGGGCAGTACCTCGTCGCGCTGTTCGAGAAGTCTTGCCGCCGTGAGCTGTTCGAGTATCGGCGTGCCGAGGTCCAACGACGGACGGATCGCGGCAATGGTCGCCAGGGTGCTGCTCTCGGCTCGGATCCAGCCGACGCGCAGCCCGCCCCAGAACGACTTCGACATCGATCCGACGGTCAGCACCAGGTCGCGGCGGGCCACCATCGAGGCCAGCGGCGCCGGCGGTGCTTCGTCGGTCCACATGTCTAGGATCGACTCGTCGATGACGGTCCGGGTTCGGGAGTCGGAGATGATGTGGCCCAACTGAACTCGTTGGTCGGCCGGCATGGTGAATCCGGTCGGGTTGTGATTGTCCGGGATCAGGTAGGCCAGGCTGGGGGACAGCTGCCGGATGGTCGCGTGCACGGCGTCGATTTCCCAGCCGGCGTCGGTCAGGGGGACCGGGACCGCGCGCGCCCCGGCGGTCGAAATGGCCGACAGCGCACCGTGATATGTCGGTTGTTCGACAAGAACCCGGTCCCCGGGCTCGGTGAAGGTGGCCAGGATCAGTGCGATGGCATGCTGCGCGCCGCTGGTGATCATGATCTGGCCGGGGTCGGTGGGTAGCCCCCGCTCGCAGTACCGCTGGGCGACGGCGGTACGCAGAGAGCACACCCCGGTCGGATCGAGGCCGGTGTCGCTGAGATACGGGGTGATGTCCCGGGTGGCTGCGGCGAACGCCTCCAGCACCGGGGCGCTGGGAGCCGACATCGCCGCCGCGGCCAGGCTGACGGCGGCGGTGGACGCGGATTCGGTGACCGACTCGGGCCGCGGCGGCAGCGCGGCGGTGCTGCGCGCCCCGCGGCGAGCCTGCAGGTACCCGTCCTCGCGCAGTGCGGTGAACGCCGCGGTGACCGTGGTGCGCGACACCCGTAGCTCATCGGCAAGGGCCCGTTCGCTGGGCAGCCGGGACCCGACCGGCACCCGGCCGTCGATGATCAGCAACCGGATGGCGTCAGCCAGTCCGGAATAAGCGGGTCCACTGGCGCTGGAGGTGCGCCAGTTTCCCAATTCGCGAGCCAGTGTTGTCAACATTTGAGGCCAGTATTGCCGAACTGGCTATGGACTGGCAAGCCAATCTGGTTTGAAACTGGAGCCATGAGAAAGAACTGGCTATCTAGACTGGCCTCGAAGTATCCGCGCTCCGGGCCCTACAACCGCGTGGCCCGCAACGACACCGACGCCCGTCGCGTGCGCAACGAGCTCGACGCCATCCGGGCCCGCTTCCCGGACCACTCGTGATGCGGCCGCTGACCCGGGCGTCGCTGCTGCTGCTCGGGCTCACCGGATACGGCCTGTCGATGGCCATGATGGTGCGCGCCGGCCTGGGCCTGGACCCGTGGGACGTCTTCCATCAAGGCCTCACCCGGCACACCCCGATGACCATCGGGCTTGCCTCCGCGGTGGTCGGCGTCGTGGTCCTGCTGGCCTGGATCCCCCTGCGCAACAAACCGGGCGTGGGCACCGTCGCCAATGTCATCGTCATCGCGGTGACGGTCGATGCCGGCCTGGCGATCCTGACCGCACCGGAATCGTTGGCCGCCCGCATCGCCCTGATGCTGGGCGCGGTCCTGCTCAACGGCGTCAGCACCGTGCTCTACATCGGCGCCGGGCTGGGTCCCGGGCCGCGGGACGGGCTGATGACCGGCCTGGTCGCCCGCACCGGTCTGTCGGTGCGGCTGGTGCGCACGTCGATCGAGGCGACCGTGCTGGCGGTCGGCTGGCTGCTCGGCGGCACGGTCGGCATCGGAACCCTGGTGTACGCGTTCGGGATCGGCCCGTTGGTGCAGCTGATCCTGCGCGTCATGCCGAGGCGGCTGCTGTTCCACGATTTCGGGGCCGCGGGGCGCTCCCGGACCGGGCAGGGGCCCGACACTACGATGGGCGAGTGCCCGACAGCGAACGTGAAGCCGATCCCGACCTGCTGATCGATTTCGCCAGGGTCAGCCTGCGCCGCGGGGGAAAGACCCTGGTCGGGCCGCTGGACTGGGCCGTCGAACTCGACGAACGCTGGGTGGTGATCGGCCCGAACGGGGCGGGCAAGACCACGCTGTTGCGCATCGCCGCGGCCGTCGACCACCCGTCGTCGGGCACAGCGCTCGTGCTGGGCGAGCGGCTCGGCCGCACCGACATGGCCGAACTGCGCAGCCGCGTCGGACTGTCGAGCTCCGCGCTGAGCCAGCGCGTTCCCGACGACGAGGTGGTCCGCGATCTGGTGATCTCGGCCGGCTACGCCGTCCTGGGCAGGTGGCGCGAAACCTATGAAGACGTCGACTACGAACAAGCCGTCGACATGCTGGAGAGCGTCGGGGCCGAGCATCTGGCGATGCGTACCTACGGCACCCTCTCCGAGGGCGAGCGCAAGCGCGTCCTCATCGCCCGGTCCTTGATGACCGACCCCGAACTGCTGCTGCTCGACGAGCCCGCCGCCGGTCTGGATCTGGGCGGCCGCGAGGAACTGGTGGCCCGGCTGGCCGATCTGGCCGCCGATCCGGACGCCCCGGCCATCGTGCTGGTCACCCATCACGTCGAGGAGATCCCGCCCGGCTTCAGCCACTGCCTGCTGTTGTCCGAGGGCGCAGTGGTTGCCTCCGGCCTCCTCACCGACGTGCTGACATCGGAGAATCTGTCCACCGCCTTCGGGCAGTCGATCGCCCTGGAGATGGTCGACGGACGCTATTTCGCACGGCGCGTCCGCGGCCGTGCGGCACACAGGAGGCGCGCGTGACGTTCAGTGAGAAGCCGGAGGCGGATCCACGCATGACACAGCCGTTGGTTCCCAGGCCTGCCTCGACGGTGATGCTGCTTCGCGATCAGGGCACACCCGAGTCGCTGGAGATCTTCCTGATGCGCAGGCACTCGGCGATGGACTTCGTCGCGGGTGTGATGGTCTTCCCGGGCGGCGGCGTCGACGAGCGCGACCGGAACAACGCCGACATCGCCTGGTATGGCCCCGAACCCGGCTGGTGGGCCGAGCGCCTGAACGTCGACGTCGACCTCGCGGAGGCGCTGGTGTGCGCAGCGGCCCGGGAGACGTTCGAGGAGTCCGGGGTGTTGTTCGCCGGCGCGGCGGACGACTCGGACGTCCTCGTCGACGATGCGTCGGTGTACCGGGAGCAGCGCGCGGCGCTGGCCGACAGCTCACTGTCCTTCGCGGACTTCTTACGCGCCGAGAAGCTGGTGCTTCGGGCCGACCTGCTGCGGCCGTGGGCCAACTGGGTCACCCCGAAAGAGGAGCGCACCCGCCGCTACGACACGTACTTCTTCGTCGGTGCCATCCCGCAGGGCCAGCGTGCCGACGGCGAGAACACCGAGAGCGACCGTGCGTTCTGGTCCACTCCGCAGGCCGCGCTCGACGAGTTCGCCGAGGGCCGTTCGTTCCTGCTCCCGCCGACGTGGTCGCAGCTCGACTCGCTCAACGGGCGCACCGTGGCCGAGGTGCTGGCCACCGAACGCAAGATCGTCGCGATGGAGCCCAGCTTGTCGGCCGACAAGGGGACCGGCGACTGGGACATCGAGTTCTTCGACGGCGCCCGCTACAACGAGGCCCGTAATCGGCGCGCACCGCAGGGGTACGCCAACTCCGATGTGACGCCGACGTGAGCGAATTCGTCAGCACCGCGGTGTCCGACGGTATCGGCACCCTGGTGCTGTCCCGGCCGCCCGGCAATGCGCTGACCCGCCAGATGTACCGCGAGATCGGTGCGGCCGCCGCGGAGCTGGGTGCGCATCCGGAGGTTGCCGCGGTGATCCTGTTCGGCGGCCACGAGGTGTTCTGCGTGGGTGATGACGTACCGGAACTGCGCAAGCTGCACCCCAGCGACGCCGCGAGCGTAACCGCCGCGTCCCGCGCCGCCGTAGATGCGGTCGCCGGTATCCCGAAGCCCACGATCGCCGCCGTCACCGGGTACGCGCTCGGTGCCGGACTGGCCTTGGCGCTGGCCGCCGACTGGCGGGTGTCGGGCGACAATGTGAAGGTCGGCGCCACCGAGGCGCTGGCCGGGCTGCTGCCCT
>JAHFVC010000280.1 GCA_023264765.1 Mycobacterium sp. | reverse complement strand
TGGGGGAGCGGTGCACATCGAGGGCGGGAATCGACGGTCGCTGAATCGGCCCCAACCGAACGACTCGGCCAGCGTGCGGAGAACCTCCGTCAGTGCGGCGTAATCGTCCATACCCGGGTTAGACGCAGCGGGGTGCCGATCGGTTCCGCCTATTTCCCAGCTGCCCTCGCCGCCGCGTTGATGCACTCGCCCAGCGTTTCCCAGTCCGCACTGGTGAAGAAGTCTGCGTCGGCGATGTCGCGACCATCGGTGAAGAGCGTGTGCTTGCGGGCATCCTTCGAAAGCGCGTAGATCGCGCCGTCGCGGTAGAGCCACGCATTGTGACTGGACCCGCGCGCGCCCGACGCTTCGTAGATGTTGCCTGCGACGTAGGTGCTCGCACTGGGGCCGTCAAGTGCTGCGACATCCTCGATGTGCTCGCCGTTCGTGAAACCGGCGTTGATCATTTGGACGAGCCGGGCTGGCGCGGGGTCACACGAGCTGGGTGTAGCGTCCGGCGTCCATCCGGGCGGTGTAGTCATCGGAATGGGCGAGATGCGGTCAGGCATCCCGACTGCAGAGGACGACGACGTGCTCGGTGCAGCAGGTTCGACATGCCTCGTGGTGCCGCAGGCGGCGAGGGTCACTGCCAACACAGCGACGACCACGGGTCTCATATCCGCGGACAGTAGTCGCGCCCGTAAACATGCGCAGCGGGTTCACGAGCAATGTCAGTCGAAGAGCGGACATTGCGCGAATTCCGGAATCACCGCACCTCGGACCGTTGTAGCGTGCCATCTCGCCACGGCCGGAACACTATGCCAGCCGTTGAGATTCGAAGAGGTATCCCCGATGGTGCGTGCTCTGATTGCCGTCACTCTGATCGCGGTTGCGGGCGTAGTCGCCGCGCCCATCGCGGCGGCGGCTGGCCCGTACAAGAACTGCACCGAGGCGCACAAGGACGGCAGGTACAACATCCCGCAGGGTGATCCCGACTACAAGTCATCCCAGGATCGAGATGGAGACGGCATCGCCTGCGAAGGGTGAAGCCGAAATGGCAGAGCTGGAAACTTCTGGTCTCTGGTCAGATTGCAGGTAGAGCGGGCCGTAGGTTTGCGGCCTGGCTCGGCGATCGGTTGGTCGGGCCACCCGAACGAGGTGGCCAAGTCGCGGAGGATTCGAGTCAGTTCGTCGTCGTCCATACTTGGGTTAGACGCACGCGACGGTCCGCGGGTTCCCTTTCACTCTTGGATGAGGAACATCATTGCTCCCGGCGCCGCCTGCCACATGGTGTGCTCACCGTCGGCCGTCACGTCGATTTTGACTTGATGCTCCAACGATGATTTCGATGTCGTCACGGTGGCCATGCCGTCGTACTTCGTATCGGAGATACGGATCAAATCCACTGACTGCACTTTGATTCCGTACTTGCTGAGATCAGAGTCGCTGCTGAATTTGGTCTGCATCGATTCCCTGACTGACGCCGATACTTCGCGGGTCTTCTCGGTGTTCTGATGGTCGGTGTACGCGCTCCAGGCGAACCATCCGCCGCCGAGGACGACGAGGGTCGCGACGACGGAGATGACGACAGTTCGGATGGTCGACTGGTTCAGTGCCGACGGGGCGGCCGGTGCCGGCGCCAGTGCGACGGGCGGCGCGGTGGGTGCCGGCGAAGGCGATGGCGGCATGGGTGAAGTTTTGTCACATTTCGGGCAGCGGAACTGTTGGGCGGCCGAATTCTTCGCCTCCAACTTGGCTCCGCAGTGAGTGCACACGACT
Organism: Mycobacterium sp.; assembly: GCA_023264765.1. Taxonomy (GTDB): domain Bacteria; phylum Actinomycetota; class Actinomycetes; order Mycobacteriales; family Mycobacteriaceae; genus Mycobacterium. The sequence goes on along the minus strand of JAHFVC010000280.1, from coordinate 7,058 downwards.
GTTCTGGTGCTCATCGGCTGACCGCTCGAATGATCTCGATGAGGATCCAGATCGGTAGCCACATGCCGCAGGTGAAGATCGTCAGAATGAGGTGCATGCCGGCGTCACTACCGCTGCTCGTGGCGGTGACGTTGTTGTAGACGACCGCGGTTGCCTGCGGGCCGCCAGCTGCGCGGTGCTCGGTCCACCCGGTGCCGTCCCAGTAGCGCAGGATCCCCGGCGACTGAGGGTCTGGGTGCCAGCCTGCTGGCGCAGGTGGGAGCGCCGCGGTGCGCGGGGGCAGCGATTCCGGAGTGTAGACATCGGGCACATCTCCGGCGATCTCGTCCTCGGGGCGTGGCGGCAGGTACCAGCCCGATGGGGTCGTCGACATAGCTAGGCAGGCTAGCGGTCCCGTCAATTACGCGCAGAGGGTTCGTGCCTACTATCCGTCGAACGGTCGACACGTGCGGACCGCAGACCCGGCTAGCCCGTACGACCGAGCTAGCCGATCGTCACGAACTTTAGATCAGCGCCGTAGTTCACTTCAGAATCAGCGAACCCGAAGAATTCGATGTTGGCGTCGACGGGCACCTCGTAGACGTATGACATTGGGGAGCTGAAACCCGGCTGCAGATCGGCATTGCACTCTGGATTCCCAGGGATCTTATACAGATCGTCGACGGTGTCGAATTCACGCTTGCTTGAGTCGTAGATCTTGTTCGCAACTGGATAACTGCAGGTCAGGTCTATCGACTTCTGGCCTACGTTCTCAATGGTCGTGTCCACCCTGACGATCTTCGCGCCGGACCTCGGTGGAACGTCGCCATCGGTTCGCGGGATGTCGGCTGGTTGAGAGACCGAGTTGATCGTGAGTTTGATGCCACCATTGGTCACCGGCTGACCTACCACGCCCGACGGGGGAACTTCTGTGGTTGTCCGCGTCGGCGGTACAACCGAAATCTTCACGGGCAGCGTTGATGTCGAGGCCGAGGAGCTTGCCTGGCGGTCGCTATCCGGCCGGGTAGTCAATGCGATCGTCGTGGCGACGCCTGCACCGACAGCGAGTGCCAGCGCTGCACCGCCGATCGCGAGAGGCAAAGACACGGTCTTCATGCGTTCAGCCCTCGATGTAGTACTGCGGCTGCCCGATTGGCACGACTGGCCAGGGCTCGGCGGGATTGACGGTGTAGCAGTTGCCCATCGCCGGCACGACGCCAAATCCCGGGTTTCCGTTGTACACCGGATAGATCTGTTGCCCAGTCGCCCAGCATCGCTGCCACGTACCGTCCGGCTTGGGCGGTGCGTCGCAGTACTGGGCGCCAAGCATGTTCACCATGCAGCCAGCGTTCGCCGGGGCCGCCAGCGCCACCGCCACACCCGCGGCACTGAGCGCCGCGGCGGCAAGCACCCGGAACACACCACTGTTCATCCGCGCAATATAGCGGGACCGTCAGCAACGGCGCAGGCTACTCACAGAGAACTGCGCGTGCTGGAAGAGAGCAAGCGTGAGACAGCAGGTGGTGACTCCCGTATTTTCCCCGCATAAACGGTCGCGACACGCCGCTAACTCGATGGAACGATAGTGAACTGTTGTGAACGGATTGTATTGCTGCGCAACACTTTCACGACCACTTGCGAACTGTAGTGAACGCTCGCCCGCTGCGCCGTTTACACGGGTTCGAGTCCCGTCACTCGCTCCAGCGAATACGCAGGTAGAGGTCACTTCGGTGGCCTCTACCGTGCGTTGGGTACAAAACGTCCCGCGAGATTGTCGTTGTGGTGACCTTCACTCGCACTTCTGCGCAATAAGCGCAATCTGGCGGCGTGAACGGGATCAGATGCAGGGGCGGAAGAAGACGAGCTTGACCGGCAGGCAGTTCTGGAAGAGCTTCGGCATCTTGAGCTTGGGTACGCCGACCTTGGGCAGGCCCGGGGACGGCAGGGCCTGCGCGACGTTCGCGGCCGCTGACAACGGGGTCGCGAGACTGGATCCGCCACCACCGATCTGATTCAGGAGGTAGAACGTGCTGCCGATATCGCTCAAGCTGCCCGTGATGCTGGTGGGGATATCGATGGCCAGGTTCGCGACGCTGTTGATGTCGTTGAGCGTTCCCGGCAAGCGCCGCACCGAGTCGATCGTCGAGTAGGAGTTGGCCCATTCCATGGGCGTCACCTTCGAGATGGCCGGTGGCTGTGCCTTGCGCAGTGCCTCGGAGAGCCCGCTGCTGCACAGGCCGCTCTCGGTACGGACGGAACCCTTGTTGCAGGTCTCGGCGACGCAGTTACCGTTGAAATCGATCTTGCCTTCGCCGCAGGCAGCGGAGCTGGGTGCGGCAGTGATGACGGAAACGGCGGCCAACGGGGTGAAAGCGGCCAGCGTCGCCGCAGCGTAACGGCGCTTCGACTTCTGCACAGCGTGCCCCTCAAGTCCGGATCTAGCTAACGATTCAGTGAGAGTGTAGCCGAGCTATTGACCCGGTAGCGCGCTCTCAGTTGAATGCCAGGTCAGCCGCCCGGTGTGGCGAACACGAACAACGCCATGAATGCGATGTTGATGAAGAAGGTGGCTTCGATCAGGCTCACCGTGATGAAGAACGGCGTGTAGAGCCGCGACTGCGCCTCGGGTTGGCGCGCGACACCGGCGATGAATTGGGCACCGGCGACACCGTCGCCAATACCGGCACCTATCGCGCCGCCGGCGAGGACGATCCCGCCGGCCAGAAGCGCATGTCCCATCAATTCTTCACTGGCCATCACGGGCCTCCTGACGTCGTTGTTCCAACTGGGTCGCAATGCGGGCGGCGGCGTTGCCTGTCCCGTCCTCGTCGTGGATCAGGTGGGACAGTTCGAGCGCACGGCGCCGGTGGCCCTCGGTGGTCATCGCGGTACCGATCGCTGCAGCGAGGTCGTCCGCGGTGAGCGCGACCCTGCGCAGCGGTGCGGTGGCAGCGCCCAGCGTGTGGAGGCGGCGCGCCCAGAATGGCTGGTCCATGATTCCGGTGACGGGGACCGACGGCACGCCGGCGCGCAGGGCCGCGGCCGCGGTGCCGGCGCCGCAGTGGTGGACGACGGCGGCCATCTGGGGGAACAGCCAGGAATGCGGCAGGTCGTCGACGGTGAGGATGTTGTCGCCGTCCCCCTGCAGACGGGCCCACCCGGATTGCACGACGCCCCGTACTCCGGCCTTGCGCAACGCGGACCCAACGAGTTCTGACAAGCGCTCGCTGTCGGCGGTGGCGGTGCTCCCCAGTCCGACGTACACCGGCGCCGGACCGGCGCGCAGGAAGTCGACGACGTAGTCGGGAGGGCGCCAACCGGCCGGGTCGGCGGGCCACCAATACCCGGTGACGTCGAGGCCGGGCCGCCAGTCCGACGGGCGGGGCACCACATGGCGGGAGAACCCGTAGAGCACCGGCCAGGTGTCGGCCCGGCGGCGCTGATATGCACCTCGCGATGCGGCGGGCAGACCCAGATTCTTGCGTAGCCCGTCGACCAGCGGTGTGTAGACCCGTTCGCCGGTGTCACCCAACCGCCATGCCACTCGGTTTCCCCAGCGGCCGAAGGATCGTGCGGTCAGCGGTGGGGGAGCGAATTCGCCTGTCGCGCTGACGGGCTGGAGGAAAGCTCCCATGCTGGGAATGTCGAGGGCCTCGGCAACGTGGTAGCCGAGCAGAGAGCCGATAGGGCCTTCCAGCAGCAGCAGATCGGCGCCGGATGCGGCGTGGGCGATGGCCTCTCCGACGCCGGTCAGGTCTTCGCGCATCTGGACGAGCACCTGTTTTGTCGGGCGCATGCGGGCATCGTCGACGACGGCTTGCCCGTAGCTGGATTCGCGGGTAGATCGCTCGGTGTCGTTCGGCAGCAGGGCGAATCGCAAGCCGGCCGCGGTGACCATCTGCCGATACGGGTGTTGCGCGGCCAGGGTGACTTCGGCGCCGAGTTGGTCCGCCAACGTCCGGCCCAAGCCGGTCAACGGTGCGACGTCGCCGCGAGTCCCGAAGGCCGCGATCACGATGCGGGTCATCGCGGCCGCCGCGTGGCCAAGTGGAAGGTGGTGACCAACTCTTCGCCGTAGCCGACGACGTCGTACTCCGGATTGCGGGCCAGCTCCCACACCGCCCCGTCGAGAGCGGCGCGCAGCGCGTTTTTCATGAACGTGGGTGACAAGGGTCGAAAGTCTCTACTGGCAACACCTTCGGCGAAAATAGCCTCCGGATCCAGGGGATTGTCGTCGCTCGGCTCGGCGACCTGGTCGAGGCGCCGGCCGGCGGAGGATCGGTAGCCGGTCACGATCTCGAGCATGGCGATGGCGGCGACCCGGTTTCCGTCGATGAAGGCGATATTCGAGCGGATGTAGGCACCCAGTCGATCCGACGGTGTCTCCGCCGCGATCAATGCCGGGAGCATGTGGGTGGCCGCGGCGCCGAAGACCTCCGCGATCACGGCGGCGATGATGTCGTCCTTGGTCTTGAAGTGATACAGCACAACACTTTTCGCGATGCCGACATGGTCGGCGATTTTCGCGACGGATGTCTGGGCGTAACCGATCTCGGCAATGACCGTCGCGGCACCGGTCACGATCTGCGCTCGCCGGGCCTGTTCGGTGAACGTCGTGTCCGATGTTGACCGCATGGTCAGATATTAGACCGATCGGTCAGATCCGTGCAAGGTTGCCGATGAGCTTTTGTGCGTTGCCGCCTACCATGTAGTCGGCGGCAGTACCCGCGGCCGAGACGCGCACGTCGAGTCGACATATTGACCGCACCACACGTTCAAGCGAAAGGCCGCAGGCCATGGCTGAATCAATGAGACCGCACTTCGAAGACGTACAGGCGCACTACGACCTCTCCGACGACTTCTTCCGGCTTTTCCTCGACCCCTCGCAGATCTACAGCTGCGCCTACTTCGAGCGCGACGATATGACGCTGGCCGAGGCGCAACTGGCCAAGGTCGACCTGTCGCTGGGCAAGCTGGGGCTCCAACCCGGTATGACATTGCTCGACATCGGGTGCGGTTGGGGCGCGGTGCTGCGTCGAGCCGTGGAGAAGTACGACGTCAACGTCATCGGATTGACTCTGTCCAAGAATCAGGCCGCGCACGTCCAGGCTGAGTTCGACGCGTTGGACACGCCCCGCAGCCGTCGCGTGCTACTGCAGGGGTGGGAACAGTTCGACGAGCCGGTGGACCGGATCGTGTCCATCGGCGCATTCGAGCACTTCGGCTTCGACCGGTACGCCGACTTCTTCGCCACCGCCCACCGGCTCCTGCCCGCCGACGGGGTGATGATGTTGCACACCATCTGCGCGCTTCATCCCGACCGTGCGAAGGAGCTGGGCATTCCGCTGACCTGGGCGATGGCCCGCTTCGCCAAGTTCATCATGACCGAGATCTTCCCGGGCGGACGGCTGCCCTCGATCGAGAAGGTCGAGCAGCACGCGGATGCCGCCAACTTCCGGGTCACCCGGGAGCAGTCGCTGCAGCCCCATTACGCCCGGACCCTCGACATCTGGGCCGAGAACCTCCAGGCGCATCGAGATGAGGCCATCGCCATCCAGTCCGTCGAGGTCTACGACCGCTACATGAAGTACCTCACCGGATGCGCCGACCTGTTCCGCAACGGCCAGATGGACGTCGTCCAGTTCACCTTGGAGAAGTAGGTCGCGTCGGCAACAGGACGGCCGAATTTCGTTGTCTTGTCGCCCATTACGAGCAACCCGCCCGCCCGGGGTGACATCTACGGCGGCCGGCCGCTGAACGGTCCGGCGGCCTCCAAGATTATTCCAAGGCCGGCAAAGACGATTAGCGGCATGACAACAGCACCTCAGCCCCCGTACAACGCCCCGCAGTCGGCCTACCCGGGCGTAGACCCGCAGACCGGCGGACCCCTCTCCGACAAGAGCAAAGTGACCGCAGGCCTCCTGGGTATCCTCCTGGGCAGTTTCGGGCTCGGCCGCTTCTACCTCGGCTACACCAAAATCGCCGTCGCGCAGATCGCGGTCACCTGGCTGACGCTCGGCATCGGAGGCATCTGGCCGTTCATCGACGGCATCATGATCCTGCTGGGCAAGGTGCCCGACGTGGAGGGTCGCGCGCTGCGAAGTTGAACCATCCGATCCTGATCACTGCCCTCGCCGAGCGCCGGCGAGGGCAGTGATCGGCTATTCCGCGGGCGTCACGTCGGCACCGGAACCCTTGATCGAAGCCTTTGCGCGCTTCTCGGCGCGCACCGGCTTACGGCCGCGGACGTACCCGGTCGTCGAGATCGACGCCGACACCAATGCATTCTCCCCGCTGGTGAACGGGTGGAACCCGACGCCGGCGCCACCGCGGCCCTTCACCGGGATATCGGCGACTTCGGTTACCTTCCAACCCTTTTCGGACGTCGACAGGATCGCTTCGCCGTTCTCGCAGGAGACGGGCAGTGCGGCGATGACGGTGTCATCTGCGTCGTCGCCGCTGAGCTTCACCCCGGCCACCCCATTGCCCGCGGCCCCCTGCGGATTCACCGCGGCGGGGTCGATCCGCAGGATCTTGCCGCGCCGGGTCACCAACGCAAGGTGGTAGCCCTCGGGCAGCACACCGGATGCCAGCAGCCCGGTGATGTCCGGGGCCACCGGGATGTCACGGATCTTGAACGGCAGCCCGCTGCCGGTGGTGAACTTGATCCGGCCGTCGGTCCACACGGCCCAACCCAGGCCCGAGGTCAGCAGGGTGCCGTGGCTGTCGGAGAACACACCACGGTCATCGAGACGCCAGGCCGCGTTGACCTTCCGCTCGCGGGGACCGTCATCGTCGGCACTCGTGCTCGTCGGGGTTGCCTCGAAGTCCAGCACGGTGCGCCGGTCGAACTCGGGGCCCTTGAACAGCTTGGCGGTCTCCACGAGCTCCTTGTCGATCACCACCCGGCGCGCGTCGGGATTCTCGACCAATTCGGTGAGTTCGGCGAACTCCGCATCCAGCTTCTACGCCTCGGCCTGCAGTTCGATCACATCGAGCTTGGTCAGGCGCCGAAGCTGAAGGCCCAGAACATAATCGGCCTGCTCGGCGTCGATAGAGAAACGCTCCTGCAAGCCTTG